>CAKPZC010000028.1 GCA_934203355.1 uncultured Prevotella sp. | reverse complement strand
GCGAGGGCAGCCAAGCCCATTGTCGCAACTACGGCATACCAGTTGGCACCGAGTAACTCACAGATAGTGTTGTAAGCATCTCCTGAGAAGAGAGCAGCAACATTCATTGACATGTGGAATGTCAGGAATAGAACAAGTGCGACACCAGTCAAGGCCATCACCACCTTTCTACCGATAGATGAATTGATTAACCACATAAATGATTTAAATTAAAATTATTAACTGTTAGAATTATTAAAATTTCATCCTTTAAGGTTTACAGTTTAGTAAGCGATGCCGTCAACAGCGCCACCAGAGCCGGTAAGGGAAAACAAAAGACATAAATCTTTTCTCTCCTATTATAATGTTATAGCTACTTTTTGGAAGGTTATATCCGACCTTTGATTGCAATATGACACAACCACTTTGCCACCATACTATATAATAGGTATTAGTCCCATCCTTACAGACTGCAAAAATACTGAAATTTGATGATAAATCAAACTATTTCTCTTCAAAAATCATTTTTTATTCTTAATTTTGCGAACATAAAACTTATGAGGTATGGCTTTGCGCCATAACACACAAAACAACATCGACAATCAATATATGAATTTCAATTACGACGTTATCGTTATCGGGGGTGGACATGCCGGATGCGAGGCAGCTGCCGCCGCCGCACGCATGGGGGCAAAGACGTGCCTCGTGACGATGGACATGAACAAGATCGGACAGATGAGCTGTAATCCCGCTGTGGGAGGTATTGCTAAGGGACAGATAGTGCGCGAAATCGACGCCATGGGAGGAGAGATGGGACTCGTGACCGACGCCACATCAATACAGTTCCGCATGCTGAACCGAGGAAAGGGACCGGCAGTGTGGAGCCCAAGGGCACAGTGCGACCGTGGCAAGTTCATATGGGAATGGCGCACAAGGCTCGACCAAGTCGAAGGACTCGACATCTGGCAGGACGAGGCATGCGAACTGCTCGTGGAGAACGGCGAGGCGGTGGGAGTAGAAACGGTATGGGGAGTGACGTTCCGAGCCAAAGCGGTGGTTATTACTGCTGGAACTTTCCTCAACGGACTCATGCACGTGGGACGACGAAAGGTGGCTGGAGGACGATGCGCCGAACCTGCAGTGCTTCACTTCACCGAGAGCATCACACGACATGGCATCAACGCGTCACGAATGAAGACTGGAACTCCGGTGCGCATCGACCGACGCTCTGTACACTTCGAGGATATGGAATGCCAACCGGGCGAGACCGACTATCACGGATTCTCATACATGACGGCTCCACGACATCTGCAACAATTGCCATGCTGGACTACTTATACAAATAAAGAGGTGCACGACACTCTGCGCGACGCTATAGCCGACTCCCCACTCTACAACGGACAGATACAGTCTACCGGACCACGCTATTGCCCGTCGATAGAAACCAAACTCATGACTTTCCCCGACAAGGACCAGCACCCATTATTCCTTGAACCAGAAGGCGAGGACACCAACGAAATGTATCTTAACGGATTCTCGTCGTCAATGCCGATGGATGTGCAGCTCGAAGCATTGAAGAAAATAAAAGCGTTCCGCGACATAAAGGTCTACCGACCAGGATACGCAATAGAATACGACTACTTCGACCCGACACAACTCAAACCATCATTGGAATCGAAAATAGTGAAGGGACTGTTCTTTGCCGGACAGGTGAACGGAACTACCGGTTATGAGGAGGCAGGCGGACAGGGACTGATGGCGGGCATCAACGCGGCACTGATGTGCGGAGGTTCAGAACCGTTTGTCATGAAACGCGACGAAGGATATATTGGCGTACTCATCGACGACCTCACCACAAAGGGAGTGGACGAGCCTTACCGCATGTTTACGTCAAGAGCCGAATATCGCATATTGCTAAGACAAGACAATGCCGACGCTCGTCTCACGGAAAAGGCCTACGAACTCGGCATTGCATCACGCGAACGTTACGACTGGTGGATAAAGAAGAAGAAGGAGATTGAACGCATCGTAGAGTTTTGCAACTCTACCAACGTGAAACCACGCGACATCAACACGACTCTCGAATCTTTCGGAACAACTCCAATGCAATTTGGTTCTACCATATCAAGTCTGATAGCGCGACCGCAACTTAGCATTAAACAACTTGCTTCGGCTATTCCAACCCTACAGGCTACACTCGACACCAACGCCCCAAGACAAGAGGAAATAACCGAGGCAGCCGAAATACTCATAAAGTATGACGGTTACATAAAACGCGAACGACAAATAGCCGACAAGATGCATCGACTTGAGGATATCCGAATCAAAGGTCACTTCAAATACGATCAACTCCATGAGATATCCACAGAGGGAAGACAGAAGCTAATGCGCATCAATCCCGAGACTCTCGGACAGGCATCACGCATTCCAGGTGTGTCGCCAAGCGACATCAATGTGCTACTAGTACTAATGAGACGCTGATGCGAATGTGGAATGTGGAGTGTTGAATGTGGAGTGTTGAATGTTGAATTGTCGGCTTGCAGCCGATGTAGAATTAGGAATGTAGAATTGAGCAATAAAAGTAAATGATTATTTTGTATTGACAGGAAAAACAACAGGACATGAATGTCGGTAGCGTTCATAATCCTAATTCAAAACTGATTAATTCCACATCGGCTGCAAGCCGACAATTCAACATTCAACATCAACACTCAACATTCTATGCGGCTCATGCCGCTTCACAGGTTTCACGTGAAACGAATACAATAACAAACATATATTAAAGAACTGATAATGAACAACAAATTATTGCTTGACAATCTGCGTTGCATACCAGATTGGCCGAAAGAAGGAGTTAACTTCCGCGACGTCACAACACTATTCAAGAACAATGCTTGTCTACAGGAGATATGCGACGAGATGTACGAGATATACAAAGACAAGGGCATAACGAAGATTGTAGGCATCGAGTCGCGCGGCTTTGTAATGTCGTCCGCTCTCGCCCTTCGCCTCGGAGCTGGCGTGGTGTTGTGCCGCAAACCAGGCAAACTGCCATGCGACACGATACAGGAGAGTTATGCCAAGGAGTATGGCAAGGACACTATCGAGATTCATAAGGACGCTATCGATGAGAACGATGTTATACTTCTACACGACGACCTGCTCGCCACGGGAGGAACAATGAAGGCAGCCTACAACTTAGTAAAGAAGTTCAATCCAAAGAAGGTGTATGCCAACTTTATCATTGAGCTCGTAAACGAAGGACTCAACGGACGCGAAGGATTCGACAAAGACATCGAGATATCATCGCTAATACAGATATAAATTTATAGTTGACGAGTTGACAAGTTGACGTGTTGACAAGATATGAGTTGAAGAGATACAAGTTGACAAGATACAAGTTGAAGAGATACGGGTAGACAAGGAGATTTGTATTTCTTGATAACCATTGTTCGCAATACTTAAAACCCAGATTGGCATACAGAACAGATTTCATCAAGAACATATAACACAGGAGCCACTACAGGAGTAGGCGCGACAGGCACACAGGCTTGCCGCGCCTTTCCATAAAGAGTACAAGACAAAGAAAAGGAACAATAGACTACAGGTGTACAGGTTGTAGTTCCACGTGAAACAAAACAGGACAAGCATCTTAGTTTCAAGCCACTTACATACAGTACAGGTAAAACAAAACAACAGGCAACATGAAAAAAGAAGACAACGACAAACGCATAGAACGACTGAAGAACATCGTGCTAAACATGCCCGACAGACCTGGCAGCTACCAGTTCTATGATGCCGACCATACCATCATCTACGTAGGTAAGGCAAAGCGGCTGAAGCAGCGTGTGTCGAGCTACTTCCACAAGGAGGTAGACAGGTTTAAGACCAAAGTGCTTGTGTCGAAAATCGAGGACATCAGCTATACTGTGGTGAATACCGAGGAGGACGCTCTCCTGCTTGAAAACAGCCTTATAAAAAAATACAACCCACGCTACAACGTGCTGCTCAAAGACGGCAAGACCTACCCGAGCATATGCGTCACCAACGAATACCTGCCAAGAGTGTTCAAGACACGACAGATAAACAAACGCTTCGGAACATTCTTCGGTCCATATTCACATACGGGCAGCATGTTTGCTGTACTCGAACTTATACACAAACTCTACAAGCCACGCACTTGCCGGATGCCTATCACTAAGGAGGGTATAGAACAGGGCAAGTACAAGCCGTGTCTTGAATACCATATCCACAACTGCAAAGCTCCATGTTGCGGCAAACAATCGCTCGAAGATTATCAAGCGTCAATAGCACAGGCTCGCGAGATTCTGAAAGGCAACACACGCGAATTGTCACAACATGTGTTCGAGGAGATGCAACGCAAAGCGGAGGAACTGAAGTTTGAGGAAGCCGAGGAGCTGAAACAAAAATATCTATTGATTGAAAACTTCTGCGCCAAGAGTGAAGTGGTGAGCCATACCATCACGGATGTGGACGTTTTCACTATTGTCGACGACGACATGAACCGCACAGCATTCATCAACTACATACACGTGAAGAATGGGGCAGTAAACCAAAGTTTCACGTTCGAATACAAACGAAAGCTCGACGAGTCGGATCGTGAACTGCTACTCACAGCGATACCCGAAATACGCGAGAGATTCCAAAGTAAGGCCAAGGAAATCATCGTGCCGTTCGACATGGAATGGGAATTGACAGAGGCTCATTTCTTCGTGCCACAACGCGGCGACAAGAAGCACCTTCTGGAATTTGGTGAGATGAACTGTAAGCAGTATAAGTTCGACCGCCTGAAACAGGCAGAGAAACTCAACCCCGAGCAGAAACAAACAAGACTGATGAAGGAGCTACAACAAAAGCTACAACTCGAAAAGTTGCCATATCAGATTGAATGCTTCGACAACTCCAACATTTCGGGTACAGACGCAGTGGCTGGATGTATAGTTTTCAAAGGCATGAAACCGTCGAAAAAAGACTACCGTAAATACAATATAAAAACGGTTGTTGGTCCCGACGACTATGCTTCGATGCAAGAGGTGGTGCGACGCCGCTACTCACGTATGCAGGAAGAAGGCTCTACCCTGCCCGACCTAATCATCACCGACGGTGGATTGGGACAAATGAGCGTGGTGCGCGAGGTTGTTGAGAACGAGCTGCATCTTAACATTCCCATTGCTGGTCTTGCCAAGGACGACCACCATCGCACCAACGAACTGCTTTTCGGCAATCCTCCAAAGACCATCGCCCTGAAGACAGACTCCGAACTATTCCACATACTGACTCAAATTCAGGACGAGGTGCACAGATACGCAATACAGTTCCACCGCGACAAGCGTTCGAAGCATGCCTTGCACAGTGCATTAGACGACATTCCAGGCATCGGACCAAAGACGCGCGACTTGCTGCTGAAAGCATTCAAGAGCGTGAAGCGAATACGCGAAGCACAACTCGAAGAACTGACCGAAATCATCGGTGTCTCGAAAGCCCAAATTATTAGAAACCATTTCGACAATATCAAATAAAACAAACATATAAATTTAGACATTTACACAATATTAGAATAATCATATAGATATACAGACATGAGAACAGTAATACAACGCGTACAACACGCATCGGTCACTATCGACGGCACAGTGAAATCACAAATCGGCAAAGGCTATCTTCTGCTACTTGGCATTGAAGATACAGACACATCTGACGACGTGGACTGGCTTGTAAAGAAGGTGGCAGCACTGCGCGTGTTCGACGACGAGAATGGTGTGATGAACCGTTCCATCCTGGATGTCCAGGGCGAGGCTTTGGTGGTCAGCCAATTCACACTATATGCTTCATATAAGAAGGGCAACCGACCGTCGTGGTTCCGCGCCGCACGTCACGAGATATCCGTTCCGCTCTACGAGGAGTTCTGTTCTAAGCTCTCGGCGGCTTTGGGCAAAGAGGTGGGCACTGGCGAATTTGGAGCAGACATGAAGGTGGAGCTGCTCAACGATGGTCCGGTGACAATCTGCATGGATACCAAAAACAAAGAATAAGCTATGAAGGATAGTACGAAGGATTATATATCTGTAATCGCATGCATCCTGAGCTTTATAGGTCTCGTAATGTTAAAAACTTCTAAGTCGTGGGGAGCAGACATTGCATGGTATAAATTTACGGGATGTATGTTGATAATGATATGTTTCAGTATTGATACCTACATTGAATTTCCCCACCCTTTCCGTGCAGCCAAAAGGTCGAAAAAGATAGGGGCAATATTAAGAATTTGTTTCATTGCAACGTTCGCTATATGGCTTGTATACATCCTATTTATGAAACTTATGGGATATTCGTTGGAGATATAAATAGCACAATAAAGATATGACAATAAAAGAAGCACAAGAAGCGGTTGACCGTTGGATAAAGGAATACGGAGTGCGCTACTTCTCAGAACTAACCAACATGGCTTGCCTCACCGAAGAAGTGGGCGAACTGGCTCGCGTAATGGCCCGCCGCTACGGCGACCAGAGTTTCAAGGAGGGCGAACATCACGACCTTTCCGAAGAAATGGCAGACATACTATGGGTACTGATTTGTCTTGCCAACCAAACTGGAGTAGACCTTACAGAAGCCCTAAAAAAGAGCTTCGAAAAGAAGACCAGTCGCGACAAGGACCGCCATAAAAACAACCCGAAACTAATTAAATAATAAAATAACAGAATAACAAAATGGGAATAATCAAAGACATCATCCTGAACGACCAGGAAAACATGAATGCTCAGCAGGCACCAAGCAAATACGAAATTGCTCTTGCCAAGTACAACACCAATATTGACGACCAGGCTGTACGCAATGCTGTGCGCAAGATAATCGCCGAAAAAGTGCATGAAAACGACACTATCGACGTTAAGAAGTTTCTCTTCGGCAGCATCGAGCTAACAACACTGAAGACCACCGACAGCGACACCAGTGTGCTTGCGTTCACAGAGCGAGTCAACGACTTCGACAACGAATATCCCGACATGCCCCACGTGGCAACAATCTGCGTGTATCCTTGCTTTGCCAACACCGTGGCAGAGTCGTTGGAGGTAGATGGCGTAGAGATTGCCTGCGTGAGCGGCTCTTTCCCCTCTTCTCAAGCTCGCATTGAGGTGAAGATTGCTGAGACATCGCTTGCAGTTGCCGACGGTGCCACAGAGATTGATATCGTTATGCCAGTAGGAAAATTTCTCTCGGGCGACTACGAGGGGGTTTGTGACGACATTGCCGAGATGAAAGCTGCTTGTGGTGAAGAAGTTCCTATGAAGGTGATTCTTGAGACCGGAGCCCTAAAGACTGCGTCAAACATCAAGAAAGCAGCCATTCTATCGATGTATGCAGGAGCCGACTACATCAAGACCTCAACAGGAAAGCTCGAACCAGCCGCCACTCCTGAAGCTGCCTACGTGATGTGTCAAGCCATCAAAGAGTATCACAAACAGACGGGCATACAGATAGGATTCAAGCCTGCAGGTGGCATCAACAGCGTTATGGATGCCATTATCTACTATACTATAGTGAAAGAAGTATTGGGCGAAAAATGGCTAACCAATAAGTGGTTCCGATTAGGAACATCACGACTGGCCAACATGCTGTTGAGCGAGATTAAGGGAGAACAGATTAAATTCTTCTAAAAAAGGAGCTTTCCTTGCTGGGAAATTAAGCCTTAATGGGAAACTAAGCCGTAATGGGAAATTAAGCCGTAATGGGAAACTAAGCCTTAATGGGAAACTAAGCCTTAATGGGTCTCTCTAAGCCTTACTACGCCGAGGCGTAAATAGGCCTAAGAAGGCCCAGAAAGGCTTATAAATAAAGGCCCCAAAAAGGCTTATAAATAGAGGCCCCAGAAAGGCTTATAAATAAAGGCCCCCAAAAGGCTTATAATTAAAGACCTCAGAAAGGCTTATAATTAAAAGCCCAGAAAGCCCCCAGAATTAAAGCCCCTAAAATGCCCAACTTCCCCATCATAAACAACCTATTTTTAACAACAACCAATCCTAAAAACAACCACATGCCTACTCCAAAACCTTTTCTCCCCCACGGAGGTTCTTTCAAGAATCTCATCGTATATCAAAAATCAGAATGTATATACGACATCACCTTTTTCTTTGCTCATAAATTTCTCGAAAAGGGCGACCGCACAATAGATCAAATGATTCAGGCAGCACGTTCTGGCAAACAAAACATTGCTGAAGGTGCATCAGCTGGCAACACCTCTAAAGAAACAGAAATTAAACTCACTAATGTTGCCAAGGCTAGCCTACAAGAGTTGCTTGTCGACTACGAGGATTATCTGCGCGTTAGAGGGTTAGAACAATGGTTACCTGGCAATTCTAAATATGAACAAGCCAAACGTGCATGTGCTGCACATAACGACAGTGCCTATTACCGAAAAGCAATACCAGAACGATCTGCAGAAACTATTGCAAATATCGCCATTACTCTAATACACCAAACCGACTGGATGCTAAACAAACTAATAGAAAAACTCGAAATAAAATTTGTAGAAAGCGGAGGAATGAGAGAACAAATGACGAAAGCGAGAAAAGATTATAGGGGATACTAAAACTAAGCCTTACTGGGAGGATTAAAAACTAAGCCTTACTGGGCCTTTCTAGGCCTTCCTAAGCCTTTTTAACCATGGCTTAGGAAGGCCTAGAAAGGCCCAGTAAGGCTTAGTTTCCCCAAAGGACCCATCAAGGCTTAGTTTTCCCCCACAAGGTCCCAGCAAGCCTTTCCTTCTCTTTTCTTATTTATTTCTCTTTATCACAAAATCCAGATAAGCCTGCAAAGCCGCCTTCACATCCGGCTGCTCCACCTTCTCGTCAAGGAAGCGTTGTGCCTCGGCGTGGAACTCCCACATACGGCGTTCCGCATACTCTATACCACCCTTTTCTTTGGTGTACTCCACAAGTCGCGCAATCTCCTCGCTATTGACAGAATGTTCTTTCACCTTCAACGCAAGTTTGCGCATCTCTTCACTACCACCATTATTCACAGCATATATAACGGGAAGCGTCAGCTTGCCCTCAGCCATGTCGTTGCCAGTGGGCTTACCTATTTCGGGCGAGTCGTAATAATCGAATATATCATCACGTATCTGGAATATAATGCCGAGATTCTGACCAAATAGCTTTGCCGCTTTAACGTCTTCTTCCGAAGCTCCCGACGACAATGCGCCAATTCCCGCACAAGCCTCAAAAAGAGCTGCCGTCTTCTGTTTAATGACATCATAGTAGATTTCCTCGGATATATCCTTGCGGCCAATGTTAGACAGTTGTAGTATCTCGCCATCGGAGAGAGTGCGACCGAGTTCGGCAAGATATGTTACTATCTGTTCCGAGTGAGTGCGAGCCACACACAGCAAGGCTGTAGAGAGAATATAGTCGCCAACAAGCACTGCCACCTTATTGTCATAAGTAGCATTGACCGATGCCTGACCGCGTCGCTCGGCACTCTCGTCCACCACATCGTCGTGAACGAGCGAGGCAGTGTGGAGCAGCTCTAAACCCACAGCAGCATTCTGCGTGGCATCGTTTATCTGTCCGAAATTCCTCGCCATGAGCAATATCAGCATTGGTCGCATGCGCTTTCCTGCACGCTTGCGGATATGCTCAAGCGCTGAGCCGAGCAGTCCGTCCTCGTGGGAGAGCGACTTGTTGAAAAGACTTATAAAATCGGCGAGTTCCGCCTCTATGGGTTGCTTAATGATTGACAGATAATCCATTGTATTATAATATTTAGTACAAAGTTAGTGATTTTGCCGTTATTAGTGACATTTTTTTTGTAATTTTACACCAAATAATTATAAATACAATGAACAAGCTATTTCTTCTCGACGCCTACGCGCTCATCTACCGTGCCTATTATGCATTCATAAAGAACCCACGCATCAACTCCAAGGGCATGAACACATCTGCCGTTATGGGATTTGTCAACACTCTCAACGAGATTCTAACCAAGGAGCATCCCACACATATCGGAGTGGCTTTCGACCACGGTAAGACATTCCGCGAAGAGGCTTTCCCTGCCTACAAGGCGCAACGCGAGGAAACTCCCGAGGACATACGCGCCTCTGTGCCCGTCATCAAGGAGATTATTACAGCCATGCACATCCCCGTACTGCAAGTCGATGGATTCGAAGCCGATGACGTCATTGGTACTCTCGCCACCAAGGCTGGCAAGGAGGGCATAACTACTTATATGCTCACACCCGACAAGGACTACGGACAGCTCGTCACCGACAACGTCTTCATGTTCCGACCACGACACGGTGGCGGCTATGAGACTATGGGACCTGCAGAGGTGTGCGAGAAGTACAGCCTCAACTCCACCACTCAAGTCATCGACCTCTTGGCTCTGATGGGCGACTCTGCCGACAACTTCCCTGGATGTCCGGGAGTGGGACCTAAGACTGCCGCAAAACTCATCGGCGAGTTTGGAAGCATCGACAACATGCTCGACAACACAGCTAAGATTAAGGGCAAGCTTCGCGAAAAGGTGGAGTCTGCCGTCGACGATATACGAATGTCGAAGTTTCTTGCAACCATACGCACCGATGTGCCTATCGATTTGAATCTCGACTCGTTGAAGGTTGAGGAACCCGACACCGCTCGACTCGCCGAAATATTCACAGAACTCGAGTTTAAGAGTCTTTTAGACAAATTTGTAAA
Organism: uncultured Prevotella sp.; assembly: GCA_934203355.1. Taxonomy (GTDB): domain Bacteria; phylum Bacteroidota; class Bacteroidia; order Bacteroidales; family Bacteroidaceae; genus Prevotella. Next base: position 18,505 of record CAKPZC010000028.1, on the reverse strand, counting down.
GAAGCCTCAACAACAGCAAAAAGTTGTTAATCAACAACTCGATTTATTTGCAGAAAATCCGACCAATGATGCGGTTGTTGCAGAATTTTCGAGTTTTGAGAGCCTAAAAACGACTCCTCACGACTATCAACTCATTGAAACTGAGGATGATGCACGTAAATTATTTGATTTTTTTGTTACAAAACAAATTCTCAGTCTAGACACCGAGACAACTTCTGTCAATCCAATTGATGCTGAATTGGTTGGTTTGAGCTTCTCGGTGGAGGAAGGAAAGGCTTTTTACGTGGCGATTCCGGCCGAACGTGAAAAAGCGGAAAGAATTGTTAACATATTCAAACCGCTATACGAAAGCGACAAAATACTCAAAATAGGACAGAACATCAAGTACGACATGGAAGTGCTGATGAACTATGGTGTGCGTCTCGCAGCACCAATGTTCGACACCATGCTCGCTCACTATGTGCTCCAGCCCGAGCAGAAGCACAACATGGACATACTCGCCGAAACTCTTCTCGGCTATCAGACTATTCATATCGACGAACTCATTGGACCCAAGGGCAAGACTCAGAAAAACATGCGCGACCTACCGCCTGCCGCCATCTGCGATTATGCAGCCGAGGATGCCGACGTCACACTGCGTCTCTACAACGCCCTGAAGCCTCGTCTCAAAGAAGCGGAGGTCGACGACCTTTTCTATAATATAGAGATGCCTCTCGTACCCGTGCTTGCCGAAATGGAGATGAACGGAGTGAGACTCGACACCAACGCACTCGCCGATACATCCAAGGTGTTCACCGAGCGCATGAAACAAATTGAGAAGAACATCTACGAGCTTGCCGGACATGAGTTCAATATTGCGTCGCCTAAGCAGGTGGGCGAGGTGCTGTTTGGCGAGATGAAGATTGTGGAGAAGCCCAAAAAGACCAAGACCGGACAATACGTCACCTCCGAAGAGGTGTTGCTACAGCTACGCTCCAAAGCCCCAATAGTAGACCATATACTCGAACACCGTGGTTTGAAGAAACTCCTCGGAACTTATGTCGATGCCCTGCCAAAGCTCATCAACCCACGCACGGGCCATATACACACCTCTTTCAACCAGGCGGTCACTGCCACGGGCCGACTCTCGTCGTCCGACCCCAACCTACAGAACATTCCCGTTCGAGGCGAGGACGGCAAAGAGATACGCAAATGCTTTATCCCCGAACCAGGCCAGCTGTTCTTCTCGGCCGACTACTCACAGATTGAGTTGCGAGTCATGGCCCACCTATCTGGCGACAAGAACATGATTGAGGCGTTCCGCGAGGGCTACGACATCCACGCTGCAACTGCCGCACGTATCTACAAGGAGGATATAAAAGACGTGAGCCGCGACCAACGCACCAAAGCAAAGCGCGCCAACTTCGGCATTATCTACGGTATCACTGTCTTCGGACTTGCAGAGCGTCTGGAGATCTCGCGCGACGAGGCAAAGATGCTTATAGACGGATATTTCGAGACTTTCCCCGAGGTGCACGCCTACATGGAGAAAGCAAAGCAATTGGCACGCGAGCACGGCTACGCCGAGACATTCTTCCACCGCCGCCGCTATCTGCCCGACATCACGTCGCACAACGCCACCGTGCGCAACTTTGCCGAACGAAACGCCATCAACGCTCCGATTCAAGGTTCAGCAGCCGACATCATTAAGATAGCGATGGTCCGAATTTTCGAGCGTTTCCGCCGCGAGGGAATAAAGTCGAAAATGATTCTACAGGTACACGACGAACTAAACTTCTCGGTAGTGCCCGAGGAAAAAGAACGTGTCGAAAAAATAGTGCTTGAAGAAATGCAAAACGCCTATCCGCTACAAGTGCCACTCGTGGCTGACTCGGGATGGGGAGAAAATTGGCTGGAAGCACATTGATCTGACTGCGGCGTGCCGCAGTCAGAATTAGGAGTTTTGAATTTTGAATTAGGAGTTATTCTCGGCTTCGCCTGCGATTTTGAATTTTTCAGTTCTGAATTGATAGGTTAGCCTTAGCTGCATGTGATTCTCACCGAATTTATATAAAATGAACGCTCGTTCCATTTGATACTAATCCAAATATCAAATGAAACGAGCGTTCATTTCTTATGTTGTAAGACAGCTATAGAGCTCGTTTTTAGGTATCACCACACTCTACCCTACAGCCATCTCATCATAATATCCCACACGGCAATGATGTGGCACACCGAACCTGCAAGCACAAAGAAGTGGAATACGGTGTGCATGAAGCGCTTCTTGCGCAGACAATAGAAGGTGGCACCCGTGATATATGCCACACCCTCAGCAATAATCCATACTATCGCCGACGGGTCGACACAATGCATGAGCGGTCCGAAAGCCACAAGAACACTAAGTCCCATCACAACATAGCATACGGTCTCTACGTAACTGTGCTCCTTAAGTCCCATAAAGCTCTTTATAGTTCCGGCTATTGCCGCCAACCAAATGAATATGAACAATGCCCATCCCCAATAGCCATACTCGCGCAGTGCTACAAGCGTTATGGGCGAATAGGAGCCAGCTATATGCCAGTAGATAGCAGCATGGTCCCACTTGCGCAGACGTTCCTTCCATGGCGACCAGGCAGAGATGGCGTGATATACAGTCGAGGCAATATAGCTCGACAACATTCCGAATAGATAGAGAATGATGCCTGCCGTGGCCCAACCATTACGCGCCCAGCCACACCAAACGAGAAACACGGTACCGACAATAAGTCCGAGAATAATGCCAATACCGTGCGACCATGAATTCCATAACTCTTCCTTATGGTTAAAGTAGATTTTCATACACTGTGTTTTTTATCATTACGTTTACAAAGATACGTATTTTTATTTACCAATTCATACTTATTTAAAAAAAATATGTACCTTTGCACCCGCAACGGTTCGCCTCCCTTATCTTTATATACGAGAGGCGATTAAAAGGGAAAGGGGTGATAGTCCCCTACTGTCCCGCAGCTGTGAGCCGCCCTTATAACGGGCGCGAACAAGATAGCCACTTGCATTTGATTGTTAAGCAGAAAGGCATTAACAGTCGAAGCTGGGAAGGCGTTCGCGTCTGGGCGGTAAGTCAGAAGACCTGCCGAAAACATCTTGCTTGGGGATGCTTGCTGAAATAATGTCATCGATGTGCGCCTCGTGGATTGGGCGTGTATGGCAAATCAAGGACCAATGTACTAATATTATTGGCTTTCAACAAGTTATATGGGCGTTTGTGTCAACTGACATGAGCATCCATAAGAATCTTATATATATAAAATACATTTAAGCTTATGAAACAATTCAACTTCACACGCATCTTCTCAGCCGCGCTTCTCGCCGGCTTGTTCATCACCACTCCTGCCTCGGCACAACAGAAGGAGTACACCGACGGAGTATTCATGCTCAACGAGGGCAGCTTCGGCAGTGAGCGCGCCACTCTCAACTTCCTCAACCGCGACGGAGTATGGGAGTATCGCCTGCCTATCACTCTAAATGGCGAAACAATAGAACTCGGCACTACTGGCTGCTACGCCACCATCTGCGGCGACAACATGTATATCGTCAGCAAGAAGATGGCTACCAACAAACCCGACGATAGTGACCCTACACTCGTGGTTTGCGACGCTAAAACTATGCAGGGCAAGGCAGTTATCAACAGCATCAAGACCGCCGACGGAGTGGCTGCCGACGGACGTTCTTTCCTGCCTGTGGCTGAACTCAAGAAGGGCTATCTCAGCACTACAAACGGCGTGTATGCTATAAGCCTCGAAAACTATGAGGTGCTGACACACATCGAGGGTACCGACGGACTTACCAACAACCAGACTGGCAATATGCTCTACCGCGACGGCAAGGTGTATGCCGTTGATTTGAAGCGCGGACTACTCGTTATCGACACCAAGACCGACAAACTCGTCAAAACCATCAACAACGAGGGCGAAAACGGCACCTACTGCTCTATCGTGGAGGCTAAGGACGGATCTGTATGGCTCACAGCAGGAAAGGGCGGAAGTGGCGAAACTGCCGACCACCTCGTGAAGTTCGACCCAGAAAGCGAAACAACCGAGAATATAGCACTGCCCGAAGGCACTAAGCAGCCCACCAACAACTGGGGTGCATGGAATCCCGACTGCTTCACTGCCTCAACCACCGAGAACGCCCTGTACTGGAACGGTGCAACTGGCGCATGGACAAACGGACAGCACGTTTATAAGTTCGATGTCGACACCCACGAGACTACTCTCTTGCTCGACTTCACCACTGCCGACGCTCCACAGCCCTACATCTACGGTGCCGCCTGCCGCGTCAACCCCGAGACTGGCGACCTTTATCTCAGCATCACCAAGGGCTCTGCATGGGGCGACGAGTCGGAGTTGCGCGTATACAGCACTACCGATGCCACAATGAAGGCTTCATATCCTATGGAGAAGCACTACTGGTTCCCAGAGATGCCTGTATTCTCGCTCAAGAGCTCAGCCACTGCAATCACCTCAACACAGACCTCTGCCAACCGCCACGAGGTGGCTCGCTTCACTGTTGACGGACGCCGCATCAACGAGCCCCAGCAGGGCGTGAACATCGTGCGCTACTCTGACGGCACTGTCAAGAAGGTTGTCGTGAAATAATAACGACGATATGGTATTTTTATCCAATCCATATAATTAGGTTAGATTCTACAAGGCGGCTGTACGCGCGAGCGCATAGCCGCCTTTCGCATTGATGTAATAATACATTCATATTAAACACCCATAAAAATTATACGCCCACCACCCATTCCACAACATGAATATCCTACGCCCATTTATCGTCCTCCTACTGGCTCTTCCACTCACATCCCACGCCCAGCGCCTCGACTCCATCCACACACTCCAGGATGTAGCCGTCGTCGGCGTGCGTCCCCACTACCTCACCCCCTCTCAAACCCTCAAAGGCACTCTTCTGCAAAGCCTATCCACTACATCAGTTGCCGATGCCCTGAAGTATTTCTCGGGCGTACAGATTAAGGACTACGGTGGACTGGGCGGATTGAAGACCATCAACGTGCGCTCATTGGGCTCACAACACGTGGGCGTGTATCTCGACGGCATACGCATCACTAACACACAAAACGGACAAATCGACCTCGGACGCTACTCGCTATCCAACATGGAGTCAGTGGCATTATACAACGCCAACCGCAACGAGCGTCTGCAGTCGGCATCCGAATATGCCTCGGCTGCCACGGTGTATATGCAGACAAAGCGACCAACAGAGACTACATGCACCATGGAATACGGCATCGGCTCGTTCGGACTGAATAAGGTGAAAGGCTATTTCTCGTTGAAGAACATCCTATTCGTTGATGCCGAATACCAGCATACCGACGGCGACTATAAATTCGGCTTCCACTCTGAGTCGGAGGACACCATAGGCACACGCCACAACTCCGACATCACATTCTATCGACTGGAGGCAGCAGGATTCTATCGAGGATGGTCCACACATATATATTATTACAACTCCAAGCGTGGACTGCCCGGACCTGTCATCCGACGCCTGTCCGACCAATGGGACTCTACCGACCGACAGTGGGACCAGAACTTCTTCGTACAGTCTTCCTACAAGCACTCGTGGGAACGCTTCGCGCTGAAAGCAAATTTAAAATATGCCTACGACTATCTGCACTACTTGCAGAACCCGCAGACCAACGCATCGACCATGTACTGCAACAACCATTATGCCCAGCAGGACATATACGGTTCGGTGGCAGGAGCATGGAACACACGCTACCTATCCCTTACAGCAAGCACAGACTTAAAGTGGAGCGACCTCAACGCCGATGTGTATAAGTTCGCCTATGTCTACCGTCTCGACTCCAAGTCGCTGCTCTCTGCCATTGCCTCATATCGTGGTTTTGAGGGCAACATAGCCCTACTCTACACACACATATCCGACCATACACGCGGAGCAGCCTCGCCCCTGAGCCGACTCACACCAATGTATCTCGCCTCTTGGCATGGCGGCCCCTGGACAATGCGTGCCTTCCATAAACGCATATTCCGCGCCCCAACGCTCAACGACCTTTACTACACGCTCGTGGGCAACGCACAGCTAAAGCCCGAGTTCACATCGCAATGGGACCTTGGAGCCGACTATAAGGATAGCCACCTGCATCTCGCACTCGACCTCTACTACAACCGCATAGAAGACAAGATTGTGGCTATACCTATGAAATGTCAGTTCCGATGGTCGATGGTCAACTTCGGACTCGTAAAGTCGTTGGGACTCAGCACTACCGCTGGCTACGACCGCACATGGGGCAAGTTCTCCATCTCTGCCAACGCCAACTACACATGCCAGAGCGACCGCGACTTCTCGTCGCCCACCGACCCGGAATACAAGAACACCATACCCTACTCGCCACTCCACTCAGCCTCGCTGATTCTCGATCTCGGCTACGATGGATGGTCGCTTTGCACATCATGGCTCTATACCGGCAATCGCTTCTCTCTCATATCCAACAACAAAGAGGATATGCTCGGAGCATGGCAAACTGTCGACTTAAAACTCAACAAAAGCTTCTGTATAGGCAAACAGACGCTGCAAACAACCATTGAGTGCAACAACATGACCGACTCGCGCCACGAAGTAGTGAAACGCTATCCCATGCCGGGACGCAACTGGAAATTCACGCTGCAATGGCGTATGTAGAATGCTCGCTGACTTAAACAAAACTGTGAAGTAATGCAATATAAAAAACGAGGAGGGTGTGTCAAAATTGGAGTTAGAGGAAGTTAAGAAGAAGTTAATCCATCTACGATGGATGGGAGTTCTTGCTAAGGCAAGCGGCAAAGCCGAGCGAACAGACAAATGCTTTATTTTCAGCAATTTATACATATGTCCGCTCGCTCGGCTTTGCCGCTTGCCTTAGCAAGAACTTCCGTTAACTTCGGGCGAAGCCCAAACTTCCTTTAACTCCTATTTTGACACCCTCCTCGATTTATAAACAGCATGTCGAATACATGCTGAACTTAAGTTTTCTTATATGCTGATGCCGAAATAACTCAGCAGGTCGCGTATTGCGAAGAACAATATAGGCATGAACAACGATGGCAACAAGTTGATTGTCTTGCAATCCTTAATGTGCAACACGCCTAAGCCCGAGGCTGTGATAAGAATACCGCCGACAAGCGAAACCTCGGAAATGAGCTCGGTGGAGATGAGCGAACGCGAGAGCAGGGCAATGCCATAAATCGACGCCATCCACACAAACACAGCAATACCCGTGAGAGCAATGCCGAAACCATAGGACGATGCCAACACCAAGACTGTAACAAAATTGAGCGTGGCAGCCGTCATAAGATAGGTGTTGTCGCCATAAAGCGCACTCATCACCGGACCCATCATTGCAAGAGTGCCCACACAGCAAAGCAAAATGGCAGTAGTGATGCCCTCTGAAAGGTTGCTCTTCGATATGCTTTGCGTGGCACGCTCCATGCGCTGGTCCATCTTGAGCAGTGTGCCCACAAGTCCACCAAGCGACAAACAGAAGATGAAAAGCACTGGATACTGCGTTTTCTGCATACTTTCAATGGCTACATTCATGCCCAAAGTGATGGCACAAAGACCCATGGCAGTGTTGAGCACATTTACATATTTCTCACTAATGCCTCGCTGAAACAAGGCTCCGATGGCACTGCCAATAAAGATGGCTACGGCGTTAAGGATGATTGCGTACATTTTTAGGTAGTTTTATGGATTTTTTGTTAAATTCATGTTTCATACATGCAAAGTTAAAATGAATGAAACAAATTTCCAAATTTTTAAACGCTTTTTATGTATAGATGGCTAAACTTGAATTATTATTATTCCCAAGTTTCGCATGTCTTTGACATGCTGTCAAAGTAAAAGAATTCTTCATTTCACGAAGAATCAATAAAGAATTAGTAATTTTGCAAAGATTTTTATGAACTTATGAAAACATCTCCTCTTAAACTCATACACTTCTCCTTATGCCAAGCATTGCTGTGGCTGCTCACTGCATGCTCGCTTGAGCCTGCCTCCTACCCCACCCCGACGGAGCCTACCGCTAACTCCGACCGACTTATTATCCTGTGCGAAGGGCTGTGGGGCATGGACAACTCGTCGCTGGCACTGCTCGACCACGGTGTGCTAACAAGCCGATGGTTTCAGCAACAAAACCCAGGCAGGCACCTTGGCGACACGGGCAACGACATACTACAAGTGAACGACACGCTGATAGCCATCTCTGTCAACTGGTCGAACATCATACAGTATATCAACCTCGATGGCAAGGCCGTGGCGGCAACCGAGAACATACCCAACAATCGGCGTCTCGCCACCGACAAACGTGGGTTTCTGTATGTCACATCCTATGCCGACAACGGATATGTGGCAAAAATCGACCTAAGGACAAAGGAGATTGTCGACACATGTCACGTGGGATATGAGCCCGAGGGAATAGCCTACTACGACGGCAGGCTATACATTGCCAACACGGGTGGCTACTCCACACAGACACAGAATCATGGATATGAACAGACCATAAGCGTGGTAGACGCTCAAACCATGCGCGAATTGCGACGCATCGACACTGGATGTCCCAATCTCTACGGCACTATGTCGGTGAGCGGACAATATGCCTGCATCAACTCCGCCGGCGACATGTACACCATTGCTCCACAATGCATAATTATGAACATGGCTAACGACGAGTTCCGCATCTACGACTTCCCCGCAACCTACAACTGTGCCTATCAGAACCGTTTCTATATGATTGGCTCTGCCTACTCCTACCCCACGGGCTCCTATGCCTACTCCATGCACACCATCTCGCTGCCATCTATGGAAGCCCATGAGGGACTCGGTGAATATGGCGAAGCCGAAAATGCAATCCTACAGATGCAGTCGCCCTACGCTCTCTACATCTCACCCCTATCCGGCCACATGTATGCCAGTGATGCCCGAGCCTACGCCACCAACGGATATATATATGAGTTCGGACGCGACGGCAAACAAATCAGCCGCTATCTGCTCAGGGGAGTGAATCCCTGCGGGTTTGTGGCTACAGCAAAATAAACACAAACATATTGAGAACTAAAAAAATATGAGAACCACAACAATACTCTTTGCCTCACTCTTCTCTTTCGCAGTGGTGGCAAACGCACAATCAAGACAAACTGTAAAAGTAATTGAATATTGTCCTGCACCGGGACAGTTTATCAACAATCTGCCTTCAATCGACGCCAATATGTCGCAAGAGGAAAGACTTAAAGCATGCGAGGAACAACTCGAAGACGGCAACCCCGTATGCCTTGGAGCAGCAGGAGGCTACATCACTCTTTCTCTCGACCAACCGATAAAGAACGGTAAAGGCTCCGACCTGCGCATTCTCGGCAACGCCTTCTATTCTCTAAGCGACCCTGTGTATGGCGATGCCACAATAGGTGGAAGCGTGGAACCAGGCATTGTTTACGCTGGTGTGGGCGCATCGCCAGAGACAGCACAATGGTATGAGCTTGCAGGGTCGGAATATTACACCACACAACGCCATAACTTCAAGATAACCTATCATAAACCCACAGCCGAGACTGGCGACCACTCACTGCCCTGCTCCATATTCGATGAGTACATAGGCTTTGCTGCATCATGGACCGAACCCGACGGAACACCATGCGACTCAACAGGCTATCTGATGAAGAACTCATTCCATACGCAAAGCTATTGGCCACAATGGGAGGACAAGGAGGAAATGACATTCCACGGATCGCGACTGCCCGACAACGCCATCAACTATGGAGGAGACGGATCTGACGCAGCCAATCCTCAATATTGGCTTACATATCGCTATGCAGCCGACTCTTACGGCTATGCCGATGCTGCTCCAAATTCGGACAACACCTACACCACATTCGACCTCGACTGGGCTGTCGACAACGACGGCAATCCCATAAACCTCGACCATGCCGACTTCATACGCATCCAGACGGGTGTATTGCAGCAGTGTGGATGGACCGGCGAAACATCAACCGAGGTAGCCGGATTGATTAACCTGCATCTCGTGCCTGGCTACGACCAGAATCCTATCATTATCACACCACGCCAACGCCCATCGTCGGTAGATGGTATTAACGGCAACACTCCACACGAGACAATGCGACTAAGCATCGACGGCAGAATTCTAAAGCAACCCGAACAGGGCATAAACATCGTGAAATACAACGACGGAACCGTTAGGAAAATTGTCGTAAGGCAATAAGCATGAGCACCATTGCACTTTTTTTCGGCATTATTACACATCTTATAAAGTAAAAGTCGTAACTTTGCATAAAACTGAAAATTATAACAAAAAATATACAATGGAATACAATTTCAGAGAAATCGAGAAGAAATGGCAAAACCAGTGGGTGAAGGACAAGACCTATCACACCACCGAAGACCCACAGAAAAAGAAGTTCTACGTACTCAACATGTTCCCCTATCCGTCGGGAGCCGGACTCCATGTGGGTCATCCGCTCGGATATATCGCATCTGACATCTACGCACGCTTCAAGCGCCTTGAGGGCTACAACGTGCTCAACCCTATGGGCTACGATGCCTACGGACTGCCTGCCGAGCAGTATGCCATTCAGACCGGTCAGCACCCTGAAGTGACTACCGTTGCCAACATAGCACGCTATCGCCAGCAGCTCGACAACATCGGATTCTCGTTCGACTGGGACCGCGAGGTGCGCACATGCGACCCTAAATACTACCACTGGACTCAGTGGGCGTTCCAGAAGATGTTTCAGTCGTTCTTCTGCAACTCTTGCCAGAAGGCACAGCCTATAGAGAAACTCGTGGCACGCTTCGAACAGAAGGGCACTGAGGGACTCAATGTTGCCGAAAGCGAGCACCTTGAGTTCACAGCCGACGAGTGGCGAGCCATGAGCGACGTCGAGAAGCAGAAGACTCTTATGAACTATCGCATTGCCTATCTGGGCGAGACAATGGTGAACTGGTGTCCAGGACTCGGCACTGTGCTTGCCAACGACGAGGTAGTGAACGGTGTGAGCGAGCGCGGCGGCTATCCCGTTGTGCAGAAGAAGATGCAGCAGTGGTGTCTGCGCACCAGTGCCTACTCACAGCGTCTGCTCGACGGACTCGAAACTATCGACTGGAGCGACTCTATCAAGGAGACACAGAAGAACTGGATTGGACGCTCTGAAGGCACCGAGATGCAGTTCAAGGTGGCTGGTCAGGACTTCGACTTCACTATCTTCACCACACGTGCCGACACCATCTTCGGCGTTACATTCATGGTATTGGCTCCCGAGAGCGAACTCGTTGAGAAGCTCACTACTGCCGAGCAGAAGGCTGCCGTAGACGAGTATCTGGCTTATGTGAAAAAGCGCACCGAACTCGACCGTATGGCTAACCACTCTGTAACGGGTGTGTTCTCAGGCTCATACGCCGTGAATCCGTTCACCGGCGAGAATATTCCTATCTGGATTTCGGAATACGTGCTTGCTGGTTATGGCACCGGCGCCATCATGGCAGTTCCGGCTCACGACTCTCGCGACTACGCTTTCGCTAAGCACTTCAACCTGCCTATCATCCCGCTCATTGAGGGTGCAGATGTGTCGGAGGAGAGCTTCGACGCCAAGGAAGGCACCGTTCAGAACTCGCCCGTTGCAGGTAAGCAGACTCTCGACGGTTTCTCATTGAATGGATTGACCGTCAAGGAGGCTATTGCTGCTACCAAGAAGTTTGTCACCGAGAAGGGACTTGGCCGTGTCAAGATCAACTATCGTCTGCGCGACGCCATCTTCTCGCGCCAGCGTTACTGGGGCGAGCCGTTCCCAGTATATTACAAGGACGGAATGCCACAGATGGTGCCAGAGGAGTGTTTGCCACTCGAACTGCCCGAAATCGAAACCTACAAGCCAACCGAGAGCGGCGAACCTCCATTGGGACGCGCTAAGATGTGGGCATGGGACGAAGAGAAGAAGCAGGTGGTCGACAAGGCTCTGGTGGACAACAAGACAGTATTCCCACTTGAGCTAAACACCATGCCGGGCTTCGCTGGTTCTTCAGCATATTATCTGCGCTATATGGATCCGCAGGACGACAAGTGCCTCGTGAGCAAGGAGGCCGATGAGTACTGGCAGAACGTAGACCTCTACGTGGGTGGATGCGAGCATGCTACGGGCCACCTCATCTACTCACGCTTCTGGAACAAGTTCCTCTTCGACCTCGGTGTGAGCTGCAAGGAGGAGCCTTATCATAAGCTCGTCAACCAGGGCATGATTCATGGTCGCTCTAACTTCGTATATCGCATCAACTCCGACGACCACTCTAAGGCTCCTGTCTTCGTGAGTGCTGGTCTGAAGAAGGACTACAACATCACTCCTATCCATGTCGATGTGAACATCGTTTCTGCCGATGTGCTCGACATTGATGCCTTCAAGGCATGGCGTCCTGAGTATGAGAATGCCGAGTTCATCCTTGAGGACGGCAAGTACATCTGCGGATGGGCTGTCGAGAAGATGTCGAAGTCGATGTTCAACGTTGTCAACCCCGACATGATTGTCGAGAAGTATGGTGCCGACACACTGCGTCTCTACGAAATGTTCCTCGGTCCGGTGGAGGCAAGCAAACCTTGGGACACCAACGGCATCGACGGCTGCTTCCGCTTCCTCAAGAAGTTCTGGAACCTCTACTACGACAACCGCACCGACGAGTTCTTGCCTTCTGCCGACGCTGAGGCCTCAGCCGACAGCATGAAGACGCTGCACAAGCTCATCAAGAAGGTGACAGAGGACATTGAGAAGTTCTCTTACAACACTTCCATCTCTGCCTTCATGATTGCCGTGGGCGAACTGGCACAGCAGAAGTGTCGCAACAAGCAGGTGCTCGAGCAGCTCGTAGTGCTCATCGCTCCGTTTGCTCCGCACATTGCCGAGGAGCTATGGCATGCTCTGGGCAACGAGTCGACCGTATGCGACGCCAAGTGGCCTGAGTTCAAAGCCGAGTATCTCGTGGAGAGCGAGGTGCAGCTCACCATCTCATTCAACGGCAAGGCTCGCTTCCAGAAGAAGTTCCCAGCCGATGCAACCAACGACGTCATCCAGGAGGCTGTGCTCGCCGACGAGCAGAGTGCTAAGTATATTGGCGACAAGAAAGTGGTGAAGGTGATTGTAGTGCCTAAGAAGATTGTGAATGTCGTGGTGAAGTAAATACCAACGACATCTCCCACAAAACAAACACCACATCAAAGGAAGTCACCGCTTGCACACTCCCCTACACATAACGGAGTGTGCAAGACGACGACTTCTTTTGCTCAGAAAAAGATAAAGAATAAAGCTATAACTGTAAATCCTATGACAATCGACCGCAAAATTATTTGGCAAGAAACGAAGGACTATTTTAATATAACTCTCGGACTAATGTTATACACCTTCGGATTCACCGTTTTCCTACTGCCATACGAAATCGTAACTGGAGGTATCGCAGGTATTGGAGCCATCATATTCTATGCCACTGGATTTCCCGTGCAGTGGACATTTTTCATCATCAATGCCGTGCTCATCGTGGCGGCACTAAAGGAACTTGGTATAAAATTCCTTGCCAAGACCATCTATGCCACGATTGCAATAACCGTAATGCTCGATCTCGCACAGAAAATAGTGGAAATGCCCGACGGCACCTTCTATAAACTTATGGGTGAGGGCAACGACTTCATGTCGCTCATCATCGGATGTATGCTCACTGGCACGGCACTGGCAATAGTGTTCTTGAACAACGGCAGTACTGGCGGTACCGACATTATTGCTGCCGTAGTGAACAAATACTATAATGTATCGCTCGGCAAGGGCCTCATCATGGTTGACCTCGTCATCATTGGTAGCTGTCTTGCCATCGACTCCTTCGGCCTGTTCCCACAGCGTTGCCAGATGGTGGTGTTCGGACTATGTACGATGTTCATAGAATGCAACATGCTCGATTATGTGATGAACGTCCAACGGCAATCGGTGCAATTTATGATATTCTCGAAGGAATACAAAAAGATAGCCACTGCCATCACCAAGAAGACCGACCACACGCTCACCATTCTCGATGGCCACGGCTGGTATACTGGAAATGAAATGAAGGTTATATGCCTTCTTGCCAAGAAAAGCGAGTCGGTGCTCATCTTCCGACTAATAAAGATGATCGACCCACGCGCCTTCGTGTCGCAGAGTAGCGTCATCGGTGTGTATGGCGAGGGATTCGACCAAATTAAGGTGAAAGTGAAAAAAGAAATAGAAAAGCATCATATAGAAAACTATGAAGATAGTATTTGCAACGAACAACAAGCATAAACTCGACGAAATACGCTCTATTCTCGGATCTCGCTTCGAGATTTTGTCGCTCAACGACATCGGCTGCAACGCCGACATTCCCGAGACTGCCAACACGCTTGAGGGCAACGCCATTCAGAAGGCAAGATATATAGTGGAGAACTTCGGCTACGACTGCTTTGCCGACGACACTGGTCTTGAGGTGCCGTCGCTTGGTGGTGAGCCTGGAGTTCACTCGGCTCGTTATGCCGAGGGCACCGACCATGATTCGGAGGCCAACATGCAGAAACTCCTGCGCTGCCTTGCCGACAAGGACGACCGCCGTGCACAGTTCCGCACAGTCATCTGCCTTGCACGCAAGGACGATGTGGCTGACTATACTCTGTTCGAGGGCGTTGTGAAAGGCACTATAGCCAAGGAGAAGCAGGGTACTGAGGGATTCGGCTACGACCCTATCTTCGTGCCTGAGGGCTATGAGGAGTCGTTCGCACAGTTGGGCATGGACATTAAAAATGGTATCTCGCATAGAGCACGGGCTGTAGAAAAACTTGCTCGCTATCTCGCGTAATTTTTAAGTCATATAGTTTTTAAGTCGTGTTATGAGGGTATAGAAAATAATACCTCTCATAACACGACTTAAATTTTTTTTTGTGAAAAAGTTACCAGAACCTGATAAAGATATTACCAGAACTTGAAACGGACGTTACCAGAACTTGATAAGAATGTTACCAGAACCTGATAAGAATATTACCAGAACTTGATAAGAATATTACCACTATATTCTTTAAATTATTCTGTCTTTATACTCTCCACCGGATTGGCCGTCGCCACTCTCCACGACTGCACCACCACAGTAGCAATCACCACCGCCGACACCATCAAGAATGCCATGGGGAAGAGCCACCAATGTATTGGCGTGTGCTCGGCGAAGCTCTGCAGCCACCCGTTGCTGAGCCACCATCCCACTGGAGCAGCCACGATAAATGCCACGACGAGCGGCAAGGCGTAGCGCATGGCGAATAGACTAACTACGGAGCCTATCGAAGAGCCCATCACCTTGCGTATGGCTATCTCCTTGCGGCGGTATTCAGTCTCGAACATCGTAAGCGAGAACACTCCTATGATGGTTATTATGATGCAGATGATGGCGAAGAGCTTCACCTGCGAGATGAAGCGGAACTCCTCGACGTAGGTCTGCTGCAGGTCGTCGTCAAGGAAATTCATCTCATACTTCTGCGATCCGTCCATCTTGTTCAGCACTTCGGCTATGCGACGCTTAGCCTCTATCTTGTCCTGATTCTTGGCTACTCGCACAAACACCTGGCCACAACGGTCGCCCCATTGAGCCATGTCCGGACCGAAGATGATGAACGCCACAGCCACATTGCTGTTGTCGCAGCGCATAGACTTGAGCTTGAAGTTGTTGCAGACACCTACTATGTTATAATTCGACTGACTTCCCCAGTTGCTCTGACGACCAATAGAGTCGCCTACAACAAGCCATTTGTATTGCGCCATGGCAGCCTTGTTGAGCACGTAGGCACCCGTCTTCATGTCCGACTCGTGGAAGTCGCGACCTTTAACAATCTTCAGCTGCATGGTGCGCAGATATTCATAGTCGCACGGCAACACCTGGAGTGCCATTTGATGATCGCCATCGCCGCGTCCCCAACCCATATATCCGTCGCTTGTGCCGATGGCATTCTGCGCAAAACCAACGCTCTCTACGAATGGAAGCTTCTTCAGTTCGGCACGCACGGCATCCTTCTTGGTTTGTGCCTCTTCAGACAGCCCCGTATAGAACACCTCGTTCTTGTTGAATCCGTAGTCGCTGTTGAAGATGTAGCTCGACTGGCTCGACATTACACCTATATATATAGTCAAGGCAAAAGCCAGGCAGAACTGTACAGCCATGATAGCCATGCGCAACCGACGGCCACGTGGCGAGAGACCGAACGAGCCTTTCAGAACCATTGCCGGGGAGAACGACGTGCTGTAGAAGGCTGGGATTACTGCCGACAATGCACCCACGACGAGAGCCGAAACAGCCATTACCACAGTAAGAACCATGTGCGAAGCGAAATGGATGTCGCCCGAAACGAGCTTCGTGCATGTCTCGTTACGCTGGAAGACAACAATAAGCAGAATGCCTATAACCAATCCAATAAGGGCAAAGACCACATTCTCCAATATAATCTTCATTCGCAAACTTCCTATAGACGCTCCCATCACACGGCGGGTATTGATGCCACGCATGCGCATAGGAATCTCGGAGAGCGAGAAGTTGAGCAGATTGAGCATGGCAATAAAGAGCACGAAGACAGAAGCCACGGTAAGAACCCCCACCAGATTGCGGTTGCCACGGTCTTTCGGACCTATGCCAGAGAAATATATGTCATCAACGGGAGTGATGCGGATTTTCATGTTGACCTCCTTGTCAAACTTCTTCTCGTCCTTCTCGCTATAGCCGTTGTCTTTCATAAAGGCAAGTTTTATGGCACGCTCCACTTTCTTAGGGTTGGCACCATCGTCAAGTAGCATATAGATATTGTAGCTCCATTCGCTCCAATCATTCAGCCCCCTCTCGTCCTCGCATATATACACGCCGTTAGGCAGAGTGCAGTTGTCGGGCATATCCTCGCTCACACCAACTACGGTAACGGTAGTTTTGCTTCCATCGCCATTTTCACACTCAAACGTCTTGCCTGCTGCGTTTGCCGTGCCGAACATCTTCTCGGCTGTGCTTCGGCTTACAATAACATTATGTCCGTCTCCACATGTCTTGCTCGACCCCGAGAGCAGCTTGCCCGTAAAGAACTCTATGCCAGGTTTTCCCATATTTATCAAAGGAACAGTTATGGTGCGGTTGCCCACCTTGGCATCTGTCTTGTTGATATAATACGGACTGATATAGGTTGCGTCCTTCACCTGTGGTATTTCCTTGAGTAATGTCACGAACGGGCGACAGATGTTGCAACCCCAGTC
Source organism: uncultured Prevotella sp. (assembly GCA_934203355.1). Lineage (GTDB taxonomy): Bacteria > Bacteroidota > Bacteroidia > Bacteroidales > Bacteroidaceae > Prevotella. The sequence goes on along the minus strand of CAKPZC010000028.1, from coordinate 1,187 downwards.
TTCGCCGAACAAGCCGCCATATATCTCCAGGCGATACATGTGCTCGTGGTCGTGGATGTTGTGGTTGTAGGTGCGGTTGTAAATCACCTGCGTCATGAACAGATAGAACGTGGCTACGGCAACACCCAAGCCAAGGAGATTGAGCAGAGTGGCGAGGCGGTAGCGACGAAACATATATAATAGACTTTTCATAGGCTATCCTCCTAAAGAATATTGTTATTGTCTACAACCTGTCCGTCGAACAGATTGATAATTCTATTCGCCATCATAGCGTCGTGCTGTGAGTGGGTCACCATCACGATGGTTGTTCCCTCGGCATTCAGCTGCGAGAGCAGTTCCATTACGGCGAGTCCACTCTTCGAGTCGAGATTACCCGTCGGCTCGTCGGCAAGTATCAGCTTAGGCTTGCCCACCACGGCACGTGCTATAGCCACACGCTGTTGCTGGCCTCCCGATAGTTGCTGCGGATAGTGCTTGGCACGTTGGCTAAGTCCTACCTTTCTTAATATCTCGGTTACACGTTCGCGACGTTCTTTGGCTGGAACTCCGATGTAGCGTAACTGCAGGTCGACATTCTCCTCTACAGTAAGCTCGTCGATAAGGTTGAAGCTTTGGAACACAAAGCCTATTCTGCCGCGGCGATACTTCGTGCGCTCCTTCTCCTTGAGCTTGCCTACGGGATCGCCGTCGAGCCAATACTCGCCGCCGTTGGGGTTGTCGAGCAGGCCGAGGATGTTGAGCAAAGTTGACTTGCCACATCCGCTCGGTCCCATAATGGCTACAAACTCGCCGTCCTCTACGTTAATGCTAACACCGTTGAGAGCAACGGTCTCTACTTCCTCTGTGCGGAAGATTTTTGTAAGGTTTTCTGTTTTTATCATAGTCTTTATTCTTTTTAATAGGCCTTTCTGAGCCTTACTGGGCCTATTTGAGCCTCTTTATTACTACTTTAAAATTAACACTTCGTTGTCCTTGAATGCTTCGTAACCGCTGGTTATAACACGTTCGCCAGGCTCCAAACCCTGCGTCACCTCATAATACTGTGGGTTCTGTCGTGCAATGCTTATGTTTCGGCGATAAGCCTTCTTGCCCGAACGGTCGAGCACGAAAATCCAGTTGCCACCAGTGGTCTGGAAGAATGTGCCACGTGGAACTAATGTTGCTTCCGACGACTTGCCGAGAGCCAG
>CAKPZC010000027.1 GCA_934203355.1 uncultured Prevotella sp. | reverse complement strand
AATTCGTAACCTCTTCTTTTTATGAGATAAAAACTTATCTCATTCTCAATCACTTATAAAAAATACGTACTTTCTATGCAGAAAACCAAAACTTACAACACATTATTTATATTGATTGCGACGCTTATACTCGCCACTGGTTGCACCAGTGGCTATAAATATAAGATAGGTGTATCGCAATGTGTGGGTGGACGCTGGCGCGAAAAAGCCAACATTGAGATGCTTTCTGCACAACATCTCTACGACAATGACGTAAAGGTGATTATAAAAGATGCCGACAACAGCAACGAGCGGCAATGCCTTCAGATAGACAGCCTCATCGACGAGGGTGTCGACTTGCTTGTGGTTTCACCTAACGACTTTCATGCTCTGAATGGCAGTCTGCAACGTGCTCGCAACAAGAATATCCCTATAGTTTTCTTCGACCGTACTACAGCCATAAAAGATTACACTGCCTATATTGGTGGCGACAACATTGAGGCAGGACGCAAGATGGCAGAATACGCGGCTATGCTATGTCGCGACAGCGTGAAGACGGAAGGACGGCAACCTATAGTATTAGAGATGACAGGACCGCTTGAGATTTCACCTGCCGCACAACGACATAAAGGTTTCAGCGAAGCCATTAGCCGCCATTCAACTATCGACTACCATCATGTGCCAAGCAAGTGGTCGTATGACGATTGCAAGCGCATTATGCAAGAATGGCTAAAAGAAGGCAAGGCTGTAGATGTAGTGTTTTGCCACAGTGACCTTGCAGCTATTGGTGCCTATGAGGCTGCCAAAGAATTCCATAAGGAGCGCAGCATTCGTTTTCTTGGTATTGACGGACTGCCTGGCGAGGGTATAGACGCTGTGCAGAAAGGACAACTCGCGGCATCATACATATATCCTACCCATGGTGAGGAAGTGATAGCCCTTGCCATACACATACTGGAAGGAAAACCGTTTGAACGCATAAACAACATGAAGAGCATTGTTATTACGCCACAAAACGTTGCAGACATATCGTTGAGCAGCAACTCGTTGATGAAACAGAACCAATATCTTGCAACAATACAGTCGAAACTTGAGACTTATCTCGGCTTCTATCATATCCAGCGTACATTGCTCATCGTGGCATCCCTCGTAATCCTGCTATTGACAGTGGCTGTTGCAACCATATGGCGTGCCGTGAAAGCCACACGTCGTGCCAACCGTCGTATGCGTGAGTTGAATGACGAGCAGACACGTTTCTTTACAAACGCATCACATCAGTTGCGCACTCCACTTACACTTATAGCCGGACCAATAAACCAACTCGCTGAAGGTAAAGGCGACAAACAACAACTCATAGACATAATACAACGCAACGTGGAACAGCTGCAACGCCTTGTGGGCGACGTTCTTTTGTTCCGTCGCGAGAATCGCGCTACTGTTGACGACACTACCGCAACAACAGACGAGCAGATAATGGCAAGCCGTAAGTCAGTACAAGACAGCCGACATGACATTCTTATAAACGACAATGCCGATGAACTCGCAACTGTGCTTATTGTGGACGACAATGCCGACATGCGTGCTTATCTGCGCACTCTATTGCTCGACCGCTACTATGTGATAGAGGCTGCCGACGGACAGAGCGGACTTAAACTTGCAGTGGAGAGTGTGCCCGACATTGTGGTATCGGACGTGATGATGCCAGTAATGGACGGACTGACATTCTGCACACACCTTAAGCAACATGAGGCAACAAGCCACATTCCGGTACTATTGCTTACGGCACGCAGCAGCGAGCAACAATATATCGAAGGATTGCAGACTGGAGCCGACATGTATATGACAAAACCTTTCAGTGCAGACCTGCTCCTTGCCAACATTGCCTCGTTACTTGCCAATCGACAGAAACTACGTCAACTGTTCAAAACTCAAAATTCCTCATCGGAGTTACCGACAATTCAACATTCAACATTCAACACTCAACACTCTCCTTCGCCCGACCGCCGATTCCTTGACACCTTCCTCAAGGCTATGGATAAACACATGAGCAACACCAACCTCAAGATAGAGGTTATAGGCGACGAAATAGGACTCTCACGCGTTCAGCTCTACCGCAAGGTTAAAGCCCTCACGGGCATGACACCTATAGAGATACTGCGCGAAACAAGACTAAAACGAGCCATGCAGCTACTAAAGACAACCGACAAGACTGTATCTGAAATAGCCAACGAAGTGGGATTTGCCACTCCAGGCTACTTCTCGTCGTGCTTTAAAAAGCAGTACGACAAGTATCCGACGGATGTAAGAGAGGAAATAAAGGTTTAAGTTAACTTATAAAAGATGACTAAATTTTCAATAGAAAACAAAGAATAAGTTTGCGTTCTATTGAAAATTTAGTTATTTTTGTACCATATATATTATGTATATAATAAGTTTAGCTAAACGATTAACAAGGAGGAGCAATATGGACAAAACAAAATTGACACGCGAAGAGGCTTTAAAACGATGGAAGGCTTCAAAAGAACTAAAACGCAAAATGTCAGAAAAATTAGAGCGTCTAGTTCGTGAAAGCTGCAAAGACAAACAAGGGACTGATACTGTAAGTATAGAAATATGGTAATGAGAAATCTTTCTTTAGAGGATATTAATAGAAAATCTGAATATATAGTAAGAAAAGAAGACAGCAAAGGTACTTTTAGTTTTGTTACAGATAATCATGCCGAAATCTTCATCACCTTTGAAAGAGATGATATATTACAGTCTGGCATTGTATATCAGTTTGGCATTTCCAACCCTAAAGGAACAAAATCTCCTCGCGATACTAAAGTACGTGAGACCATATTGGCAATAATAGAAGAGTTCTTTAATAAAAATAAAGCTGCACTTCTTTATATATGCGAAACTGGTGACGGCATGCAGAAGATGCGCAGCCGTTTGTTCCAATATTGGTTTAGTATATATAATGAGAAAGAAGAATATCTATTTCTTCCTCAAGTTGTGTATGATGAGGAAGAAAATGAGAACTATGCTGCCTTAATCATAAGAAAAGACAACCCTTGTTTTGTGGAATTAGTGTCAGAATTTACAGAGACAATTAATCTGCTTAATGGAAAGCCTGATTAAAAAACTCAACATTTTTGACTATACCGTCAACGATTGTTGCATGTAACATGAGTGATATTTTGTGAACGATTCATGAAATATCACTCTTATTTTGTTCTCTAACTTTGCAAGCGTAAACAAGACGCAGCCTCAACAACGCAGTTCTTGTTAAGCTAAAAACCTTTATTAGGTATAATACAGAGAACAAATAAAAACTTAAACCAAAACATAAAACGTATATCTTATGAAAAAAGCAAAAGTAGCTTTAGTAAGTATGCTCATGCTCGCAGGTTCTGGCGCATACGCCCAGACTAATGGCATTGGCGGAACGGTGACAGACAACACTGGAGAGCCTATCATTGGCGCATCGGTGAAAGTGAAGGGAGCCAATAATATGGGTACAGTGACCGACATAGACGGTAACTTTAAGTTGAACGTTAAACCCGGTGAAACCCTTATCATCTCTTATATAGGATGCAAAGACCAGGAGGTGAAGGCTGGCGAGAATCTTAAGATTGTGCTCCAAGACAACTCAGAGTTGCTCAATGAAGTTGTTGTTACTGGTTATCAGGTTCAGCGCAAGGCTGATTTGACTGGTTCTGTATCAGTGGTAAGCACAAAAGACCTCAAATCGTCAGCAGATACCGACCCTATGCGCTCTTTGCAAGGCAAAGTGCCAGGCATGACCATCACTACCGACGGATCGCCTATTGGCACTGGTACTGTTCGCATACGTGGTATTGGTTCATTCAACTCATCACAAGACCCTTTGTTTGTTATTGACGGAGTGCCTACAACTACAGCACTCAACTCGCTCAACATGAACGACATTGAGAGTATGCAGGTGCTCAAGGATGCTGCTTCGGCATCTATATATGGTTCGCGTGCCGCCAATGGTGTAATCATCATCACCACCAAACGAGGCAAGAAGGGCAGTAAGCTTAATGTGGATTTCTCGACAAACCTCACTGCACAGTTCTACAACTCGCAGTCGATGATGAAGCTCTGTAACACACGCGAGTATGCTACTGCTATGGCGCAAGCTGCCCTCAACGACGGCATCGACCCTGTGGCTTATGCACGTAACTATGGTCTCGACCTCAACGCATCCAGCGGACGCACTATCAAGGCATACGATCCTGCCACTGGCAATTATAACACATATACAGTGAATGGCGCATACGACGGATACATAAATGCCAAGAAGACAATGCGCATGTCGGACACCGACTGGCTTGACGAAATTTCACGCACTGGCTTTATGCAGAGCTACGACCTCTCCCTATCGGGTGCTACCGACAAGTTTACTGGTCTTTTTTCGGCAGGCTACAAGAAGAACGACGGTATATTGAAGTACTCTAACTTCGAGAACTTCTCAGCACGATTCAACTCTACATACAATGTCAACAAGATAGTAAGTGTAGGCGAGAATGCAACAGTAACCTATTCTAAGCAAGTTGACTGCGCTCCTATGGAGAATGCACTGAAGATGGCACCTACCGTACCCGTGTACGAAGAGGATGGAACAACATTCGGAGGTCCGGTTGGTGGCATGAGCGACCGTCAGAACCCTCTGCGCGAGATGTATATGAATCGTGACAATGCCTTGAAGATATGGCGTGTCTTCGGAAATGCTTACGTTGACGTAAAACCGCTCAAGGGTCTTATGCTCCGCTCAAACTTCGGTCTCGACTACTATCACTCGTTCATTCACTCAATGAGCCACACCTTCAAGTCAGACATTGTGAACAATGATATTCCGAGCACCACACTCTCTGCCCACGACGACGTGCGTTGGACATGGAGTAATACAGCCAACTACAACTTCAAGATAGCACGCGACCACGACTTCACGGTGCTTGCCGGTATGGAGTTGCACAAGCAGACTGTAGAGGATATGGGAGCATACGCACAGTCATTCGTAATTGAAGATAAGGACTATATGTGGCCAGATGCCGCAACAGGTATTGAGAGAGCCACTGGTATTGGTTCAGGCTATTCGCTTGCATCGTTCTTCGGAAAGGTTGACTATAATTGGCAAGATCTCGTTCTCGCCTCGTTCACCATACGTCGTGACGGTAGCTCACGTTTCGGCAAGAACAACCGTTATGGCAACTTCCCTGCCGCTACACTCGGCTATCGTCTTTCGAAGAACCTCAAGGCATCGTGGATTGACGACATAAAGATTCGTGCATCATGGGGTAAGACCGGTAACCAAGAGATTTCGAATACAGCACGCTACGGCTTGTATGTTGCCGATTATGGCTCCGACCGTGTAACATCTACCGCATACGACCTCTACCGTCAAGGCACTGGCATATTCCCTTCAGGCTTCCGCGCCACACAGACAGCCAACGACAACCTGAAATGGGAGACCACAATACAATATAACGTTGGTGCCGACTTCTTGTTGCTCAACCAGGAACTCTATGGAGCTGTCGACGCATATATCAAGGATGTCAAGGACATGCTCATCTCGCCGGCTTTTCTCGGTGCTATGGGTGAGGGCGGCGCAAGTTGGTCGAATGGTCCGTCGCTCCGCAACGTGGGTATGGAGGCAAGCGTAGGCTATCGCCACACCACTAAGTATGGTCTGCGCTACGACGTGTCTGCCAACATCGACTTCTTCCGCAACAAGGTGACATATCTGCCGTCTACCACTACCGGTTCGTATGCACACACAATGAAGGAGAATCTCGTGCAGTCGAAGCAGCCTTATGGCTCAATCGTGGGCTACGTGGTGAATGGACTCTTCCAGAACGAAGACGAAGTGAAGGCTTCTGGTCAGCCCAACGCACGTGTGGGCGGTCTGAAATATGCCGACCTCGACGACAGCGGCACTATCGATGCCAACGACCAGACATGGATTTTCAATCCTGTGCCCGACTTCAACTGGGGACTGAACGTACAGCTCGGCTACAAGAACTTCGACCTCTCGATGTTCTTCCAGGGTGTCTGCGGTGTGGATGTATACAACAACCAGAAATTCCAAACCGACTTCTGGAGCATCACCGATGCTGGAAGCAACAAGGGCAACCGCCTGCTTGGAGCATGGACACCAGATAACACATCGTCAACAATTCCTGCTCTTACAACCAATAACACTGGCGACGAAGGACGTGCATCAACATACTTTGTAGAGCATGGCAACTGGATGAAGCTTCGTTCACTGCAAGTTGGCTACAACTTCAGCGACTCATTACTGAAGAAACTCAATATGACATCAGCTCGTGTGTATGTCTCAGGTCAGAACCTCTTCACATGGAAGAGCAACAGCTTCACCATTTCCGACCCAGAGAATCCCAACTGGGCTTATCCACACTCTTCATCAGTGTCGTTCGGACTACAGGTTGGCTTCTAATATATAATAAGGTGGGTAAGCACCCCAACCCTCCTATATAAGCACTTATGAGTTATATTGAAAATCGGTTACAATACAAAGTATTCAAAACAATAAAAAAAATCAGAAACAATGAAAAATCTATATAAATATATATTCGCAGCGATGTTGACACTCGGCACTACAACATCATGCAGCGACTTCCTCGACGAGTCGCCCAAGGGTGTTATTGACGAGGACAAGGCTTTCAGCCGCCCTGATGGTATGGTTACTTCAGCATACGCCATGCTCGGCGATTGCTGGTATTCTTATCCATTCAACCTTTGGCCTTATGGCGATTTGTCGTCAGACGACTGTCTGAAAGGAGGTTCAGGTACTACCGACACTGGCTATCATCCTATGGAGATATGGTCGACCATGACATCCACTTCTGGCGAATTTGACGAACTTTGGTATCGTCTCTACTGTGCCGTGAGCCGTTGCAACCGAGCCTTACTCTCGCTTGAGCAATATGGCAACGACAAGCTCGGCGAAGAAACATGCAAGCAACGTGTAGCCGAAGTGAAGTTCCTCCGTGCCCACTTCTACTATAAACTGATAACCATGTTCCGCCAAGTGCCTTGGATTGACGAGAATGTCGCAAAGAACAACCTTCAGGAGCAGACACGCAACGACGAGTTTACCTACGAGGAATTGTTCCAAAAGATTATCAACGACTTCAAGAAGGCTTACGACGTGCTGCCTGATGTGCAGACCGACAAGAATAGAGTGAACAAGATAGCTGCTGCTTCATACCTTGCCAAGTGCTATCTCACCCTTGCCTATGGAGACGGCTACGAGGCTACCAACGGCTACGACCATATCAACAAAGAATATATGCAGAAGGTGGTTGAATACACCAAGGTGGTGAAGGACGACCCCAACTATGGCTATCTTGAGGATTATGGCGACATCTTCCTTCCTGAAGACAAGAACAGCAAGGAGAGCATATTTGCCGTACAGACATCCGACTATAAGGAAGACAACACCACCTACGGACGCGCCAACTGGAGCAATATGCTCAATGGAGTATGGGGCATGTGGTCGTGCGGATGGGACTTCCACAAACCATCGCAAGACCTTGTAAGCGCATTCAAGACCAAGAACGGTCTGCCGGAGTTTGACGACTACAACAAGACAATAGACTATCCTATCAACGGTAAGCCAAACGCTCAGAAGTGGGATCCACGCTTGTTCCATACTGTGGGTATGCCTACTTTCCCATACAAGTATGAGAAAGAATACACCCTCACAAAGGCAAACAGCCGCACACCCAACACTTACGGCTACTACTGCTCTATGAAGGAAGTGCCACAGCGCTCTAAGGGTGAGACTTACAATGGTTCATGGCAGGCATTCGCAATGAACGACTATGTGTTCCGCTACACCGACGTGATGCTGATGCGTGCAGAGGCTCTCATCGAGACCGACAACCTTTCAGAGGCCCGCACTATCATCAACGACATCCGTCAGCGTGCAAAGAACTCTGTAGACAAGCACATCGCTTATGCAGAAGACCAGTGTGAGATTGCCCTCTATCCAGAGTCTTACTTCCAAGACAAGGCTACAGCACGCAAGTGTCTGCGTTGGGAACGTCGACTGGAACTTGCTATGGAGAACGGACGCTACTTTGACCTTCGCCGTTGGGGTATGGCTTCTGAGACGCTCAACGCATACTTTGCAAAAGAGCAGAACGATGTATACGACGGACAGGCTTACGCTCAATACTTGAAGGATGCCCACTATACAGCCGGCAAGAACGAGTTCTATCCAATCCCATACAACCAGCTCTATTATATACCGGGACTGTACACACAGAACAAGAATTACTAAATACACGCTTCGACTGATATTTAGGGTTATATTAAACTGAATTTTACAAATAGCGGAGGTATCATGCCTCCGCTATTTTTTTATACTTATATGATAAACGAGGAGCTTGACGGAGGGGCTAAATATTCTTTTGACACATATATATACGAAGACGAGGGGTAGGTTTTTCTTTCCTGCCCCTCGTCCTGTGTGTTATCCTGATATCTTATTACTAACTCACTAAACCTATTGTTATCCTAACCTAAAACAACAAACTTAAAACTTACAAATTACTCTACTAAATAAACAAACCTATTACTACTTACTAACTAATCTACTAAACAACAAACCTATAACTAACTAATCTACTATAATATCAATAGTCATACTTTCTACGCTTTGAAAGCCACATCTGTATTTATCCTTTACATATCTGTAACCTATTTGTTTCTGATTACGATGCAAAGATACAAACAATCTGAAATACCAAGGGGAAATATTCGTTCAATAAATGGTATTTTTGTTTCAAGCAACAAAAATGCTTTTTTAAATCCATTTATGTAACGATAATTGTACATATTCGCTACATTTTCGATGCATAAAACTTATTTGCAGCACCCAAAGCCATAGATTATGGCGATTTATTGCTTATGGCGATTTTATAGCTTTAAAGTTTTGATTTACCTGTAGAAACATTCAATTTGCAGAACTATAGCAGTGAAAATACATGAAAAGAGGAATGATTAGATTACATTTTTCGTTCATTGCGTTTAGAATATGTTTCATGTAACAAATTTTGCCTTTGATGAACGGAATTTTAACTTCAGTCTGAGGTTTGGTTTCTAATTTTGCATCGTCGAAACAACCAAGCGACCTACGCCCAAGAAACGGGAACGTTTGCATACATTGCATACATATTGGTCGCACAACATTGGCTTCGACGCTTTAAACTGAAAAAAATTAGAAACTTAAACCTCATACATTATGTATTCCAACAACTACACAAAGATTTCGGTTTTGGCTTTAGCCTCAATGATGGCAGCCGTAACCTACGCACAGAATGACAAATCGTCGAAGTCATCCAATTCGAAGGAAGAGGGCGACCGCAACGTTATGCTTAATGCTGCAAGCGCCAATGGTCCGCGCGAAATACAGATAGGTTTGCCATCTGCTGACGTTAATGTGCTTGAAAATGGTCTGCCTGTGACATATGCCACCAATCCTCATCCAGTGAATGCCACTTGGCGTTCGGACGCAAGCCTCTCGCATGTGGGATTGCTGAAGATATCAGAGACTGCGATTACTACTGGCAATATTGGTTATGCCGTCAATTCGCAGACCCAACTTGGCACTGAGGGTTTCCAGGGAACCCTTAACTACAAGACCAACCACTTCGGTTTGCAGGAGATTTCGCTCAACATGAACGGACAGATGGCTAAGGACCTCTTCTATAGTGTGAGCACATATCAGGACTTCGATCCGGGCACATTCAAGCTCCGCTCATCACAGTATCAGGACCGCACACAGATTTACAAAGCCGCACTCACAAAGCGTTATGCAGAAGGTAGAGGCGAGCTCACGGCTATGTACAAGTACAGCAACTCGCATCCCGTATACAACTATGCCACTCAGTCAGCTCCATTCATCTATGTGGGCGACGGTTCTGTTAAGGAGTTTGGCAAGTTCAAGCTCGGCACAACTTCTTATCTTCCCGTTGACGCCAACATCCCTTATCGTGAGATGCGCACCGGTGAGCTGAAGGAGACTTCGCTCTACGACTACGACGAGAACCGCTCCTCAGAGGTTTCATTGCTCAACAACCTCCGCTTCGGCAACGGCTACAACTGGAAGACATCAGTACGCTTCGACCATGCACGCGGCGCATTTGTCTATCAGACACCAATGTCGCTCATCGACCTTAACGCCGAAGGCGCAGCCTCAACATATAAATATATGCAGAGCGACGCTATGGGAGCAGCACAGAAATACAACGGCCGCTACGTGCAGACCCGTATGTCGTGCCTCAACGCAGGAACCATCAATGAATTGCTCCTCACTTCAGAACTTTCAAAAAGCTTCAAATCTTCAACACTCCGAGTTGGTGTGAACGAATGGTACTACCACATCGACTACCGCTCAAACACAACAATGTACGACCAGAGCGTGCCTGAGGATGGCTCGTATGCCGTGCGCCTTTGGGATGCCAACAAGCGTGAGAGCGTGTTCTACGACTTCAACAAGAACGCATCTGAATACTACAAGGGACATGAGAACAAGCTCGCCCTCTACTTCACACACGACTGGGACATCACCTCTAAACTCAACGCCTACTATGGCGCACGCTTGGAATGGCAGCGTCTGAAGGGTATTAACGCAGCCGTGAAGAATGCAAACGGTGAGTTTGTGGGACGTTTTGCCGACTATTATATTGGCACAACCGCTCCCGATGGCACAAAGATTGCTCCAACTCCTATGGCATACAACTGGCTGAACTACGATTTCACAGCCGCACTGACCTATAAGTTGACCAACAACTTCGGATTCACCGGCGACTTCACATACATCATGCAGCACCCGAACATCTCGACATTCGCTCCTGCCACATCGCCTAACACCGACAAGATAAGCGTGCCTTTAGGACGTGCGGGTATCTACTACAACAACAAGTGGTTGAGCCTCACATCGCTCTTCTCGTACATCTCGAAGACCAACAACAACTCAACACTCAACCTCCAGCACGATGGCGAAATCAAGGCAGCTCCGCTGACCTACGACATCCAGACATGGGGATGGACCACCGACGTTGTGGCTCGCCCGTTCAAGGGATTCGACTTCCACTTCCTCTTCACATATCAGAAGCCTACCTACAAGAAGTATGAGACAAGCGTGAAGTTCAACAGTGGCTACGAGGGCAAGATTAATGCTACTGGCAACATCGTGGCTGAGGTGCCTGAGGTGCTCATCGAGCTTGACCCAAGCTACATGATTACTCCTGCCTTGAAGATTTGGACTTCGTTCCGCTACTTCTCAAAGACCTACGCCAACATCAATGAGGCTTACTACTTCAACGGTCACTGGGAGACTTTCGGTGGATTGAACTGGCAGGCCAACAAGCGACTCTCGCTCGGATGCACAGTTGTAAACTTCCTCAACCAGACTGGTGCCAAGGGCAGCATCGCAGGTGCTGAGCTTATCACCAAGGACGAGGCTAAGGGCATTAACAACCAGCTTATGACCGGATCTTATCTGCGTCCGTTCACAGTGGAGTTCACAGCAAGCTTAAAGTTCTAACAGTATACTATTGTACGTTGTCTTGGCAAAGCCGTTAGGTATTATAATATAAATGGGCAAGTATTATAATATAAATGGCAAAGTAATATATATTAAATGGTCAAGTAATATAATATTACTCCAAGACAGCTACATTTACTCAAATATATTAAAGAATAACTAAAGACAAAAAGACAATGAATACAAAACTTTTTATTTCGGCAATGGCTCTCGTGGCATCGACAGCTTCTGCACAAACCATTCAGACCACACAGCGTGGCGACACAACCATCGTTACAGTCAGCAACCCTACTAAATATCTTATCCTTCCAGTTGAAGAGAACCGTCCTGAGGCTCAGGTGCTGCTCGACAACGGCAAGGCTACAGACACATGGATGGACGTGCGTCTGGCTATAAACAAGACAGACTACTCTGTGCCATTCGCTCTCTCGCAGGGCAAAAAGGCTGTGGTGAAGATTGTAGGACTGCCAAAGGATGCTGTAGCATTGAAGCAGTTGAAACTCGCTGACACCTTCGACACCACCAATACCGACTACTACCGCCCGGTTTATCATCACACTCCTCTATATGGATGGATGAACGACGCCAACGGACTCACATATAAGGACGGTGAATACCACCTCTATTTCCAATACAATCCTTATGGCTCGAAGTGGGGCAACATGCACTGGGGACACTCAGTAAGCCGCGACCTCGTGCATTGGGATCATCTTGACCCTGCTATTGCTCGCGACCCAATGGGACATATCTTCTCGGGTAGCACAGTGGTGGACACACGCAACTCGGCTGGCTTCGGCAAGAACACCATCATCGCCTACTACACCTCACACAGCATGCACGACGGCAAGCAGGTGCAGGTGCAATGTATGGCATACAGCAAGGACAACGGACGCACATTCATAAAGTATAAGAACAACCCGGTGGTTACTCCGTTTGACGGACTTGAGAACTTCCGCGACCCGAAAATATTCTGGTATGAGCCTACAAAGTCGTGGTATATGATTGTTTCTGCCGACAAGAACATGCGTTTCTATCAGTCGAAGAACCTAAAGCAGTGGAAATACGTGAGCCAGTGGGGCGAGGGCTTCGGCGCACAGCCCAACCAGTTTGAGTGTCCCGACTTCTTCCCTCTGGCCGTCGACGGCGACAAGAACAATCAGAAATACGTGATGATTGTTAACATCAACCCTGGTTTCACATTCGGAGGTTCTGCTACACAGTACTTCGTGGGTGAGTTCGACGGCAAGGAGTTCAAGTGCGACTCAAAGCCTTCTACCGTGAAGTGGCTCGACTGGGGCAAGGACCACTACGCCACAGTCACCTTCTCTAATCTTGGTGAGCGCGTGGTTGCCGTGCCTTGGATGAGCAACTGGCAGTATGCCAACGTCACTCCTATCCAGCAGAACCGCGGTGCCAACGCCCTGCCACGCGAGTTGAAGCTCTTCTCTAACAATGGCGAGGTCTACATGTCGGCAAATGTTGTTGACGAGGCTCGCAAGCTCCGCAAGGAGACTAAGGAGCTTGGCAACGTGAGCGTAGACAATGCCAACCCATATATCCAGCGCAACCTCTTCGCCAACAACGACGGAGCCTTCGAGCTTGAGGCCGACGTAACTCCAGGCAACTCGGATGTTGTGGGCATCTCGCTCTATAACGACAAGGAGGAGCGCACACTCATCTATCTTGATCTCAAGAAGAAGCGCATCGTGATGGACCGTTCAGAAAGCGGCCTCACCGACTTTGGCAAGCTTGCCGAGCGTCACGACATCGAGAAGCGCGCCGAGGCTGCAGGCGAGATGAAGGGCAAACTCTCGCAGGACCTCGTAGTGAACTACAAGAACGACTTTGCACTTGGCACATGGGCACCGCTATCTCTATGTGGAACAGAAAATACTACAAACCACTGCTCTGAGGTTTCCAATGCCGCAACAACCGCCAAGACCTATCATTTGGACGTATTTGTAGATAAGTGTTCTATTGAGCTCTTTGTCAACGGCGGTCGCATTGCCATGACCAACCTTGTGTTCCCAACTACACCTTATAATAATATAAAGGTGTATGCAGAGGGCGACAAGGCTGAGGTGAGCAACCTCAAGCTCTACAAGCTTGGATTGTAAAAACAAGAGATAAACCAAATTTGGAGGTTGAGCAAGAAATTGCCCAACCTCTTTTTTTATAAGTATGTGGTCATATTTATCTTTATACATGAGTGGCAATCTGTAGGAGGATATGGCAAGGATAAGAATGCGGATTGTGCTGATTGTGCTGATTTTTCTGATGAATGAATAAAAAATGTTTTTGTGAAAAAATGTGACATATCTGACATAATCGTTGCAACCGACTTAAAATCAATTGTTTAACGGATGGCAGATTATGGCAGATTTTGATTTTAGAGGTGGAATGTGACAGCCCAAAGTAAGCGTATACGCGATGCTATAGCCAAAACAAGAATCGGGTCATGGCACTATGCGTTTTGAGTTCTGGTACTTAGTGTTTTGAATTTTGGTACTGTGTGTTTTGAGCTTTGGTACTGTGTGTTTTGAGCTTTGGTACTGTGTGTTTTGAATTTTGGTACTGTGTGTTTTGAGTTTTGGTACTGTTTGTGTTGAGTTCTGATATTTCTTAAAAGTGACATGTATCTGCCATTCGTTAAAAAAAACAACCACGCTGCATCTACTGCGGCGTGGCTATCAATTAATAGTAAAGTGATGACTATCAGTTTTTATTCTTTGAGAAGGTAAAACTATTAGGTGATTGTTTAAAGGTATTTGCCGCTTCCGAAACGTTGCCGATTCTTCGGCGGCGGTGTGTCAATATGGTTTCAGTAGGTCGTTATGATGTGATGATAACTTTAACGTTTGCAAAGATATACCTATTTTTTTGAATGACAAAACTTTTGTGAAGAAATATTTTGAAAAACTTTAATTTAGCTCTTTTTATGCTAATTTCTGCATCTCCACCTCCTTCACTTTCTTGAACAACTGCGATGCAAACACGAGGTCGTTGAGTCGTTCGTTAGTAGAGCCCATCACGTCGTGCTTCGTTCCCTGCCATTCTTTATTGCCTTGGTATATGAATATGATGTTGTCGCCAATGCCCATAACAGAGTTCATGTCGTGGGTGTTGATGATGGTTGTGATGCCGAAGTCCTTGGTTATGGACGATAGCAGTTGGTCGATGACGAGCGACGTGTGCGGGTCGAGACCCGAGTTAGGCTCGTCGCAGAACAAATACTTAGGGTTGAGCACAATGGCGCGCGCTATAGCCACACGCTTCTGCATGCCGCCCGATATTTCGCCTGGAAACTTGTGCTGAGCATCGATAAGGTTCACACGATCGAGACATTCCTGAGCGCGATGCACACGGTCGCGATAGTTCATTGTGGAGAACATATCAAGAGGAAACATAACATTCTCAAGCACCGAGAGCGAGTCGAAGAGAGCAGCCGACTGAAAAATCATGCCCATCTCGCGACGCATCTGCACCTTCTCTCTCTTGTCCATAGCCACGAAGTTGCGCCCGTCGTAGAGCACCTCGCCGCTTGTTGGCGTGAGCAATCCCACCAGATTCTTCATCAGCACGGTTTTGCCCGAACCGCTCTGTCCGATGATGAGGTTGGTCTTGCCGTCCTCGAATACGGCGTTAATGTCTTTCAGCACTTCCTTGTCGTCGAACGACTTATATAGATGTCTTACTTCTATCATAGCAGGTTCTTTTTTTTTAGCTTAGCAATTGGGTGAGGAACACGTCGGAGAACAATATTAGCACACTCGACGACACTACGGCGTTGGTGCTTGCCTTGCCCACCTCTACCGAGCCTCCCTCGACGGTGTAGCCGAAATAGCTCGACACACTCGATATGATAAATGCGAACACAAGGCTCTTGATGATACTCATCCACATGAACCACGGATTGAAGGAGTGTTGCAGACCGAGCGTCAGGTCTTCGGGCGAGAGAATATGACCTATGAATGCCGTGCCGTAGGCTCCGAGAATACCCGTTGCCGAGGAGAATATCACAAGAAACGGCATCAGTGTGACGAGTCCCAATATCTTGGGCAGGATGAGATAGTTGGCAGAGTTGACACCCATGATGTCGAGAGCGTCAATCTGCTGTGTCACACGCATGGTGCCAAGCTCCGAAGCGATGTTGGAGCCCACCTTGCCTGCAAGTATCAGGCACATGATACTTGACGAGAACTCAAGCAATAGAATCTCGCGAGTGGTGTAGCCCGACACCCAGCGTGGCATCCAAGGACTCTGAATGTTGAGCTTCATCTGTATGCATATCACGGCTCCGATGAAGAACGATATGAGCAGCACAATGCCAATGGAGTTGACTCCCAGCGCCGACATCTCCTTGACATATTGCTTGAGAAACATTCGCATGCGCTCTGGGCGCACGAAAGAGCGGCCCATCAAGATTAGGTAGCGCCCTAAAGTGTTTAAGTATTTCAATATCAACATAATCGTGTTGGTGTTTTTTATATTATTATGCAAAAGTAGCAATAAAAAGGTAAAAACTAATCAACATATTTAAGTTTTTATATTTTATTTGTGGGAAATGATATTTTGTTTTACCTTTGTATCATAAATATACATATATGAATATGAACGAAACTGACAATAAGAATTTGGAAGAGAACCTTGTGGAGGCTCAGGCTGACGAGAAACCCCACTGCATGGTGCTGCGCACGGAGGGCCTGGTGAAGCGTTATGGCAAGCGAACTGTAGTGAACGACGTGTCGATAAATGTGAAGCAGGGCGAGATTGTGGGTCTGTTGGGTCCTAATGGTGCCGGCAAGACAACCTCGTTCTACATGACCACCGGTCTTATCGTGCCTAATGCCGGACATATATATCTTGACGATAAAGAGATAACCGACTTCCCCGTCTATAAGCGAGCACGTGCGGGCATAGGCTATCTGCCACAGGAGGCGAGCGTGTTTCGCAAGCTAAGCGTGGAGGACAACATCATGGCGGTGCTCGAAATGACCAAACTCTCGCATCAGGAGCAACTCGAAAAACTTGAGAGCCTTATTGCCGACTTCAATCTCGGCAAGGTGCGCAAGAACAAGGGCGACCAGCTATCGGGTGGCGAGCGACGCCGTACGGAGATAGCGCGTTGTCTTGCCATCGACCCTAAGTTTATCATGCTCGACGAACCGTTTGCTGGTGTCGACCCTATCGCCGTGGAGGAGATTCAGCATGTGGTGTGGCGACTGAAATATCGCAACATAGGAATTCTTATCACCGACCACAACGTGCAGGAGACATTGACCATCACCGACCGAGCTTATCTCTTGTTCGAGGGACGCATACTGTTCCAAGGCAAGCCCGAGGAACTGGCAGAGAACCGAATTGTGCGCGAGAAGTATCTCGGCTCAACGTTTGTGCTGCGCAAAAAGGACTTCCAGCTCATCGACGAGCAGAAACGCAAACGCGACTTGGAGAGAGAGTTGCAGGATTAGTTGTTTATTAGTAGACAAGCTGTTTCTAAGTAGACAAGTTGACGAGTAGACAAGTAGACAAGCTGATAGTTGATATAGTATAGCGAATACTAATCACCTCGTCAACTTTAAAAAAAGCAATCAACTTGTCTACTCGTCTACTTGTCTACTCGTCAACTTAAAAAAAAAAAACATATAATGAAATATTTACTCGTATCAGATATACACGGCTGTCTGCCCACGCTTGAGCGTGTGCTCGATTTCTTCGAGCGCGAACACTACGACATGCTCTGCATCCTTGGCGACATTCTCAACTATGGTCCGCGCAACCGCATCCCTGAGGGCATCGACCCTAAGGGTATTGTGGAGCGACTAAACAGCATGAAAGACCGCATCGTTGCCATTCGTGGCAACTGCGACGCCGAGGTTGACCAGATGCTGCTGGAGTTTCCCATTATGGCAGACTATGCACTCTTAGTCGACAATGGTCGACGCCTGTTTCTAACCCACGGACATGTGTACAACGAGCAAAACCGTCCTACTCTTGCCCACGACATCTTTGTGTATGGACACACACATCTGTGGAAACTTGAAAAGACCGAAGAGGGTGGGGTGGTGTGCAACATCGGCAGCATTACATTCCCCAAAGGCGGCAAAGAGCCAACATTTGCAACCTATGAGGACGGACACTTGGCTGTGAGACTGCTCGACGGAACGATAGTAGAGCAACTGTAGTCTTTTTCTTGAAAGACATAACCCAACCTAAGGAGCAGAAACACTATAGTGGGTCAACGTCGAAAAATATTGTCATGGCAGCGTAGCGCTTGTCCTGCATTAGGGCGGCGCGCGCTTCTGTCATGCAACGCCTTGCGAGAGCGAGGTTGATGCCAAGTTCAAGTTTCAGCACAATCTTGCGTATAGATTCGGTCTTAACTCTTGCCACTGAAGGCTTGTCGGGACCCAACACACGCTCACCGAATTGTTGGCGCAGGCGCGAAGCCAACTCAATGGCTGCCGACTCCACCGTGATCTCGTTTTTGGAGCGCAGATATACATATACAAGGTGGTAGTAGGGCGGATAGTGAAACATGCGCCTTTCTTCAAGCAGGTCGCGTGCGAAAGTGCTGAAATCGCCCGATACCACCTGCTGTATAACTGGTAGCGAGGCATTCTTTGTTTGAAGAATGACAAGTCCTCGCTCGCCACGTCGTCCGGCACGTCCGCTCACCTGCGACAACATCATGAACGCATGCTCATAGGCACGGAAGTCGGGATAGTTGAGCATGGTGTCGGCATTGAGAATACCCACGACAGTGACATTGCCAAAATCCAGACCTTTCGAAATCATTTGCGTGCCGATGAGTATGTCGGTGCGTCCGTTCGAGAAATCGTTGATAATGCGCGAATAAGCATTGCGTGAACGTGTAGTGTCGAGGTCCATACGTGCAATACGTGCTTCTGGAAACAGTTCGCGCACTCTGTCCTCAATCTTTTCGGTGCCATAGCCGCGTCCCAGCAACTCGGTGCTCTCGCAGTTGGGACATTGTCGTGGCACGGGATAGGTGTAGCCACAATAGTGGCAAGTGAGCAGATTCATTGAGCGGTGATAAGTGAGCGACACATCGCAATTCTTACATTTCGGCACCCATCCACACATTTTGCATTCTACCATAGGGGCAAATCCGCGGCGGTTTTGAAACAGTATGATTTGTTTTTTGTCGCGCAAAGCATTGCGCATAGCTTCGAGTAGTTCGGGTGAGAACGGACCTCGCATCATCTTGCGGTGATAAAGGTCTTTCATGTCTGCCACCCGTATTTCGGGAAGTGCGACATTGCGGTAGCGTGTGGCAAGTCTCACGTATCCATATTTACCCGTTGAGGCATTATAGAAGCTCTCCATTGATGGTGTGGCAGTTCCGAGCAACACCTTTGCGCCCTCGTACATGTGGGCAAGCATTATTGCTGCCGAGCGTGCATGATAGCGTGGAGCAGGGTCTTGTTGCTTAAACGAGGTTTCGTGCTCCTCGTCGATAATGACGAGTCCCAGTCGGGTGAAAGGCAAGAAGACAGCACTGCGTGCTCCCAACACCACATCATAAGGTTTGTCTGACAGCTGTTTCTTCCATATCTCCACCCGCTCGGCATCACTATATTTTGAATGATAGATGCCAAGACGCGACCCGAAGACACGTTGCAGTCGCCGCGTCATTTGCACCGTAAGAGCAATTTCTGGCAACAGATACAACACTTGTTGTCCCTGGTCTATAGCTTTTTTGATGAGATGTATGTATATCTCAGTCTTTCCGCTCGACGTGACACCGTGGAGCAACACCACATTTTTTTCCTTCATCTGCCCTTCAATCTGTTGCATGGCATCCTGTTGGGCTTCGCTCAGGGGTTGTATGTTTTCGGGGTGATAATCGCCTCCACCGCCAATGCGTCCCACTTCGCGGTGGTAGATTTCAAGAAAGTGTCGGTTTACAAGTTGTCGCAAGACAGCGTCTGATGCGTTGGCGGCATTCAGCAACTCGTCGCAGGCAATCTCTTGGATATGGTCGGGCTGTGTGTCGCCGTCGATTTGGTCCCAGTGCGACAGCTGAAGATATGTGTTGAATGTCTGCTGTTGCTTCAATGCCCTACCCAGTATGGTTATAGCCAGATGCAGGGCTTGTTCGGAGCGCATATTCACTGGAAGAGTCACGCAGCGCACAGTTTTTGGGCGGTAGTTTTCTTCTGCTTTCAGTCCGGCGGGAAGTGCTGCCTTAAACACGTCGCCAATTGCCGACATGTAATAGGTAGAAATCCATTGCCATAGTTTCAGTTGACGCTCAAGAAGCACAGGGTCGGAGTCTATGACCTGCAGTATGTCGCGTGTCTCAAATTCTGGTTTGTTGTCATGCACCCTCACTGCCATTGCCGTATATGTCTTCGACTTGCCCAAAGGCACAAGCACGCGCACACCAAGTCCCACCTTGTCGGCAAGAGCTGTTGGCAAGGAGTAGGTGAATGTGCCCTCAAGAGGCAATGGAAGAATGACGTCGACGTAGAGCATGTAGAAAAGTTCAGTGGAGGGTGTGTCAAAATAGGAGTTAACGGAAGTTTGGGCTTCGCCCGAAGTTAACGGAAGTTAGCGGACATATGTATAAATTGCTGAAAATAAAGCATTTGTCTGTTCGCTCAGCTTTGCCGCTTGCCTTAGCAAGAACTCCCATCCATCGTAGATGGATTAACTTCTTCTTAACTTCCTCTAACTCCTATTTTGACACACCCTCCACTTGTGATTGATTTCGATTAAAAATAATAAGCAAGACCTATCTGCCAAGCGTTGGCGCGTCCCTTGCCGCCTTTCACAGCATCGCTGATGGCACTGCCGACAGTGACGTCTCCAGTCTTGCCGCAAGCGATGTTGTAGTTGGCCGATAGCTGCAAGTGGTTAGCTATGGTGAAGCCAGCACCCACGTTCACGCTGAATGTCGAAGAACTGAGTTGCCATGTCTTTCCGTCGACGAGGCTCTGCTCTTTGTCGCCTACATTAAATCCGAACTGTGGACCGGCAAACATAAACACGTTGGCGAGCGATCCCAGTCCTACGCCATAGCGGAGGTTGATAGGGATATTTACATATTTCGACTTCATTGAGCGTTCCTCAATGGTCTTTTGCTCGTTGCCCACCTCACCAGACACTTTAGCCTCGCGCTGGTCGTATAGTGCCGATGCATCTATTCCGAGACCGACAATGGGCAGTGTGAACTTAAGAGTCGGACCAATGAAGAATCCTGTCTGGTTTTCGGTGTTGAACACTTCC
Organism: uncultured Prevotella sp.; assembly: GCA_934203355.1. Lineage (GTDB taxonomy): Bacteria > Bacteroidota > Bacteroidia > Bacteroidales > Bacteroidaceae > Prevotella. Next base: position 8,523 of record CAKPZC010000027.1, on the reverse strand, counting down.
TCGTTGAGGCTCATGTTTGTGACATTCAGTCCACCCTTGAGACCGAATTTAACCTGTGCCTGTGTGCTGTTGGCTGTAAAGAGCATAGCCGTGGCAACAAGTGCTGATGCGAAAATCTTTCTCATACCTTTTTTCTTTTGTGTTTATAATGATGGAAAAAAATGGTGGGGTGTTGAAAGAGGTTTTAGTGACGTTGGCGGCGAACCGTCACACGTGCCGAACCCGAAGACGACGATGATGAACCTTGCGGACGCGATTTCTTCACTTTGGCAGTCTTGGTTTTCGATGATGCCGACGAGCTGCCTGCCCTACGGTTCTTCTTTGTGCTCTTCTTCTCGTTCTTGCCGTGTACTTGTGCGAGGCTGTCGAGCGACATCTTCTCGCCTTGCTTGCTGCCCCAAAGGTTATGCTCAAAATCGGTGAGTTCCTTTTCTATGCGTTTCTGCTCCTTTGTCATGGCAGAGTCGGTGGGGCAATACTGTGCGAGAGTCTTGCCAAGCATATTGTTGGTTTTGTATATCTTGCCCTTGTAGAGATTCTTAGTGAAGTAGTCGTCCATCGACATCGTTGCTGCGTTGTTCAGATTAGATGTCATGATGGTCTGCTTAGTGAGAAACGGTGCAAGGTCGTCATACTTGACCCAGAACAACGGATAGCTTGTACTCCCGTCGCCGAAGTCATCTTCGCGCTTTAGAATAGGACAAAGTGCCAATACCTTGGTGTGGAAGGCAGCGTTGCGGTCGTCGAAATAGGTCGACTCCTTGATGTAGTAGGCAGTCACCTCACGCGAAGGTATGTCGCTGTCGTCGATGCGTATGCCGCGGTCGGTGCGTTCATAGAAGATGTGGTAGTTGTCGAGAAACGACTTCATGTTTATCTTCGATGCGTCGTCGAACACCTCATTGCCGTCGAGACGGTATTCGTAGGCAGGAATAGAGCGTCGCAACACAAGTTTGAAGATATATGTGAATAGGTTCATCTGCGACCCAACTGGTTCCACAGGATAATAGAGTCCGGCGTTGGCGTCTTCGGTGAGATTAAGTTCACGGTAGATGTCGCGGCGCCACACCACGTCCTCGTCCATCGACTTTTGTGTTGGGAACGATATTTGGGCACGCACGCTCAGCCCTTGGTCTTTTTGCTGTTGCTGCTGAGCCTGTTCGCGACGGCGAGCTGCTGGCTGTGCCGTTGCGATGTCGGCACAGAAGAGTGCGGCGAGCATTATTGTCAGTAATTTATTCATCGTGTCTTGTCTTTATTTGTTTGTTTACTTCACAATTACTTCCATCGATCCGTTAAGCTTGCGTGTTATACCGTCGGGACCAATAGCTGTGATGCGCGAGATATAGAAGCGCTTGCCGTGTGAAAGCTTGCGGAATGTGTCGCGTTGACGTTCTGAGAAGTTGGCTCCGGCACTTGCCATTGGTACAGCGTTGCCCATGTTGTCGAAGAACACTGTCTCGAAGCCCACCACCTTGAATTCAATGTCGAGAATGCCGTCGTCGATAGCAGCTTTAATACCTTGTGTGCCCATGAGTGAGGCTTTGCTGAGGTTGCCGCCACGGAATCGGTCGGTGCCTACAGATATGTAAGCTGCTGGATCGGGAAGCTTGCGCACATGGAAAGTGAACTTGCCCATCTGTCGCGACTTACCGTTGTCGTTGCTTGCCACGTTGATAGTGACGTCGCTGCCCACAGCCGAGGGGCGCGCTATATACTTGCCCATGCCAATGCTGCGGAACGATCCGCCCGACATAGATGCCTGCACGGCATTTAGGGGCACGCCAGGGATGCTGACGCTTATAGGGTTGTCGTAGCCGGCATAGAGCACATTCATAAGGTCGGCAGAGACTGTGGCACTTGGGGCTACTACGGTGTATTTTTGTGTGAAGTCGCGTCGTATGGTGTTGCCCGCTCCGTCGCGCATAGTTATATAGCCACCAAACTGGTGCTCGCCAACACTGCCAGCTGTGAAACGATATAGTCCGTTGTTGATGCGCTGTCCGCCTACATATATTTCAGGTTGTTGTGTGGTGTCGACTGCAGCCATGACAATCTGTGCCGAGAACTGGTCGCCACTAATAACGGTGCGCGATTCGGGTATGACAAACGCCGAGAGCTTATTGACGCGTATGTCCTTTATGTCGATATTCGACACAAGTGTGTGTAGCACTTCGCCTTCAGCATATCTAATGTCGCTTTGCAGTTTCGAGAGAAGTGTGACAGCTCCAGCCACCGGCATGTCCTCAAACATGTACTCTTGCCAGTTTTTGCCCATGGTGTGGGCGTTGTGTGGGAGTTTTGTTGTTAGGTTGCTCTCTATGATGCTACGTTGGTGAGAGTCGGTCACCATAGAAAGTATGCGGTTGCGGAATGAGTTGATGGCTTTGAACAGTTTTTCTCCCTGACCAGTGCCAGGAGCCAGCATCACATAACTTGCCGCCTCAAGATTGTCTTTGTTCTTAATGTCGAGCACGTTGCCGTCCTTACCGTCTGCCTCGCGCACAATCTCAATTTTTAGTTGTTGTGCATAATTGAAGAGTGAGTCGCTCATTCGCTTCACTGTAGTGGCTTTTTCAAACCACTCCTTCACCTTTTGTGGATTCGACTTCATTTGGTCGGCAAAGTCCCCATACAGAACCTCGTTTTCCTTTGAAGAGTTTGCCGTGGTTCGGTTGAGACTCTCCTCGACTATTGAAAAGCCATTGAGCACCTCTGACGAGATGTTCAAGGCAAGCATTGCCATGAGCACCACATACATGAGGTTGATCATCTTCTGACGAGGAGATACTGGTCTTTTCTTTATTGCCATTTACTCTTTTACTTTTAAGTTCATGTTCACAGTCATCGCCTCAATCATGCGCGCATAGATATTGTTGAGTTGCTCTATCTGTTGTGCCATCTTTTGGCTCTGCTCGTTAATCTGGTCGATGGTGCCAATTTGCTGGCTGGCTCCCTTAAGCTGCATTTCGTAGATTTTGCATATGCCAGTGAGGGTGCGGTTGAGGTTTTCCATCTCCTCGCTGTCGCGTGTGAGACGTACGCTCTGCTCGGCTACTTTTTGTAGAGTTTCGGTGAGACTCTTCAGTTGGTCGAGATAAGCCGACTGTGCGTCGGCAAGTTGTGCAGCCACTTCGTAGTTGGCAGCAAGTTCAGCAGTGGCAGCAACGGTTCCTGCAGCGGCATTAGCTGCATTTGAACCTGCGCCAATGACCACACCAGCCTGTGTGCCACTCGCTCCTTGAGTTTGTGTGGCTGTCGACGTTTCGTTGTTTAAGTCTGCTGCAGTGTTGCCAGTAGCGTTTCCACCACCTATTATTATAGTGCCACCGCCAGCCACTCCACTTGGTATATAATTGCCGTTATGCATGGCTTTGTATTCAGCCTCGGCAACAGCCTCTTCGCTGTTAATCAGTTCCTCGTCGATATGTGTTGGGAGGTCTTTGCCATCCTGTGTCTTGTCGAATGGGCGGTCGAACGCCGACAGGAAGAACACAAACACCTCAGTGCCCATACCAGCGAACAACATTATGTTGGCACCAGGCAGGTGGGTAAGTTTGAAGAGGGTACCGAGAATCACAACCGATGCACCCCAGCTATATGCATAGTTGAGGAACGTCTGTCCTGGAACGCTATCCATCCACTTTTGTAGATGATAGACAATATTGAATTTGCTGTAAACTGTCATTGTCGTATTTTTTTTTATTTCTTTTTCCCCTTTACTTTAGTGCTCGATGTGTTGGCAAGGCTTCTCACACAGCGGAATCCTATATAGCATCGTGGCTGGTTTTGGTATTCCCATGTGCGCCAAGCCGAACGTATGAACGATTCTGGGTCTTTCCACGAACCTCCGCGCACGCTTTTCTTCTTCAGTCTGTAGGGGTCTTCCTTAGCTGCATTGTATTCGAGAGTAGGGTTGAGGTCGTTCATGGCTTCTACACCAGCTTCTGTGTACACAGTACTGGTCCACTCTGCCACGTTGCCTGCCATGTCGAATAGTCCGTTGCTATTGGCTCCGTATATACCTGTTTTTGATGTGATTAGGTTTCCGTCTTTTGTGTAGTTGCCTCTGTCGGGTTTGAAGTTGGCAAAGAAGCATCCGTCGCCACTTTTCACGCTTGGGTCGTCCCAAGGAAATTCGTTGCCAGCCTTTCCGCGTGCGGCATACTCCCATTCAGCCTCGGTCGGCAGACGGTAGCGTTGCACGTAGCGTGCTTCTGGTCCGAGTCCCTTTAATAGGTATTCTGTGCGCCAAGCGCAGAAGGCGTTGGCTTGTTCCCATGTCACTCCCACCACCGGATAGTCGTTGTAGGCAGGGTTGGAGTAATAGTTGCGCAGATACACCTCGTTGTCGGCGTTCTGGAAATCGTTCACCCAACAGGTTGTGTCGGGATAGACGTTCACAATATATGTGTTTAGGAAGTCCCATGGTCCGCTAAGTTGTCGGTTGATAGTCTCGCGTACGATGCGTCCCTCGTCGTCGATGTAGGCAGTGTCTTTCGAAATCATCACCACCTCGTTAGGGTCGATGGTTATATCGGTGTTGAGGTTGCGTTCCTCCGGATTGAGACGGTTGCGACGCAATGCGGCAGCCGTATAGTCGTATACCTCATATCTGTAGTTCATCTGGCGGTAGTCGAGCATCTTTTCGCCAGTGATGGGGTTGCGTGTGTAAACGCTCTCAATGGCGCGAAGCTCGTCTTCGTTAGGTTTGCGTGGCAGAGGCTTCTTCCAGTTGAGGTGGGGAGTCACTGGGTCGCCGTTCTTATCTTCGGTTATCATATATGTTTCGTCGCCTCCATACTGTGGGTCGGCGAGTCGTGTGCGCACAATGCTGTCGCGCACCCAAGTCACAAACTGCTTGTATTTAGAGTTGGTCACTTCGGTCTCGTCCATCCAAAAACCGTCGACCGAAATATCCTTAACGGGTGTCTTCTTGCCCCACAGTGAGTCCTGCTTGTCAATGCCCATATGCAGGAAGCCGCGGCTTATGCGTGTCATGCCGTAGGGTGTTGGCTCAACGAATGGTCGTCCGCCAATACCCACAACCTCGCCGCCTCGTCCTGCCGACGATGCTACTTTGCCGCTGAAGCATCCTGTGAGTATCATGGAGAATACCGCGATACCAATAAATACTATGCTTTTAGTTGCTTTCATCTATGATTGTTTTTTTATTTTAACTATATATTGTTTATATGGTTGTCTTTAAATTGTTTAGCTAAAGAATTCTCACGCTCTTATGTCGGTTTTTCCCTTTTTTAACGAGGTTTAGGTCCACTTGATAACCGACAAACAGTTCGTGGCTTCCGTTTCCTGGGTTTATTGCCGAGGTGTACATTTCGTAGGAATATCCCAGTATAACGCCATGCACTTTTCCGCCAATTAGTGCGGTGACAGAGTTTGTGGGCGAATAGCTTGCTCCTACATACATCATCTTTTGGTCGTTGGTGTAGACAAGGCGTCCGCCGATGTCGCCACGCCATGCCACACCGTCGGTGCGCACGAGAAACGATGGCTTCACTGTGAGATAGGGGGTTCGCAAGCGTATGTCGCAACCGCCAGTGGCATAATAAGTGGCATCCACTTTCAGCTCGTTTCGCTCGCCGAGGTTAATGAGCGGCGAGTTAAGGTGTTGTGCCGACAGTCCTACATACCAGTTGCGGTGGGTATAGTATAGTCCAATGCCGAAGTCAATGGAGTTGCCAGTAAGCTGTGATGCTGTGAATGCGGGGTCGCTTGAGTCTTCGAGGTCGACTTTTGTTCCGTCGAAATTCTCGCTCAGTAGTCCAGCTGATATGCCCGTCGCAAGTTTGCCTCCGAATAGTTTTGTAGTGAATGCATATTGCAGTGCAAGTTTTTGATGGGTAAACAGACCTATTTTGTCGTTCATAAACTGTATGCCGGCTCCATTATATGCTTTCATAAATATAAACGGCATATCTGCAGCGACATACATGGTCTGCGGATTGTGCTTGAATCCGGCAAGGTCCATGGCATATGCCGCTGCCACATTAAGCTTCGACTGCTTGCCAACGGCTGCTGCATTGAACGACGGCTCCATATCGAAGTAATGGCTGAATGACACGTCGTACTGCGCATGACCCTTAATCGAGACAAGCGTAAGCAATGATATGATTATTATGCTATAGCGTTTAAACACGTAAATATAACGTCGGTTTCACATTATTATTGTTGAAATATATAAAAAAAGAAGTGAAACTGGTTATTAATAATGTGTCAACGCCTCAAAATAGGAAGAAAGTATAAAAGGTAGAGGTGTGCCGCATTTCCTATACAATTGTGTTTAGGAATGCGGCATCCCCTCTGCCGGGTATTTATTTTACAACAATTTTTTTACCATTAACCACATATATTCCCTTGTCAAGTCCACTTATTGCATCAGTGGTACTTATAAAGGTGTTGTAACGGCGTATGGTTCTGCCGTCGAGTGATGTTACTGTTGTTGGAGTGCTACCGTTTTGTGCGTTTCCGTGCACGTCGATGATAGCCGTTGTCTGGTCCTTTGTGACGTCCTTTACAAGATAATGTCCTTGACCGTCGACATCTGTCAACACTTCGAAATAGGATGTGGCGGTAACGTTGCTCACATCAGCAGTCTGAGTGCTCTTGTCCTTGGCAAACACAAAGCTCACATAGTCGGTGGGCGTGTTGATGCTAAACGACTTGGCAAACCATTTCTTGCCATTATGCTCGGTGGCTGTAGCAACTTTATCGCCAGGCCAATCCTTGTTGGCTGGTCCGTGGGTTTCGTCGCCTCCCCATGTCCAGAAGTAGGCATGGTCCCAACCCACATTTTCTGTATTTACATATACAGAGATTGGGTAAGGCTTGAAACTCTTCACCTCGTAGGAGCGGGTCTCCACTCCACTCACTTTTCCACCTACGAGCAATCCCACCTTGAGCGTAATGTTGCCCTCGGGCAATGTTATTGCAGTGCCATTAGCCACAACATTGCTCTTGGCTGTTGGCTCGGAGCCATCGAGAGTATAGGCAATCTTGGCATCGGCATTGGCTGAAATGGCACGCAGAGTGACCGTAGGCTCATTGTAGTAAGTTCCCGACGGCAGCGACGGCCATGCTGTCTCCAGCGATGTCTCAAGGAAGTAGCGCCAGTGGTAGCCCTCGGCAGCAAGCGCATAGCCATTGCCCGGCTCATAGCTGTTGGCTGTTTTACCCACAGCAACACGCAGTTTTCCATTCTCACCAGTTGTGGTGAACACGAATCGAGCTGATGTGCTTTCCTCGCTGTTGTACTTGCTCTCGTTGTTGATGCCTGCACGGTTGCGCAGGAGAATCATGTTCTTGAGGTCCTGCTTGCAGTCAATCCAATGCTTGTAGAACACGCATGGAGTGCCTGGCATAGCCAATAAGTAAGCGTTGGCGGCGAGAGTGTCCTTGCGTAAAGGGTCGTTCTCGTTGTCGGCACGTTTCTCTGTGTCGTGGTTCTCCACAAAGGTCACGGCATAACGCTTGTAGGTGTCGTTTGTGGCAAGACCGCCTGTTGAGAGTTTTGCCCAGTTGCCATTGTTGGCGGCATCGCGCACGGTGTAGCGGATGGGGAAGTCGAATGTAGCCGACTGAATCTTGTCATCCACCTTGGTAGCCTGAAGCCACTTCATAAGCACCGACTTGTTGCCGTCCCAATACTCTCCTACCGAGAATTCGGGATTGACAGTAGAGTTGTACATGCCAGTGAACTTACCGTCGTAGCCCTTGGTCATGTCGTAGCGGAATCCGGTATATCCGAAGTCGTCTATAAGCATACGCAGATAGTCGATGACTGTGTTCTGCACATTCTCAGAGTTATGGTCGAGATCGCGCATTCCGTCCCAATCTTCGCCAGTGTCTTTGTTTGCGCTAAGGCTTACGCCTTTTTGCTTGGCAGCTGTAGCAGCCTTGCCTTTGTCGTCGTTGGCACAAACATCGGTAGAGGTCATGGTGTAGGTCTTGCCGTTGTAGGTCTCGGTGGGGAAGTCGAACCAATCCTTTATTGTTCCACGGTGATTGATAACCACATCGGCAATAGTGCCTATGCCCTTCTGCTTGAATGTCTTGATCATTGAGCGGAGCTGAGCCTCCGAACCGAACGACGAGTTGTAGTTGCTGAACCAGTAAAGGTCGTTGTAGCCCATCGACTTTCCGCCACAATATGCACTCTGCGGAACCCACACGAGCTTGAAATACTGGGCGAACTCGTCTGCCTGACTTTCAAGATTTGTCCATTGCGAGGCATCGAAGCTGTCCCAATAAAAGCCCTGAAGCATCACACCCTGATATTTGGATGGCCAGCCTTGGGCTGAAGCGGATAGCGGAAGCAATCCTAATCCACAGATTAAGCTTGCTATTGATTTGGAAAATTTGGTCATTGTTGTTTTAGACTTTTTAAAAAAGTAACAGTTGAGAATAATCTTTATATATAGTAGGAGGAGGGTGTGTCAAAATTGGAGTTAGTGGAAGTTAAGAAGAAGTTAATCCATCTACGATGGATGGAAGTTAACGGAC
>CAKPZC010000026.1 GCA_934203355.1 uncultured Prevotella sp. | reverse complement strand
TGCGCCTCATTTTAATTATACCGATGTTTAGTTACCTTTTGCGGAGATATTCATTTCTGTTTTATAGAGGAAAGATAACATAAAAATGGCGTACTTCATTATTTCAAAGCTAAATACTGCAACATTTATTTATCTCACTCCACCAATCGCAATTGGATATAAATCGTGCTGTGGGAACTTCTTGCAGCCGATATAGAGCGTGTCGAAGGCATCGGTGCCATCGGTGCGGTGTTCGAGAAGGTCTTCTTCGGACTCCGGCTGCTTCTCCATGGACTTATTTTTGCGAAAGTCGTTGCGACCTCGCTCCACTCCTGCGGACTGGATCGCGAGGATTAGGTCATCGTTGTTCTTTAAGCTGTGCAATGCGCTCCTTCGTCTGCCAAATCTTGTAGATTGTGCCCTTTATGGTGTCAATCAGTTCCGTGTCCATCTTCTCCTCATAGTGCAGGAACCAAGAACCCTTTGTGGTCTGAGGCATATCCGAGAGCACCATCATGCTATGGTTAAAGCTGTGGTACCCGAAGTACGAGCGTATGCCACCATTGGCAGGCAGAGTCTCGTCCTTTAGCTTGTTGTAATCAATGAACTTCGCCTTGTCAATGAGCAGCCACGAGAGCGTGAGCGAGTTGGAAGAGCCCGGACGGTCCTGACTGATGATGATAGCTACCGAGCCATTATAGAACGTGATTACATGCTCATAGTCAGCCGGTTCGGTGATAGACTTAGAAAACGACTTCGGCGGTTTTCTGCCTATCACATAATGCACGCCATTGATATACCCCAACGCTTCCATGCTGCAAGCAGTCCGGGGAGCGTGTTGGTCAAGCCATGCTTGAACGTAGGCACCACGATACCACCAGTAGATTCAGACATACGCTGCATGTTGCGCAGCACAAATGGCGAGGCGATGGAGTCCGTCTTGCCAGTGCGTCGTCCGGCCACGATGACCGTAGTCTTCGCACCGATATATTGCGTCAGGAGCTGAGGTTTGTTGAAGTACACACGCTTTGCGTGTTGCTTCGCCTCGATGTCCCAAAGGAAAGTGTCAACTTTGTTGTTCATACAGAGTTGATTATCTGCCATCCTGAGTTAAGAGACATTCAGAGATGGTGTCAATTCTTTTAGACTCTGGTATCACTCGTTTCAAGCTCTGGTATCACTTCTTCCTGGCTCTGGTATTACTTGTTTCTGGTTTTGGTATCACTCGTTTCAGGCTTTGGTATCACTCGTTTCAGGCTCTGGTATCTCCACATCCTCAACACTTAGTGTGTTGTTCACTACTTTGAATTTGATATTCATTCCGTCGAATGTCATTCCATACGTCTTATTGGGGTTGTCGTGGTATTGTGGGCGAGGGTCCAGCTCCAGGATTCTCTTAAGAACATCAATCTTTTGCTCAGAAAGGCTTAGTTGTTCTTTTATGTAATCTGGTATGTTCACCTCCAGTCGGTTGATGCTATGCTTGTCTACAAATCCGCTACGGGCTTGTGGATGACAATCAGCATATGTGACGTATGGTTTGATGTCGTATATGGGTGTACCGTCCATGAGGTCGGCTCCGAGAACATGAATGATGGGGCCGTGTGGAGTGTCGGGCTCTATGCTGCTGATACGTACTGATGACAGTCCGAGACGATTGGGGCGGAATGGTGAACGGGTGGCAAAGACTCCAACTTTGGTGTTGCCTCCAAGTAGAGGAGGGCGAACCACTGGGCTTGATGCGGCATGTTTGTTGGCAGAGAATTCCCATATCAGCCATAGATAGTCGAATTCTTCAATGCCTCGTATGGCGTCAGCGTTGCGATATTTAGGAGTAAACTCAATGGTTCCGCAAAGGTTATCTACGAGTCCGCTTTGTTTGGGAATGCCAAATTTAGAAGAGAAAGGGGAGTGGAAGAAGGCAATAGGTTCTATTTCCATAGTTTGTTGGTGCTTTTGTCGTTATGATAAAAAAAGAGAGGAGGGTGTGTCAAAATAGGAGTTAGAGGAAGTTAAGAAGAAGTTAATTCATCTACGATGGATGGGAGTTCTTGCTAAGGCAAGCGGCAAAGCCGAGCGAACAGACAAATGCTTTATTTTCAGTAATTTATACATATGTCCGCTAACTTCCGTTAACTCCTATTTTGACACACCCTCCTCCTAATTCGTATATGTATAAAAGTATAAAAACGTTAGTTGTTAGAATCCGTAGCTGAATCCTAATGATATGTATTCTTTCAGCTGCCAATATCCAAGACTGCCGTCTCTTTTCGCTCCGTCGTCGAAGCGTGGATAGATAAACAGGTTGCTTGAAATATACTTGTTTACCACAAACGTGAAGGTGTTTTCCCATTCCATGAGCATACGCTTGTAAGTGGTGTAGCCATACAGACGTGTTTTCCATTTTACGTCCTTTGCAATCTGCCATGTTAGGTCGACAGTCACTTCGGAACCAAAGCCGTCTTTAGTGTGGTGTCCCTCGTCAACTCCGAAGCGTGAGGCAAGATTCTTGTCGCGCACGTATGTGAGGCTATAGGCGATAGGAGCCAAATGCACAGAACCCTTCAAGCGGTTTTTAAACCAATCGACGTTATAGTCCATACCTAAAGATGGGTTGACGTAGAGTGGGGCGAGGAACTTTGAGTAAATGTTATGATCGTTGCTCTTCAGTCCGCGCATAAACTGGGTGCTGGCAATGAGCTGGAGAGTGTAGTACCATTTCTTTGAGGCCTGCAAGCCCACCTTGCCAGTGTAGCGTATGAGGTCTTCCGAGGTGCGTACTGTGTGCAGAGTATCGCCACGTGTGTTTTGGAATCCGAGGCGCATCTCAAGTTTGTTGTCCCAGCGGAACTTCTGCTTGTTGTTGTAGTTGGCTTGCAATGTGACGGCAGCAATCATAGAATAGCTGCTCTCGCCGCCTTTATACCAGTTGCCAGATATATAGTTCTGGAACATTTGCAGGCTGTAGTCGCCGCTGAATTTCCAAAAGTTAGGTTTCTCTACATATATATTAATAGGAGAGTCGATAGAGGTATCATTGGTCTTCGGCTCCACCTTTTTAACTATGTCGACATCTAGGGCGACGGTTTCCTGTCGCGGTTTAAGTGTAGGTCCGGCAACATCGAGCTGGCTTTGTGTGGTTTGCACAAGGTCGGGTCGTTGTAGGTAAATGTCGCGTAGAGTCTCGTCCTGCCAACAACCCTCGTCGTTGCTTGAGATGTCGAAAGCTGATTTTGTGATGTTGTGGTAGAAAGTAAGTGGTATGAAAAATCTGTAGTATTTGCCGTTTGGCTGAGTTTCTTTGGTGGTGTCAGCGACATTGTAGGTAGAGTCAATGCGTGTGCGACTGACATTGAGAGAATCCATATACGATTTCACCAATGCAGGTACAGTGTCGGTTGTGTTGCTTCGGCTGTTTGAACGTGAGCGTGTTTGGGCGTTTGCAGTTATGGCAAGTAGCATAGCCAATACTGTTATTATTTTATGCTTTAATTTCATACGATTGATATTGATTAAAAAAAAGACTCTGCAAAGGTAATAATAAAATTTGGAATTGTTTGTAAGTTTCGCATTTTTATACTAACTTTGCAACTTGATTTAAAGGATATCGCAGAATATATTAATTCCTTATAATTATATCACCGTGGCTGAAACAAAGTTCATATTTGTGACAGGCGGCGTTGTGTCTTCTCTTGGTAAAGGCATCATATCGTCGTCGATTGGTAAACTCTTGCAGGCAAGAGGTTACAACATCACTATCCAAAAATTTGACCCGTACATCAACATCGACCCTGGAACACTCAACCCCTACGAGCATGGCGAGTGTTACGTGACAGTAGATGGAATGGAGACCGACCTTGACCTCGGACATTACGAGCGCTTCACCGGAATCCAAACCACAAAAGCCAACTCGCTTACTACAGGCCGTATCTACAAGGCTGTAATCGACAAGGAGCGACGAGGCGACTATCTTGGCAAGACAATACAGGTGGTGCCGCATATCACCGACGAGATAAAGCGCAACGTGAAGCTGCTTGGACAAAAGTACCATTACGACTTCGTGATAACGGAGATTGGAGGCACAATTGGCGATATTGAGAGTGCCCCATACATGGAGGCTATACGCCAGTTGAAGTGGGAACTTGGAAAGAATGCTATCAATATACATCTCACCTACGTGCCTTACCTGAAGGCGGCAGGCGAGTTGAAAACTAAGCCTACTCAACACTCTGTAAAGGAACTACAGAGTGTGGGCATCCAACCTGATGTGCTCATACTGCGCACAGAAAAACACCTTGAAGAAGGAATACTTAAGAAAGTGGCAAGCTTCTGCAACGTCGACCTCGACTGCGTGATACAGAGTGAGGACTTGCCCAGCATCTATGAGGTGCCAGTGAATATGCAGAACCAAGGACTCGACACAGCCATATTGCGCAAGATGGGCGAGCCTATAGGCGAGACCCCAGCCCTCGGTCCGTGGAAGTCGTTTCTCGACCGACGCAATAAAGCTACCGAGACGATCAATATCGGACTTGTCGGCAAGTATGACTTGCAGGATGCCTACAAGTCGATACGCGAAAGCCTGTCGCACGCAGGAACGTACAACGACTATAAGGTGAACATCACATTCATCAATTCGGAATATCTGACAGAGGATAATGTGGCAGAAAAGATAGCTGGACAGGACGGCATACTAATCTGCCCAGGATTCGGTCAGCGTGGTATTGAAGGCAAGATTGTGGCAGCTCACTATTGTCGAACACACGATATCCCCACATTCGGCATCTGTCTCGGAATGCAGATGATGGTTATAGAGTTTGCGCGCAATGTGCTTGGCTATGCCGATGCCAACAGTCGCGAGATGGACGAGAAGACTCCTCATAACGTGATTGACATCATGGAGGAGCAAAAGAATATAACAAATATGGGTGGTACAATGCGATTGGGTGCCTATGAGTGTGTGTTAAGACAAGGCTCAAGGGTATTCAATATCTATAACAAAGAGCATATCCAGGAACGCCATCGCCATCGCTATGAGTTCAACAATGATTTCCAAAAGGAATATGAGCGAGCAGGAATGCAATGTGTTGGACGCAACCCCGAGAGCGATCTCGTGGAAATAGTGGAGATTCCTGGTATGAAATGGTATATTGGAACACAGTTCCATCCTGAATATCAGAGCACTGTGCTCCACCCGCATCCTCTCTTTGTTGACTTTGTGAAGACAGCTATAGAGAACAGGAAGAGATAATAAATCTTTAAATAACTACAAGGGAGTTAACGGAATTTTTAAAGAAATTTCCGTTAGCTCCCATTTGCGGTAAAAACAAATAATTAATAACTAACAAATAACAAAAGTGAACAAAAACAACATCATCGGTTTTGTGCTTTTTGCTGCCGTATTGATTGGATATGGCTTCTGGAGTCAGCCGTCAGCTGAGCAGGTGGCTGCACAGAAACGCCAGGACTCCATCGAGAACGTGGCACGACAGAAAGCCGAAAATGCTGCAAAATTGGCAGCACAACAGAAGGCTGCTCTGGCTAAGGCTGCAGCCGAGGCTGATACAACAGCTCTGTTTCATGCCGCTCTGCAGGGCAACGCCACCGACGTTGTACTGAAGAACAAGAATGTGGAACTGACTCTCAACACCAAGGGTGGTGTGGTGTCAAAAGCTGTTATCAAGGATTTCGAGGACCGCAACGGTAACAAGAATGTGACTCTCTTCGACAACAAGACCCAAAGTCTCAACTTTGCGCTCGCTACAAAGACTGTCAATGTAAATACCGCTGACCTTTATTTCACTCCGTCGAATCAGACAGACTCTACTGTCACTATGACAGCGCAGGCTGGAGCCGGCAAGTCGCTCGTTATCAACTATGTGCTTGGCAACGACTACATGCTCCATACACAGATTCAGGCAGTGGGGCTTGGCAACGACTTTGCTCCTTCTACCGATCGCATGGACGTGCAGTGGAAGGACCTTGTGCGCCAGCAGGAGCGTGGCTTCACATTCGAGAACCGTTATGCTTCGCTCACCTATCACAAGGTAGATGGCGGTACTGACTATCTCTCGGAGGCAAAGAACGTGACCGACGAAACTATAGAGAAGAAGATTGACTGGGTGGCTTTCAAGAACCAGTTCTTCTCGGCAGTGATGATTGCAAAGAACGACTTTGCCGAAAACTCTCTGATGACAAGCCTTCCACAGGAAAAGGGTTCTGGATACCTGAAGCAGTATGAGGCAAAGATGAAGACTTTCTTCGACCCGAGCGGAAAGACTCCGTCGGAGTTTGACTTCTATTTCGGTCCCAACGATTTCCGCCTGTTGAAGCGTGTGGAGAATGAATGCTCGTTCGATAAGGACCTTGAGATGCAGCGTCTTGTTTATCTTGGCTGGCCGCTCTTCCGCATTATCAACCGCTGGTTTACCATATATGTGTTCGACTTCCTTACCGGACTGAACATCAATATGGGTATAGTTTTGATTCTCATCACACTGCTCCTTAAACTCATCACCTATCCGATGGTGAAGAAGAGCTACATGAGTTCGGCAAAGATGCGCGTGCTGAAACCGAAATTGGAGGAAGCCACAAAGCATCTCAACAATCCTGAGGATCAGATGCAAAAGCAGCAGGCGATGATGACAGAGTATGCCAAGTATGGTGTGTCGCCACTGTCGGGCTGTCTGCCTATGCTCATACAGATGCCTATTTGGATTGCCATGTTCAATTTTGTGCCTAATGCCATCCAGCTTCGTGGCGAGAGTTTCCTTTGGATTAAGGATCTCTCTACCTACGACCCAATCATTGAGTGGAACACCAACCTATGGCTTATCGGCGACCATCTCTCGCTGACATGTATACTCTTCTGTGTTGCCAATATCCTCTATTCGCTGATGACCATGCGCCAGCAGCGCGACCAGATGGTAGGACAACAGGCTGAGCAGATGAAAATGATGCAGTGGATGATGTTCCTCATGCCGTTGATGTTCTTCTTCATGTTCAACGACTACTCGGCAGGATTGAACTTCTACTACTTCGTTTCGCTGTTCTTCAGTGCTGCCATCATGTGGACACTGCGCAAGACAACCAACGACGAGAAACTTCTTGCCATTCTTGAGAAGAAGTATGAGGAGAACAAGAACAACCCGAAGAAGATGAGCGGTCTGGCTGCACGTCTACAGGCTATGCAGGAACAGCAGCAGGAGCTTCAGCGCAAGCGCGAAGAACTGGAGCGCAAGCGTAAGGGATTGCAATAAATATATAGTAGCGGAGGTCTCTGGCCTCCGCAGCATCCAAAGAAGTTTTTTCTTTTTAGCTTTAATAGGCTGTTTGCTGCGGAGGCTGGAGTGCTCCGCTACTGTTTTTATGAGCGATAATAT
Organism: uncultured Prevotella sp.; assembly: GCA_934203355.1. Classification (GTDB taxonomy): domain Bacteria; phylum Bacteroidota; class Bacteroidia; order Bacteroidales; family Bacteroidaceae; genus Prevotella. Next base: position 22,395 of record CAKPZC010000026.1, on the reverse strand, counting down.
TACTAACAATAAACAAACTATGCACAAAACATTAACATTTGCTGTCGCAGCTCTTATGGGATGCGCCAGCATCAACGCCGAAGCACAAACAATGATTGGCAAAACAACCAATGTGGCAGCGATCAGCAAGGGCGACCGCATGACACCAGAGACGCTTTGGGCTATGGGACGCGTTGGCGGAGCTGTAGCTTCGCCAGACGGTAAGACTGTGGCTTACCAAGTGGGCTACTACAGCGTGAAGGAAAACAAGAGCCATCAGATGCTCTACACCATCAGCGCTGACGGTAAACTACAGCGTGCTCTGACTACTACTGCTGCAAGTGAGACCGATGCAGCGTGGATAGATGGTGGCAAGCGCATCGCTTTCCTTACAAAGGGACAACTCTGGTCGATGAATGCCGACGGTTCTGACCGCCGACAACTCACCAAGAGCGACATCGCAATCGAGGGGTTCAAGTTCTCGCCCGACGAGAAGAAGGTGATTCTTGTTAAGTCGTTGCCTTATCATGAGAGTATAAAGAAGAATCCCGACGACCTGCCATTGGCATCGGGTCGCATAGTGACCGACCTTAATTATCGTCATTGGGATCACTATGTAGAGAGCATTACACATCCGTTTGTGGCTGATGTTACAGCCGACGGTATCGGTAATGGCAAGGACATCATTGAGGGTGAACCCTACGAGTGTCCGATGGCTCCGTTTGGCGGAGTGGAGCAGTTGGCATGGAGTCCCGACTCAAAGACAATTGCTTATACATGTCGTAAGAAAACTGGTGTTAACTATGCTACTTCTACCGACTCTGATATATATCTATATGATGTGGCAACTGGTTCTACAAAGAACCTCTGTAAGCCTGAGGGTTATAAAGCCCCAAAGGCAGACGCAACAAAGACAAAGAAGACACAGGCTCTAAACCATCAGAAAGGCGATTTCAATATGGGTTATGACACCAATCCGCAGTTCTCGCCTGATGGTAAATATGTGGCTTGGCAGTCGATGGAGCACGATGGCTATGAGAGCGACCGCAACCGCCTCTGTGTCTATATGCTTGCTACTGGTGAGAAGAAATATGTGGCTGAGCAGTTCGATTCCAACGTCGACGCTTTCTGTTGGACAGCCGACTCAAAGACTCTTTATTTCATTGGTTGCTGGCATGCTTGTGTAAATATGTACCAGACAAACCTCAATGGCGAGGTGAAGCAGCTCACTGACGACTGGATGGACTTCGGTTCGATACAGATGCTCGGCAATACAGGCAAGATTCTCGCTTCGCGCCATAGTATCTCGCAGGCCGACGAACTCTATGTCATCACTCCTGGCAAGGACGTGAAGAAGACAAAAGTGCAGCAACTCACACAAGAGAACAAGGCTTTCTACGACCAGCTTGAGATGGGCAAAGTGCAGGAGCGTTGGGTGAAGACCACCGATGGCAAGCAGATGCAGGTGTGGGTTATCCTTCCACCGCATTTCGATGCCAACAAGAAATATCCTACATTGTTGTTCTGCGAGGGTGGACCGCAAAGTCCAGTTAGCCAGTTCTGGAGCTATCGTTGGAACTTCCAGATTATGGCAGCCAACGACTATATTGTTATAGCTCCCAACCGTCGCGGACTTCCTGGTTATGGACATGAATGGAACGAGGCTGTGTCGGGCGACTGGACAGGTCAGTGCATGGACGACTATCTTTCAGCCATCGACGACGCTGCTAACAACCTTCCTTATGTAGACAAAGACCGTTTGGGTTGTGTCGGTGCAAGTTTTGGAGGCTTCTCGGCTTATTATCTTGCTGGACATCACAACAAGCGTTTCAAGGCTTTCATCGCTCACGACGGAGCTTTCAACCTTGAGTCGATGTATACCGATACCGAGGAGGCTTGGTTCTCCAACTGGGAATACGAAGACGCTTACTGGAATAAGGACAAGAGCGAGAACGCAAAGCGAACCTATGAGAACTCTCCCCATAAGTTTGTAGACAAGTGGGATACTCCTATACTCTGCATCCACGGTGAGATGGACTATCGCATCAACGCCAACCAAGGCTTTGGCGCGTTCAATGCCGCACGTCTGCGCGGAATCCCGGCAGAATTGCTTATCTATCCCGACGAGAACCACTGGGTGTTGAAACCACAGAATGGAGTGTTGTGGCAACGCACATTCTTTGGATGGCTCGACAAGTGGCTTAAATAATAAACTCAAGTTTTGTATGTCTTTGACATGCTGTCAGCAAACAAATTATAACAAAAAATAAATAAAAAATGAAACAGACTCTTCGTGATTCGGCAGCCATTCGTTGGACCGCCTTGTTGCTTCTGGCTCTTGCGATGTTCTGCGCCTACATCTTTGTGGACATCCTCTCGCCAATCAAAGACCTCATGCAGTCGCAGCGCGGCTGGGACTCCGACGCATTCGGTACAATGCAGGGATCGGAAACGTTCCTCAACGTGTTCGTGTTCTTCCTTATTTTTGCGGGTATCATTCTCGACAAGATGGGAGTTCGCTTCACCGCCCTCCTCTCGGGAGCAGTGATGTTGTTTGGTGCATGTATTAAGTGGTATGCCATTAGCGATAGCTTTATTGGCAGTGGACTTGAGACATGGTTTACCAACAATCTCAATCACATTCCAGTGTTCGAGCAGCTTGGTGTGTCTCCTTTCTATGAGGGAATGCCAGCGTCGGCAAAGCTTGCAGCTATTGGTTTCATGATTTTCGGTTGTGGCACAGAGATGGCAGGTATCACTGTGAGCCGTGGTATCGTCAAGTGGTTTAAGGGTCGTGAGATGGCTCTTGCTATGGGTTCAGAGATGGCATTGGCACGTCTTGGTGTTGCCACATGTATGATTTTCTCGCCATTCTTTGCAAAACTCGGTGGCAACGTTAGCGTATCACGTTCGGTAGCTTTCGGTGTCGTGTTGCTCTGCATAGCGATGATAATGATTGTGGTTTACTTCTTCATGGATAAGAAACTCGACTCGCAGACTGGCGAGGCTGAGGAGAAGGACGATCCTTTCAAAATTTCAGACCTTGGTAAGATTCTCTCGTCAAGCGGTTTCTGGCTTGTTTCTCTGCTCTGTGTGCTCTACTATTCTGCCATCTTCCCATTCCAGAAGTATGCAGTAAACATGCTCCAGTGCAACCTCACCTTCACAGAAGTTCCCGCCGACTCGTTCTGGGCATCTGATTCTGTAACCATCGTTCAGTATGTCATCATGCTTGTAGTTGCTGCCACTGCCTTCATGTTTAATTTCATGAAGAAGCCGACACTCAAGTATTCGATGCTTGTACTCTCTATCGTAGCCCTTATCACATACTGCTATATGGGTTACATGCGCCAGTCGGCAGAGTCAATCTTTGCTGTGTTCCCATTGCTCGCCGTCGGTATTACTCCTGTGCTTGGCAGTTTTGTTGACCATAAGGGTAAGGCTGCCTCAATGCTCGTGCTTGGTTCATTGTTGCTCATCGCATGCCATCTTACATTTGCCTTTATCCTTCCTGAATTCAAGGGCAATCAAGTTGGTGGTGTCATTGTAGCTTATGTCACTATTCTTGTGCTCGGAGCATCGTTCTCACTTGTGCCTGCTTCGTTGTGGCCAAGTGTGCCAAAGCTCGTTGATGCTAAGGTTATCGGTTCTGCCTATGCACTTATCTTCTGGATTCAGAATATTGGTCTTTGGCTTTTCCCACTGCTCATCGGCAAGGTGCTTAATGCAACCAACGAGGGTGTCACCGACGCAACACAGCTCGACTACACCGCTCCGCTCATTATGCTCGCATGTCTTGGTGTGGCAGCTCTCGCCATCGGTCTTATTCTTAAGGTAGTTGACAAGAAGAAGGGACTTGGACTTGAGGAACCTAACATAACAGAATAAAAAAGCAATAAAAAAAGCAATAAAAAAACGCAGTGCTCTAAATCTGAACACTGCGTTTTTTTTATTGCTTTTATTTTTTAGAAAGGTAGGTCGTCTGCCTTGTCCTCAACTGGAGCTGCTGCTGGAGTTGCTGTTGGAACTGGAGCTGCTGTTGGAGCAGGACCGAAAGCTGCGCCTGGAACAACACCTGGCTGCATTGCCACTGATGCTGGGTCTACCTGGCGCACGTCGAAAGCGCGGATGCTATTGTACCAGCGTCCCTGATATTCGTGAGCGTCAATGTCGAAGGCTACAGTCACTTCTTGTCCTACCTGTATGTTGAAACGACTAATGCGGTCGGCTCCGAATACTCCAAATACCATTTTCTTTGGGTAAGCGTCGTGAGTTTCGACTACATAGTCCTGCGCCTTCCATTCTCCACGTGCTGACACGCCGCTTCTCTCAGGCAAAACGGCGATAATTTTTCCTTGTATTTCCATTGTGATTTATTTAATAATGTATTTTTTTCTGTTTTTTTACGGCTTTGTAGTATGCTTGCCTTTTGATTATTATGCGAAATTAATAAAATTGTCGTAAAGGAAAAAACTTTTGGATGAGTTTTTCTTCAATGCTTAAATGTTTTAAGTATTTTTGTCAGAACTGTTCTCTTAATAGAAATAAAAAGATGTTAGTAATTTTGTTTTGTTTTCGTTTTTCATTACCTTTGTAACCAAATAACAAATGAAGAATAATAACATAAAAATCAGAATATAATGCAATTCACATTATCAAGCGGAACGCTTAACGCGCGTCTTCAGACTCTTGCAAGAGTTCTCAGCAACAAGAATACAATTAGTATTCTGGACTGTTTCATTTTCGAGATTGCAAACAGCACTCTCACCGTTACTGCCAGTGACAATGAGAATGTGATGCGGTTTACAATAGAGTTGGACGATTGTAATGGCGAAGGACAGTTTGCTCTTCCTAATCGTACAATCCTCAATGCCGTAAAAGAATTGCCTGAGCAGCCATTGTGCTTTAATGTAGATGTCGATACACTTTCTGTGGAAATCGACTATCAGAACGGAACATTCAATATGACCGCACTGTCGGCAGAGGACTTCCCGCTCACTCCTGCTATGGAGAACGGTGTGACTACCATAACTTTAGAGTCGTTGGCTTTTGCAGAAAACCTTTCGCGTTCGCTCTTTGCCACAGCTCAGGACGAGATACGTCCAGTAATGGGAGGTGTCTATTTCGATCTTACATCCGACTATCTGGCAATTGTAGCAACTGATGGTCACAAACTTGTGCGCAATCGTATTCTTTCAGTCTCAGCCGATGAGCCTGCTTCGTTCATTTTGCCCCAGAAGCCAGCCCAGCTGTTAAAGGGTGTCCTTTCTAAGAACGATGGTGATGTGGTGGTTAAGTTCAATCAGCGCAGTGCCGAGATTCGTTTTGCCGACGGAATGTTGAGCTGCCGTCTTATTGAGGGACGTTATCCCAACTACAACTCCGTGATTCCCACCAACAACACTAATTGTCTGACAATCGACCGCAAATCGCTCATGGGTGCCTTGAAACGTGTGCAGCCGTTTGCAAGCGAGAGCAGCCAGCTTGTTCGCTTCCATATTGAGAAAGGCACCCTGCGTCTTGCTGCTGAAGATATTGATTTCGCAACAAGTGCTAAAGAAAGCATTTCGTGCGACTATGCAGGAGTTACAATGGATATTGGTTTCAAGGGTACTGCTATCTACGAAATACTAAATAATCTGTCGAGCGATGAGGTGATAATTCAGCTTGCCGACCCAAGTCGAGCAGGTGTGGTAATACCTGCAGTGCAGCCTGAGAACCAAGAAGTTTTGATGCTTATCATGCCGATGTTGCTCAATGATTAATTGACAAGTATTCTTGACTTGAGAAACTTCACTTATCGACTTTCGTGAGGGTGTGATGGAATGATGAGGCTTTATAGGCTCTAGTTCTTCACTCTCTCACGAAATATTGTTTAAAAACGAAACCGAAAAATGAAACTTAATATCACACGCCCCCTTATAATTTTCGATCTTGAGACAACAGGTCTTGACCTTGTACGCGACCGTATAATTCAGATTTCATACATCAAGCTTATGCCTGATGGCGAGGAGATACGCCAAAATTTGCTAATCAATCCCGACAAGACAATCCCTCAAGATGTTGTAGAACTAACAGGAATATCGAACGATGATGTAGCCGACGCTCCTAAGTTCAAGGAGGTGGCACAGCATCTGAACGAAGAGATGTCAGGATGTGACTTTGCTGGTTACAACTCCAATCATTTCGACATACCAATGCTTGCCGAGGAATTCCTGCGAGCAGGAATCGACTTCGACTTTTCTAAGTGTCGACTCATCGATGTTCAGACAATATTCCATAAGATGGAGCGTCGCAATCTTGCTGCTGCCTATAAGTTCTATTGTGGACGCAAGATGGAGGAGGACTTCACAGCACATCGTGCCGATGAGGATACAGAGGCCACCTATCGTGTGCTTATGGGAGAACTCGATATGTATGCGCCTGGAGTGCAAGAAGAACCCGACCGTGTGCTTGAGAATGACATGGATTTTCTTGCAGAGTTCTCGAAACAGAATGAAAATGTCGACTTTGCTGGACGTATTGTGTGGAAACCATTGCTTGGTGCTGATGGTAAACCGCTGCTCGACGACAATGGCAAGGAGCGCAAGTTCGAGGCATTCAATTTCGGAAAGTATAAAGGACGTTCTGTTGCCGACGTTTTGCGTGTGGATCCTGGCTATTACAGCTGGATGATGGCAGGCGACTTCACGTTCAACACAAAGCAGGTGCTCACGCGCATCCGCTTGAAGGGATTCAATAAATAGAAAATCAACCATTTAACCGTCAACTCATGTTAAAAGGGAAAAAGATAGTATTGGGCATTACAGGTTCGATAGCCGCCTATAAGTCGTGTATGTTGATTCGTGAGTTTGTGAAACAGGGAGCCGAGGTGCAGGTGGTCATCACGCCAGCTGGTAAGGAGTTTATCACTCCGATAACTCTTTCCGCTCTTACACACAAACCCGTTATCAGCGAGTTTTTTGCGCAGCGCGATGGCACGTGGAACTCACATGTCGACCTTGGACTTTGGGCTGATGCCATGGTTATAGCCCCTTGTACGGCAAGCACCTTGGGCAAGATGGCTCATGGAGTTGCCGACAATATGCTTGTTACGACTTATCTGTCGATGAAGGCTCCTGTGTTTATAGCTCCAGCAATGGATCTCGACATGTATCGCCATCCGTCGACACAAGCTAATCTTAAAACTCTGCAGTCGTATGGTAATCATATTGTGGAGCCGGCAAGTGGTTTTCTCGCAAGCGGACTTGAAGGCAAAGGACGCATGGAGGAGCCGCAGATTATAGCCAGAAAGATATCTGAATTCTTCGACCGTCACGATGCCCAATCGCCTCTTGTTGGCAAGAAGGTGATGATAACGGCAGGACCAACTTACGAAAAGATAGATCCTGTGCGCTTTATTGGCAACTACTCAAGTGGCAAAATGGGATTTGCCATTGCTGAGGAGTGTCGTAGACGTGGAGCCGAGGTGACACTTGTTGCGGGTCCAGTGAGCCTTTCATGTTCAGATTCGATACGTCGCATCAATGTGGAGAGTTGCAGGCAGATGTATGATGTAGCCACCGCAGAATTTGCAGATAGCGACGTGGCAGTACTGTCGGCGGCAGTTGCCGACTTCCGTCCTGCTACTGTTGCCGATGTGAAGATAAAGCGTGGTGACGACGATATGCAAATATGCCTTTGTCCCAATCCCGATATTGCAGCTACTCTTGGACAGATGAAGTCGGAACGCCAGACTATAGTGGCTTTTGCTCTTGAGACAAACGACGAGGAGGCCAACGCTCAGCGTAAACTTGAGAAAAAGAATGCCGATTTCATTGTGCTCAACTCTTTGCAGAATAAGGATACGTGTTTCGGTACCGATAATAATCAAATCGAGATAATCACCCGTAAAGGCAAGCAGGCTTATCCTAAATGCTCCAAGGCAGAGACAGCAGGTTTTATCGTCGATGAGCTGGAGCGCAATGTTGTCTCAAAAGAATCTTGATATGAATAATCCGAAACGATTGCCGGTTGCTATAGCTTTTGCCTTATTGTCGGGTTTAATGACCGGAGGCAGCGTGTCGGCACAGGAACTCAACGCCAAGGTGACTGTTAACCACTCGCAGGTGCAGGGCACAGATGCCAGCGTGTTTGAAGAGATTGAGCAGAACCTGACACAGTTTATCAACGAGCACCAGTGGACAAGTCTACAGTTTCAGAAGAACGAGCGCATACAGTGCAATTTCAATATTACTGTCACCAAGTACGACCAGTCGTCTAATGTGTTCACTTGTCGTGCTGTGGTGCAGGCAAACCGTCCGGTGTATAATTCCAGTTATACAACTACACTTTATAATAACACCGACAACGACTTCAATTTTGAGTATGCCCAGTTTCAGCAGTTGCAGTTCAACGAGGAACAAATCGATAACCAGTTAATGGCTCTTATAGGCTACTATGCTTATCTGATAATAGGCATCAATCTCGACTCTTTTGCGCCCATGGGTGGCGAGGATGTATTGCAGCAATGTATGAATCTTACAAACAATGCCCAGAATCTCAATTATCCAGGATGGAAGGCTTTCGACAGTAGTCGCAATCGTTTTGCTATTATCAACGACTATCTTGATGGAGCCATGAAGCCGTTTCGTCAATTGCAGTATGACTATTACCGTAATGGACTCGACGAGATGGCTACCAATGCAGAACGCGGGCGAACAAACATCACAACGGCGATAGAGAACGATCTCAAGAAATGCCATGAGGACCGTCCGCTGAGTCTGTTGCCACAAATTTGGACCGACTATAAGCGCGACGAACTCTCTAATATATATAAAGGTAAGGGTACTCAGAAGGAGAAAGAGTCGGTGTATGAAATTTTGTTTGCTATTAATGCAAGCCAAAATACAGCATGGGACAAGATAAAGGAATAAAAGAGTAATTGATAGTTAACAAGTTAACGAGTTGACAAGTTGACAAGCTGTTTGCTTTATAGCTCAAAATCTTTAAAGCAACTATTAATAATCATAAGTAGCAGCTCGTCTACTTGTCAACTCGTCAACTATACCCATGTCATTGGCATACGAAACTTAAATAAAATAGAAATGTTAAAGAAACTCGACATAAAGAACTTCACACTTATTGACCATTTGGAGATGGATTTTTTCCCAGGATTCTCGGTCATTACCGGTGAAACAGGTGCGGGAAAGAGCATCATCATTGGGGCTATAGGACTTCTTCTTGGCAATCGTGCCGACGCGCGACAGGTAAAGAAGGGTAGGGAGAAGTGCGTCATCGAGGCAGAGTTTGATTTTAGTATCTACCATTCTGATGTGCTGAAGGGCTTCTTCGAGTGCAACGACCTCGACTATGAACCATTAGGGTGCATATTGCGACGTGAGATTAACGCCACTGGTAAGAGTCGTGCATTCATCAACGACACCCCTGTAAATCTTGCCACCATACGCGAGCTTGGTGAGCAACTTATCGATGTGCACAGCCAACACCAGAACTTGCTTCTGAACAAGGAAGACTTTCAGCTCAATGTGGTCGATATCATAGCTCGTGACAAGTCGCAGCTTGCTGAATATCGCTCGGTGTTTGATGAATATCGGCGAGCGGTGGCGCAGCTTACCAAATTAAAGGAACAGATAGAGCGCGACCGTGAGAATGAGGATTTTCTGCGCTTTCAGCAAAAAGAGCTTGCCGAAGCCAATCTGCAGGCCGACGAGCAGGAATCGCTTGAGCAGACTGCCGAGATGATGAGTCACGCTGAAGATATCAAGCGTGTGCTCCATGAGGCTGACGAATGCCTTGATGGAGACGAGTCGGGCATAGTTGGTGTGGCACGCAGTCTATCGTCACAACTTAATGGTATTGCCACGATATATCCTCCTGCTTCAGAACTGGCTGAGCGTCTTGATGGTTGCTTTGTGGAATTGAAGGATATATCGCATGAAATAGCCTCTCAGATGGATGATATCGAGTTCGATCCGCAGCGTTTTGAAGAAATAACGCAGCGCCTTGACACCATATACTCTTTGCAGCAGAAGTATCATGTGGCCGACAATAACGGACTACTTGCCAAACTTGCCGACATAAACTCCCAACTTGCTGTCATTGACAATAGCGATGATAGTTTGATGGAGTGTGAGCAACTTGTAGCACGGCTTCATGATGAGTGTATAGCAAAGGCTTCTGTGCTCACAGAATATCGAAGAAAGGCTGCTGTAAGTTTGGAGAGTGAACTCTCCAAACTTCTTGTTCCTTTGGGAATTCCAAAAGTTCGCTTTAAAGTGGATATTATGCCATGCGATCTCTGTCCATCGGGAGCCGACCGTGTGCTTTTCTTGTTTAGTGCCAACTCAAGTACCGAGATGCAACCAGTGTCGCAAGTGGCTTCTGGAGGCGAGATTGCGCGTGTGATGCTTTCGCTAAAGGCTATGATAAGCCGTGCCATAGGGCTTCCTACAATTATATTCGACGAGATTGACACTGGTGTTAGTGGTCGTGTGGCAGAACAAATGGCACATATCATGCGCGACATGGGCGATGTCAACCGACAGGTTATCTGTATAACTCATCTCCCACAAATTGCTGCTTATGGCTCTACACATTATAAAGTAGCGAAGCATGAAACTGCTGAGGGTACAGTGAGCACCATGACTATGCTCACAAATGAGCAGCGTGTGACAGAGATAGCCCAAATGTTAAGCGGAAGCGATGTGTCGCAGGCGGCAATCGACAATGCCAAAGATCTGCTAAAAATAAAATAAATATAAACAAATAATAAATGAATCGTTTTTTTACAACACTTTTCGCCATATGCTTGGCTGTGGGTTCGCTACATGCGCAACCAAATCCAGTTAAGAACTCGGCGAAGTCTACTTTTAAGCTCATTGCTTATGATGCATTAGGCAATGTCATCAGTTCTACATACGGAGTGTATACTTCTGTTGATGGCGAGGCGATAGGCTCATGGTCGGCATTGGCTGAGGCGTCGCGTGCCGAGGTGGTTGACTTCAATGGCAAACATTTTAATGTGAAATCGATAATTGGCGCAAACGAACTCTACGACGTGTGCCGTTTTAAGGTTGATGTGTCGAAGACTACTGCTGCCCAACTTGCCAAACAGACAACTGCTGCTGGCTCGAAAGTGTGGCTCGTAGGTAATGAGGAACGCAAACCAGTAGCCAGCGAATACACTGTGGAGCGCGAGGAAGGATTTATGGACAAGTATGCATATTATATTTTTGCCTATAATGACAAGACAGGAATCCCTGGAGCTCCATTTGTAAACTCGAATGGCGAGGTGGTTGGTTTGCTCCAACAGTCGGAGACATCGCTTGACACTCATGCTGTCGATGCTCGTTTTGCAACAACACTTACTGCTGATGCCTTCGCTCTTGCCAGTCCTCAATACTCAAAGACTGGCATCCGTCTGCAAATGCCTTCCGACCAGAAGCAGGCTCAACTGATGATGATGTTTGCCGGTGAGCAGAACGATTCGGCAAAGTATGCCGATTATATAGCCGATTATATCCAACTCTTCCCTAATGAGGTAGACGGCTATTCCACAAGTGCCATGCGTCGTGTCAACAGTGGCGACTATAGTGGTGCGGATGCCGATATGCAGACAGCGTTGAAGAAATCTACCGACAAGGCTGCGGCTCATTATGAATATGCACGTGTGATGTATCATAAACTGATGTATTCTGTCGACTCCACATTCACAGAGTGGACTCTTGACAAGGCTCTTGCTGAGTTGGAGAAAGCAACGCGACTCGATTCACAACCTGCTTACAAGCATCTTACAGCACAATTGCTTTATTCAAAGCGCGACTTTGCGCGTGCGCTCGACATATTCACCACACTTGCTAAGGGCGAAATGGTTAACAGTGAGGTCTTCTACGAGGCAGCCCAGTGTAAGACACAGTTGGGCGCAAAAAAGGAGGAGATAGTTGAATTGCTCGATAGTGCTGTTAGTCATTGTCCTAAGCCTTATACAACAATGTCTGCCCCATACATACTCACACGTGGACAGCTTTATGATGAAATGAAAGATTATCGACGCGCTCTTGCCGACTATAATACTTACGATACTATCATGGTGGGACGCGCTTCGGCGGATTTTTATTACACTCGCTATAAGTGTGAGATGGAGTTGCGCCAGTATCAATTGGCTCTTAACGATATTGCCCATGCTGCTTATGTGGCTCCCGACGCCGACCGTTTGGGGTATATTGCCGAACTCGCATCGTTGCAACTCCGTGTTGGAAAATATGAGGATGCCATACGTACATCCGACTTGTGTCTTGAGGTTGACGCCGATGCCACAGACTTGCTTATAATAAAAGGTATAGCTCTTGCTAATATCAACAAGAAGCAGGATGGAATGAAGTGTCTGGAGCGTGCCAAGGAACTTGGCGACACGCGTGCCGAGGATTATATTAAGAAATATAAATAAAAAAATAAAAAACACAGACAACATAAGCAACCTTCAATCATGTGGTTGTAAATGTTGTCTGTGTTTTTTTTTATGTGTTTATAGCTACTGTTCTGCTTAGTAGTTGTCGTCGTCGTCGCTCACGTCTTCAGCCTCAAGGTTGAGGTCTTCGGGGTCGGTGTCGAAGGTAGTGCGATAGCTTTCCTCTGTCAGTTTGTCCTCGTCAAAAGCATCATCGTCCTCGTCGTCATACTTGTCGTCTGGCAAGTCCTCGTCTTCATCCTCGTCGTCGTCATTGTCGCTATATTTCTTTTCACGAACCTCTTCATCCTTGAAGCTTACTGGCTTCTCCAGTTCTGGTTTCTCTTTGGCGAAAATGGCTTCAACCCATGTACCCTTAGGAATCTCGAGCACCTCAAAACCGTCGTTCACCTTCTTCTCATACATTCCGCCAGCCTTGTGCAGACGGTCTTTAGGAAGAGTTGTTGTGCTGATATCGAATCCACTTTCGATAATGTCACGTATGCTCTGCGACAGCGAGTCCCAGCCGCCACCGAAGTTACGGTCGATAACTTCCAAAAGCTTTTGTGCTGTAATGTGGCGAATGTTCTCGTATGTAAGGTCGGTCACGCGCATGATAGGACGCTTTTTAATTCCCCACTTTGCTGAGTCATTATCGCTAAATTGCAAAGCACCAACCTTGAAGCCACGTGCCTCATACTTGCTTATGACCTCTGGACGGTCAATCTTAATCTCTTCTATTTCAAATGCACTCTTAATCACGTCGATGTAATGACGTCGGTTGTCCTTGAAGTCGGTGTCTTTTTCAGCCGCCTCCCACATTCTTAAGATGTCGTTCTCTTGCAACTCCCAAACATTACTTTTTGTCAGTGTCTTAAGTGTCAAAGTTTTTTGTTGTTTCATATATTGCTAAAAATTTGTCGGTTTGTCATGTTTTGTTATAATGATTTTAATACCGAGCATTTGCTTGGCTAAATACGTGCTGCAAAAGTATATACTTTGTTCCTAATTTACAAGTTTTAGCTATGAAAATTTTTGTCGTTTCACAGATATTTTTTAATTTTGTGTCTATCTATGAGTGAACCTTTAGCTGAAAGAATGAGACCTCGCACACTCGACGACTATGTCGGCCAGAAACATCTGGTAGGCGAGGGTGCCGTCCTGCGTAATATGATTGACGCGGGACGTATATCGTCGTTTATATTGTGGGGCCCGCCAGGAGTGGGCAAGACAACCCTTGCGCAGATAATAGCCAATAAGCTTGAGACACCCTTCTACACGCTTAGTGCAGTAACGTCGGGTGTGAAGGATGTGCGCGATGTGATAGAGCGTGCCAAGAGCGGACGTTTTTTCTCGTCGGCCTCGCCAATCCTGTTTATCGACGAAATCCATCGTTTCTCGAAGTCGCAGCAAGATTCTTTGCTTGGAGCTGTTGAGCGTGGAGTTGTCACTCTTATAGGTGCTACAACCGAGAATCCTTCGTTTGAAGTGATACGCCCATTGTTGTCGCGCTGTCAATTGTATGTGCTCAAGCCGTTGCAACAAGACGATTTGTTGGAACTGCTTCATCGTGCAGTCGCTACTGATGTAGAACTGTCCAAGCGTCATGTAGAGTTGAGGGAGACTGGGGCAATGTTGCGCTATAGTGGTGGAGATGCTCGTAAGTTGCTCAACATTCTTGAACTTGTTGTTGAGGCTGACGGTGGAGACAACGTTGTGGTGACCGACAGAATTGTGGAAGAGCGATTGCAACAGAATCCGCTTGCTTATGACAAGGGTGGCGATATGCATTATGACATAATATCGGCATTTATAAAATCCATACGCGGTTCTGATCCTGATGCCGCTCTATATTGGATGGCGCGAATGATTGAGGGTGGTGAGGATCCGCAATTCATAGCTCGGCGTTTGGTTATCTCTGCTGCCGAGGACATTGGACTTGCCAATCCCAATGCTCTTTTGCTTGCCAACGCAGCTTTTGATGCTGTAATGAAGATTGGTTGGCCCGAAGGGCGTATACCTCTTGCCGAGGCAGTGGTCTATCTTGCCACGAGTCCAAAGAGCAATTCTGCCTATTGTGCTGTTAACTCAGCCCTGCAACTCGTGAAAGCAACTGGCAATTTGCCTGTGCCGCTCCATCTGCGCAATGCTCCCACCGAGCTAATGAAGAATCTCGGCTATCACGATGGCTACAAGTATGCTCACGACTATCCAGGCAATTTCGTGGTGCAGCAATACTTGCCCGACTCGCTTAGTGGCAACACTCGTCTGTGGCATGCACAGCACACACCTTCCGAGGAGAAAGCCTACCAGCAAATGTTGCGACTCTGGGGGGAGCGATATAAGGAATAATCGGGTAGGGGAATACTTTACAGATTAGAAAAGAAAGTAAATTTAAAAACGACATAAACACATAAATAGAAATGAAAATCGTAGTATTAGACGGAAATGGAGTCAATCCTGGCGATATTTCTTGGAGTAGGATAGAGAAGTTTGGAGAACTTACGGTCTATCCGCGTACAAACCCCGAAGATGTGCTCGCCCATGTTGGTGACGCCGAGATAGTGCTTACCAACAAAACTGTTTTCAATGCCGACACTATTGCCAAACTCACAAACACACGCTACATCGGAGTGCTTGCAACTGGTTATAACGTTGTCGACCTTGACGCAGCCGACCGACACGGCATTGTTGTCACTAATATCCCTGCCTACAGCACCGACAGCGTGGCACAGTTAACATTTGCTCATATCCTTAATGTTGTGAGTCATGTGGACCATTATGCTAATGCTTCGCGTAGTGGTGAGTGGAGCCGTTGTCCCGACTTTTGTTATTGGGACAAGCCTCTTGTTGAGTTGGCAGGCAAGACAATGGGTATCGTTGGACTTGGAAATATAGGCATGAAGGTGGCAAGAATAGCTTTCGACTTCGGTATGAATGTGTTTGCTGTGACAAGCAAGAGTGCTGATGAACTGCCCCACGGCATAAGAAAGGCTACTCTTGAGGGGGCTTTGGCTGCTTGCGACATAATTTCGCTGCATTGTCCGCTCACCGATAGCACACGTGAGATGATAAACGCCGATGCCCTCAAGCGTATGCGTAAAGGAGCTATTCTTGTCAATACCGGACGTGGTCCTCTTGTCAATGAAGCCGACGTGGCTGCCTCTCTCCACAGTGGACATCTTGGAGCCTATTGTGCCGATGTGATGTGTTCAGAGCCACCAGCTGCCGACAATCCCTTGTTCAGCGAGCCTAATGCTTTCATCACTCCGCATGTGGCTTGGGCTACAATGGAAGCGCGTCTGAGACTTATGGATATAGCCGAGGACAACATAAACTCGTTTCTCAAAGGCACTCCAATAAACGTAGTCAACCATCCATGATAGACAATAATGAACTTTACGAGCCAGTGCTCAATGTCATAGAGTTTCTTGGCACCTTCGCTTTCGCTATTTCCGGTATACGCCACGCGGCTGCCAAGCGCTTCGATTGGTTTGGAGGCTTTGTCTGTGGTATTGCCGTAGCTATTGGCGGTGGTACGCTGCGCGATATGATGCTTGGAGTAACCCCGTTTTGGATGACATCATGCATCTACATGGTTTGTACGCTTATGGCGCAAATGTTTGTAATCATCTTCGCCCATTCATTGAAGCGGCTCGACAACACGTGGTTCTTCTTCGATACACTCGGTTTGGCGCTATTCACAGTTGCCGGACTACAGAAGACGCTCGACTGTGGACATCCGTTCTGGGTGGCAATCATTATGGGTACGATAACTGGTTCGGCTGGTGGTGTTATTCGTGATGTGTTGCTTAATAATGTACCCGTAATTTTCCGAAAGGAAATATATGCCATGGCGAGTGTCGTTGGTGGACTTTCCTATTGGGGACTTGTGGAATGGGGATGCGACATGAGAATTTCTGTGGTAATTGCCTTCATGCTTATTGTGGCAATACGTGTACTTGCCGTGAAGTATCACATCTCGTTGCCAGTGTTGAAGGAAGAGGAGTAGGGAATAATGTTCCCCGTGAATATTTTAAAAAAAACATAAAGAGGGTAAAGTCAAAATAGGAGTTAATGGAAGAACTTCCTCTAACTCCTATTTTGACACACCCTTTTTATGGTGAAATCATTTAAAATATTTCAGCCACATAGTTGTGCTTCATATCATCTTTTCCACGTTTAAGGAATAGTATAAGACGCACGTGGCTTCCCTGTACAATGCTATTTCTTGCTTGTTCTGATAATGCTGCTGTTGAGGCAAATCCCGCTTTTATTATATTTCCTTCGGGAGTGTATTTTATTTCAGACTCAATGGTGTAGCGTATGTATTTATCCTTCATATTAGCATACTCTACTTTTGCCTCGTATATTCCGAAAGCTCTACGTCCTTCGTATTTGTCCAAAACGCTCACAATGGCGGCTGATTTAAAATGGTCGCCATTTGCTATTATAGGACAAAATCTCACATAGCATCCTACGGCGATGCCCAATGTCGAGTGTATTGACATGTCGGCTACAAAATGGCGCGATAGTGAGTCGTATATATGTATGTGGCCGTGGTTTTCATCGATGAAGTCAACATATCCTACTTCAACATTGAAAACCTCGTCCACACGTTTGCGCGACACTGCAATTTCTGAGGCACGTTCATTGCCTTGTTTCGACACTTTAGTAAGCACATCAAACATGCGCCCATTTATCTCCCATGGACGACATGGAAATTGGTGGCTGTCGGCTATATGTTCGGTTCCATTCTGTGCAACGAGTTTCACGAAGCGACGCTTCCGTCCATTAGCCTCTTTCTCAAACACCTTAGCAGCATACATGCTGACAATGTCCTCACACTTGCCGTTGTTCTCATCGGGATGATGAAGCATATACGACTGTAGGGCATGTTCTACACGTTCCTTCAAAGACGGGTATTGTCTGCCGTCCTTACCCGTTTGGCGTTGCAAGTCTTGCGAACGCAGACAACTGTCATATCCCCATGCTTCCAGAAATTTAGGCAATTTGAAGTCTCTATATGTCGTGCTTATCTTTACAGCCATGCCGAGCATACACGAGTCGATGAGCGACATGCGCTTTGTATGTAGTTTCATATATGCTGCAAGCAGAGAGCGAGCCATTATAGAGCCCATAGTCTTGTAGTTTGCCTGGAGATAACGATATATTTTCCAGTTGGTCTCTTCGGGATGGGTAGCACCGGTAGATATGGATTCGAGAAGTTCTTCCCAGGTTACTGATGGGGTTGTAGTGTCGGATGTTTTCATAAAAAAACGGATTGGTTTTAATTGAGTGGTTAGCTGTGTGTAAATTTACAACTTATTTTTGAGAATAGCCGTTTTTTTTGCATCATTATGCCACATCGGTATAAAAAACTTTGCTGTATGGAATTTTGTTAGTAACTTAGCAAATAAAAAAGACAATGAAGAAAGTAATACTATCACTATTTGCCACTTTAGGCGTATTCTCGGCAAGTTGCTCAGCCCAAGCCGACGGTATTAAGGTTTTGAATCCCCAAGTCTTCTTCTCGCAAGCCACAGCCGACACTTCGGCGGTAATACTTGATGTGCGTACACCGTCGGAATATGCTGAGTCACATTTGTCTGGTGCAAGTCAACTCGACTATCTCAACAAAGAGATATTTGATGATGGAATAAAAAAGCTCGACAAAGCACGCACATATTATGTTTACTGCAGAAGTGGACGACGCAGCCATGCAGCTTGCGAGAAGATGATTAAAATGGGACTGAGGGTGTATGATATGGAGGGTGGAATCCTTAACTGGCAAAAGCAGAAAATGCCAGTTGTCAAGTGATTTGTCGTGATCGCTTTACAGATCCCATTCGTCGGGGTTGCATTGCGCCTCTACTCTTTTCTCGATATTGTCGGGTAGTGAAGGGAAGAAGTCTATACCCGTGATGCGCTCCACCTCGTCTACAGAGTTGGCGTAGTCGCCCTTTGGACGGTTGCCGTCGCCATTTTTGTAGATGAATCCTATTGCTTTGGGTTCATCCTTCATGCATAGCACAACTTTGAAGAAGGCATCGGGCACAGCCACTTTGTTCTTGCCAATAGTCTTTGGACGTTTTTTGTAGAAAATAGGTCCACATACAATGTAGATGTCGCCATATTGTTTTGCCCATTTGCGGCATGCTTGTTCCATCTCGTTCCAGTCGCCACGATTCAGTTGTGGTGCCTGTGGACAGATGTTGGTAAAGAGAAACGACTCGTCCATGGCTTTTGGGCTCCACTTATTGTCGCCTGCAGGACACATGTGTCCACGATCGAAGCCCGAGCGCACATAATCCGAGTCTACAGCGCGTGGAGCAGGAACATCCATGTCTTCTTGAAAAGTTGATTCGCTACGCTTAGTGTTGCCCTTTATGCGTGTTGCCGTAAGATGCCATGCCACCCAATTGGGTACTTTCAGATTGCTGTTGTATGACACGGTGTAGCCTTTTCGGCTTAGAATCTGCTCGGGCACTTGCTTTAGACGTGCTGGTATTTCAAGATTGGAATAATCTGCTGGTTTCTCGGTGCCTGTTGATGCATTGCCATTGTTCAAAAGTGTTTCTTTACTCTCCTGGATTTTTGTGTCCAGGTGCTTTGCCACTTGGTCGCACGAACTTAGGGCGACAGCAAGACAGCATAGGATAATTGTTGATTTAATTTTATTCATTGCTAATCTCCTTGTTTACTCGTCTACTTGTCAACTCGTCTACTTGTCTACTCTCAGCATAGCATATCCATCCACAACATAATGACGTGCCATCCACAATGCAATAGTTGTGGCTATGACAGAAGTTGCGAATACTGCAAGCACAATAAGTATCTGTAGGGCAATGGCATCCAACACAGAGGCTCCACACAATATCATAACCCATATAACCACTGGCGATACGCCTGCTGCAAGTGTTGACATGGAGCGCAATCCTGGCACAAATGATTTTGCCAGGGCGCGACGCTGTAGGTATCTCAGAGCCTCGGCACGCGTTGCCCCGTTGCCTATCATATAATAATATAGGTGGTTGTGATGACGCAATCCCATGTAGTATGTTGCGAGTGCTTCAGCCACTGGTGTTATAATGCCTCCTGATAGCAATGCCACAACAGGCAACATATAGCGCATGCAGAAGTCGCTGCCTATGGCTATGTTGGCAAATAATAGCAGGCTACCGACTATTGCGACTGCCACAATAACGGCAACGCCTATTGGTAAAAGAAACAGCCCCATTTTTAGACGCGCCCTTACCAAAATTGTCACTACTGCGTAGATATTGAGCAATAGGGCAAATAGTATAGAAAACAGAACACTGCCCGACTGTAATAGATAATACATGACACCGCCAAGCACTCCCAGACGCATCAGCATCTTGAAGAAAGCAAGTAGCGTCTTGCCGCTGACGTTTATTCCATAAGCATAAGCTATTGCTATGGGAATGACAAGTAATAAAGCTCCAAGAGCAAAACCTAATGTTGTTATCATAATAGATAAAGATGAAAATAATTCTACAATCTTACTGTTTTGTTACACATGCCAATCATTTCCTGACTGTTGGTTGCGACAACCACGGCAACATCGTCAAATCTTTCCGAGGCTATGAACTGTGTCACGATGTCGCGTCCTGCCTCATCCTGATGAGATGTGGGATTGTCGAACAAGGCTATTGGCCTCTCAAATATGCATGCCAACGCTATTGCCACACGCTGGGATGTTGCGGGGTCAAGGCTATTGAAGGGCTTGTTTACTAAAATTTTGTCTACCCCAAGTTGTTGCATGGCGTCGGCAAGTTTGTCGGCAGAATAAGAAATCTCATGGTTGATTTGCTCGCCATATAAAGCCTTAGCTACATCCACGACTGTCATGCTGCCAAAATCAAACTGTTTGGGCATGTATGTGATGTGATGGCGAAAACAAGCTGCCAAGTGGGGTAGTATGGGTTCACCGTCGAATGATGCCCATCCGAAATCAAGACGCCGCATACCGAGGAATGTCTGCAACACCATTGTGCCAGCATTGCCATCGTCGCATATCAAAGCTACACGATCGCCTGGAATGGCAACGAACGAGATGTCGGAAAACAGCCTGTTGCCATTCATCGACATGCTGGCATTAAAAAATTCTGCTATCATTGTTGATGCTATATTCTAAATTTATTATTTTTTATTTGCAAAGGTACACCAAAATCAGTATCTTTGCAATATATCAACCATAAATATTCTACAATTAAATGTATCTAATCAGCAAAATATAATAGTCAGTAATTATGGATAAACCAGTTTTTTTTGAAGCCACCGAGCCCACACCCGAATACTTGAATGGCATCAACGCCCTATTGCCGCAATTGTCGACTACAGCAACGGCAATGTCGATGGACGATTTATCACAGCTTACTGCCTCCGACAACACCCGATTGTTTTTTGTAAGTGTTGCAGGACGTATAGTCGGAATGACGACACTTGCCATTTATCGTATACCAACCGGATGTAGGGCATGGATTGAAGATGTGGTGGTCGACAGCGAATTCCGTGGCATGCAACTCGGACGTTTGCTTATAGAGAAAACTATCGAAGTGGCGCGCCGCTTGTCTCCATGCACGCTTATGCTCACTTCTCGCCCCTCAAGAGTAGCTGCTAATAAATTATATCAAAGTATAGGATTTCAATATAAGGAAACTAACGCCTATAAGATGACGTTGTGACACTGGGTTAAACAACTAATCATAATAAACTAATGAACTCATTATTCCTACTTCAGTTTACATGTCTTATCTTCATGCTCATCAATGCCTTCTTTGTGGCAATATCTCATCTGCATGTTAGATGGAAGAACAAGCGTTATGAGCATTCACGATGGATGATTGTTGCCGCCATGGTTGGAATGGCTTTACAATATATGATACAGATGGCTTTCGGATTTCGTGCTACTCACGATGATATTGGAGCTGTCGTCAACATCCTCGTCTATACGCCCTGCTTCTCGCTTATCGCTATGGCTATCTATAGCATAGAGGCCACACGTGCCAATAGCAAGAGGATGAACCTTGTGTGCGGCGGTATTTATGCTGCCATACTCCTGGTCTTTAGCGTGGGCATCTATCTGTATCATAGCCTGTATATCCGTGATGGACTCTATATTATGTTGGCTTTGTTCTGCGTAGGTGTAGCCTACTGCATATTTATGATAGCGCGTGAGATGATAAGGCGCAAGAAAATGTTGGAGACAATGGCTGCAACAGACATGTTGCCCTATGTGAGATATTCGCGTGCCAGCGTATTTATTCTCTGTCTTTCATGTCTCATTATGCCCGTTGCCATCCTCTCCACCACCTTATTATATATAATAGGTCCGGTGGCGTTGATAGCCCTTATGTTCTTCAATATTACGTTTATAGCTCTCGGTAGCAACTACACCCCTACCGAAGAACTGTTAGACCGAGAAGAGGAGAACAGCGAGTGTGCGACAACAACTACTGAATCTCTTCACCCGCAACTCTCTGAAGAACGTAGACTTCAGATTCAAAACTGTCTTGACGAATGGTGTGCGCATTCGGGATATAAGGACAGCAGTGTGAATATGCTTATTCTTTCACGTACACTTGACATCTCCAAGGACGAACTGACTGCCTTCTTCAACCAGTGTATGAATTCCACATTCAGAACATGGCTCAGTGATATTCGTTTCAATGCTGCTAAGAAGATGATGCAGGAAAATCCCGACTATAATAACGACATAATATCTGCCGAATGTGGATTCTCTTCACGAACCTATCTCTACCGCATCTTTAAGGATAAGGAAGGTTGCACTCCTACTGTATGGAGAAAATATAAGCCTATATAAGGCTTAAAAGGTGTCTACTTCCTACGAAGTAGACACCTTTTTTATGTATGCTCGGCATGAGCATTGTCTAACGGGTGCAAGTCCCGAGTAAGCCCTAATAGCGGGAATTACATAGCCAAAG
>CAKPZC010000025.1 GCA_934203355.1 uncultured Prevotella sp. | reverse complement strand
TGTCCGTTAACTTCCATCCATCGTAGATGGATTAACTTCTTCTTAACTTCCACTAACTCCAATTTTGACACACCCTCTTCAATTTTTTTTAAACCTAACTTACAATGACCTATTTAGCAATCGACTTCGGCGGCGGCTCCGGTCGCGTCATCGCTGGAACCATAACCGATGAAAAAGGTGAGAAGAAACTCACTATGCAACTTGTTCACCGCTTCCAAAACCGACAGGTGCGTCTTGGCAATCATGTTTATTGGGACTTCCCCGCACTGTTCGAGGACATGAAGACTGGACTCAAGAAGGCGGCACAGCTCGGACTTAAAGTAGCTGGCATAGCTATCGACACATGGGGAGTTGACTTCGGACTTATCGACCGCGACGGCAATCTTGTTGGCAATCCAGTGTGTTATCGCGACGCGCGCACTAATGGCATGGCCGAACGTTTCTTTGCTGATGTCGACCGTACTGCTCATTATGCTGTGAACGGCACACAGGTGATGGAAATCAACACTTTATTCCAACTACTTAGCTTGAAACTCGCCGACAGTCCGCAGTTGCAGATTGCCGACAAGCTACTCTTCACACCCGACCTCTTCAGCTATTTCCTCACCGGCGAGGCAAACACCGAATACACAATAGCCTCTACTTCCGAGATGCTCGACGCTCGCAAGCGTGACTGGGACTGGGAACTCATCGATCGCCTTCAATTGCCACGCCATTTGTTCTGTCCGATAGTAATGCCTGGCACAGTGCGTGGACGACTACGCAAGGATATTGCCGAGGAGACGGGGCTTGGCGAAGTGGATGTTATTGCTGTCGGCTCACACGACACGGCAAGTGCCGTTGCCGCTGTTCCCGCAACCGACGACGAGCAGCCAGTGGCTTTTATCAGTTCGGGCACATGGTCGTTGCTTGGTGTCGAAATTAACGAGCCTATACTCACCGAGGAGGCGCGCCGCGCTGAATTTACAAACGAGGGCGGCATCGGTGGCAAGATAACATTCCTGCGAAACATCACAGGTTTGTGGTTCATACAGCGACTAATGGCTGAATGGAAAGAGCAGGGCGACGAACAGCAGTACGACATACTGTTGCCCGAAGCCGAAAAGGTATCTATCGACACAGTCATACCGGTCGACGACGCTGCCTTCCAGAATCCACCTTCTATGCAGCAAGCCATTGTCGACTATTGCAACGACCACAACCTTAAAGCTCCCGCCAACAAGGCCGAGACTACACGCATTGTACTACAGTCGCTCGCTGCCAAGTATGCCGAGGCAACGCAAGCTCTCAATGCCATGCTTCCCTCGCCTATAAAGAATTTGCATATCATTGGTGGCGGTTCGCAGAACAAACTGCTCAATCGTCTCACAGAGGAGGCTCTTGGCGTGCCTGTAGAGGCAGGACCTGTAGAGGCTACTGGCATTGGCAACATTCTCACCCAGGCACTTGCTAAGGGAGAAGTGAGCGGTATAGCAGAAATGAGACGAATCGTGAAATCCTAAAATAATAATTAAACATACCCGATGAAAGAAAACAAACAATCTATCTTCATGAAGGATGGCGTGAGCTACGTCGTGCCCTTTATCCTAATAACGTCGTGCTTTGCTCTGTGGGGCTTTGCCAACGATATCACTAACCCTATGGTGAAAGCCTTCTCCAAGATTTTCCGCATGTCTGCCACCGACGGTGCAATGGTACAGGTGGCGTTCTATGGTGGCTATTTTGCCATGGCTTTCCCCGCTGCTATGTTCATACGCAAATACAGCTACAAGGCTGGTGTGCTTGTGGGACTCGGACTATATGCTCTCGGAGCGTTTATGTTCTATCCTGCCAAGATGACGGGCGAGTATTATCCGTTCCTCGCCGCATACTTCCTGCTCACGTGCGGACTGTCGTTCCTTGAGACATCGAGCAATCCTTATATATTGTCGATGGGTACGGAGGAGACGGCTACACGCCGTCTTAATTTGGCTCAGTCGTTCAATCCGATGGGTTCGCTGCTCGGCATGTTTGTTGCAATGAACTTCATCCAGGCCAAGCTCAATCCGCTCGACACGACAGCGCGCGCAAATCTCTCGCCCGAAGAGTTCGAGGCGGTGAAGGAATACGACCTATCGGTGCTCATAGGTCCTTATCTTATTATTGGTATGGTGATTCTTGCCATGTTCCTCATTGTGCTCTTTATGAAGATGCCTAAGAACGGCGACCAGAACCATCAGATCAACTTCCTGCCGACACTGCGCCGCATATTCACCATGCCTCACTATCGCGAGGGTGTTATTGCTCAGTTCTTCTACGTGGGTGTGCAGATTATGTGCTGGACATTTGTTATTCAGTATGGCACACGTGTGCTTATGGCTGAGGGAATGGCTGAGCAGCAGGCCGAGGTTATGTCGCAGCAATACAACATCGTAGCAATGGTGATATTCTGTTGCTCGCGTTTCATCTGCACTTTCCTCTTGCGCTATCTCAACACTGGTCAGTTGTTGATGATTCTTGCCATTGCTGGTGGTGCTCTTACGTGTGGAGTGATATTCTTCCAGAACATCTACGGACTTTATTGTCTCGTTGGTGTTAGTGCATGTATGTCGCTCATGTTCCCCACAATCTATGGCATTGCATTGACCGGGCTTGGCGACGACGCTAAGTTTGGTGCCGCTGGTCTTATCATGGCTATCCTCGGTGGTAGCATTCTGCCTCCGTTGCAGGCTTCTATCATCGACAAGGGCACATTGTTTGGCATGCCAGCAGTGAATGTGTCGTTCGTTCTTCCGTTCATATGCTTTGTGGTGATTTCGGTCTACGGCTACCGCACTTTCCTGCGTAGCAAAGGAAGACTTAAGGGGTAATAAAGTCCTGCTGTCACCTCTTAAAAGTATATTATATTACTTGCCCATTTAATATGTATTACTTTGCTTTTTAATATATATTAAATGGGCATTTAATATATATTGCTTTTTTATATCGTATTGAAGTCGTTCGCAAGCCTTAATAAGGTGTAAAAAGATTCACCCACAGCTACTCCATAATGATGGAGAGGCTGTGGGTGATTTTTTTGCTGTATTTATAGCATTAACAATATCAGCACAACAATAAAATTTATAAGCCGTATTGTTTATGATAATTATTGATAACTACTTTTTAATCTCCATAACTTTTCGCCACGTATTTCCAGTGGCATAGGGATGTTGTCGGTGAATAGCATTCCGGTGCCCAGACCTTGTGGCATCTGTATGCCAGGACCGTAGATGTCGGCTGCGAGTTGAGCCACTGCGTTAAGTCCCACGTTGCTTTCGAGTGCGCTTGTAATCCATGAGCCAATGCCACGTGCCTTAGCGAGATCGATCCACTCGCGTGTTCCTCGCATACCTCCGTGAAGCGACGGTTTTAGTATTATATATTGTGGTCGTATGCGGTCGAGAAGTTCCTGCTTCATAGCTGTCATGTTTACCCCTATGAGTTCCTCGTCGAGAGCTATAGGTATGGGAGAGTTGGCACACAGTTGTGCCATGTTGTCCCATTGGTGCTGTCGTATGGGTTGTTCTATGGAGTGTATGTCGTAGTGTGCAAGTTGTTCGAGACGTTTGGGAGCTTCCTCAAACGAGAATCCGCCGTTAGCATCGACTCGCAGTTCGATTTGCTCTTTAGTGAAAGCCTGTCGTATATGACTCACCAAGTCGAGTTCACGCTCGAAGTCGATAGCACCAATCTTGAGTTTCACACAGTGAAATCCGTCGTGCATCTTGGCTTCAAGCCTTTTCAGCATCTCGTCGTAGTTGCCCATCCATACAAGTCCATTGATAGTAATTCCCTCTTCGCCGCGAGTGAATGGAGTATCGAAGAGGTTGCCATTTCCGCCGCGCTCAAGGTCGAGCAGCGAGGTCTCAAGTCCGAAGAGCATGGATGGGTAGGGGCGCAACATGTCGTAGTTGACATTGCCCGTAAGCTCTATCATGCGACATAGTTGTAGCAGTGTGGCTTCGTATTCTGGTAGTGCATCGCAGCTAAGGTCGGGTAGGGGAGCGCATTCGCCCACACCCTTGATGCCAGGATGGGCATCGCATTCGGCTTCGACAAACCACGATTGGCGTGTGGTGTAGACTCCACGCGATGTCCCGGCAGGCTGCTTGAAGTGTAGAGTTCGTGGAGTTATGTGGAATTTATATTTCATGTGTCAACAGTTCTTCTTTTCTTTTTACACCCCGTCTTCGTCGTCGTCCTCTAAGTTGGCATTCTCGTCGCTTGTGGTGTCGAGTTTAGTGTCTTTATCGATAGCCACACCTCCTACACGCGTTATGGTGAGAACAAGAGGCACATAATTGTCGCTCATCTTGTCGGGCGACCCAATAGAGGCAGCAAATCGCAGTTTGTCACCGTCGATACAGTCGAAGACGATGCCGAGCATACCACCGTCCTTATACTCTTCGTCCACATATTGAATGAAGTCATTCTTGCTGAACGTGCGGTTGAAGAAATCGCTGCCGTCGCTACGTTTTATGGTGAGAGTTATGCGGTTGTCGAAGTATTTGTTGCCTGTTTCGTCAATGGCGAGTGGTAACTGGCGGTCGGCTTTGCGCTCCACATAGATGGTATAGGTGCCACCGAGCCACTCAATAGAGCGGTTCTGCTTGTAGTCGCCCATGTCTTGCGTGGGTTTTGGAGTCGGCTTTACCGGCTTCTTGGTTATTATGTCCTTGGTTTGTGGCTTTTCGTTGCACGAGGTTATGGTTGTCACCGTGGTGCACAAAGCCGTGGCAAGGAAGATGCTGGTTATAATCTTTATTGCTTTCATAAAGGCAAAGGTAGTACAAAAGAGAGAGAAATCAAAATAATAGAGTTCTTTTTTGTAACCAACTTGGAATGTATATATATGTTTTGACGGTTTTTTGCTTTGTTTAATATTGCAATGTGAAAGTAAAGTTGTAAATTTGCAATACAAACAAATGAGTTATGGCAAATAGAATTACAACATTAATAGCAACCCTTCTGCTTTTGCTCACCTTGGGGTGTGGCAAGAAGCAGGCAGAGTCAACAGCCACGGCTGAAGAGCCACGCATCGACACCATTCCCACGCTTGTTATGCAGGCACAGCGTTGTTCGAAGCTCTACACCACCGAATATCATATCCATAAGGTGATAACCCACGACGACGAACTCGCCTTGAAAGGCAAACTCTTGGGGCATGACTATAACGTGCAGATGCCTTTTGGCAAGCGTAAGATAGCAATTCCAGTAGATGCCACGGTGAAGGCATATGTCGACTTTGCCGATTTTACGGAGAAGAACGTTAGGCGCGACACGTCGCATATAGAAATAATACTGCCCGATCCTCACCTTGTGCTCTCCTCTACGCGCATCAATCACGACGACATCAAGGAGTATGTGGCATTGACAAGGAGCAATTTCACCGATGCCGAACTCTCATCCTACGAGCAGCAAGGACGAAAAGCCATCATTGCCGACATTGGCAAGACCGACATTCTTGAGTCGGCACGTGTGGGAGCAGCCAATGTGCTTGTGCCAATGTTGCAGCAGTTGGGTTATAAGCCAGAGAACATAACGGTGTCGTTTCGTCACGACATTAGACGTAGCGACATGTCGAAACTAATCGACAAAACCACAGTAGAAAAGAAAACAAAATAGCAGGATTATGAACAACAAGCAGAACAATAAGTTTTACAGGTTGCCGATGCCGCTACGAGTGCTTATAATAAAGATATTGCTCGTGGCTGTTGTGGTGGTGGCGGTGGTGCTTGTGGCGCGTCATTATATATATAAGGTGGCATCCACCTCTACACCAGTAGAGGTCGTGAAAAACGACAAGATAGACATAACGCCGTCGCAGATAAGGTCGATAGAACAGATAGGCGAGTGGGCATTTTTGGAGATAAACGACGAGGAACTTGTCGACACCGTGCGTCGCGGATTCTTCTCCGACGACGAACTTGTGCGCATATACTATGGCACGTTGCGTTTGGGCATCAATATGAAGGAGGCTCATGAGGGGTGGCTTGCTATGGAAGGCGACACGTTGCGGGCAATATTGCCACCTGTAAGATTGCTCGACAATAACTTTATTGACGAGGCACGCACACGGTCGTTTATTGAGACTGGCAAATGGAGTCATCAAGACCGTAAGGCGATGTATGAACGTGCCGCGTTACTCATGCGGCGGCGGTGTCTGACCAAGCGTAATTATGCCACGGCACGCACTAATGGCAAGGCTCAGTTTGAGCAGATGCTGCGAGGTATGGGATATGAGAAGATAAAAGTGGAATAAAAACAAGTTTCGCATGCCAATTGGCATGCGAAACTTGTTTTTATCAGTACATCATATGCGGTCGACGACCACCGCCCATAGGTATGGGTCCCATTGGTGGACGTCTGCCGCCAAATTGTCCCGGTCCATATCCATGTGGGTTTCCGGGCATACGATTGTCGCGTCGTGCCTGTTTGCCGCCGAATACGTTAAGTCGGTAGATGACGTGGAGCATGGCATAGCTGTTAATAGAGTTGTATTCAATGTCGCTGCGGCTCATTGCTGACACCGTGCGCGAGAAGTTACTCTGGTTTTTAAGTATGTCGTACATCTGTAGCGACACAGTCAGAGCTTTGCCACGCAGGAAACTCTGCGACAGTTGAGCGTTCCATATAAGCTCGTTGGTGTTCATCGAGTTGTCGGAATAGCCACGACGTGAGTTTTGGTGTAAGTCGGTTGATAGACTTGTGCCCCACGGTGCGGTGAGGATTATTGTTCCTCCGTAGGCAAACTGCCATGTGTCGAGATTTGACACAGCTTGCAGATTATTGCGCGAGTGCATATAGTTCATAGAACCATCGAGCTCAACTTCGAGCCATGAGTTGCGGTAGCTTACTCCGAGTCGTTCGCCGAGAGTAGTCGACTTTGTAATATTTCTTTGTGAGTCGGCGTTTCTGTTTAGCGAGAGATAACCCACGCGGTTCTGGTGATCGACGTTGGTAAAGGTGTTGATGTTCCAGTAGCCAGTTGTGTCGATAGCCATATTGAATATCAACATACCGCCAGCATTCCAGTTGCCGTTGATGTTTTCAGGTCGTGTAATGCGTCCTCCGGTAGTCTCGTCGTAAGTCACCTTGTAGCCAATGCTGTTTCGTGTGTTAGAGTAGTTGAGGCTTGCCATTATTGCCATTTGTCGCTTTTGTATGTAGTTGTTATACTCAGCTCGGAAGTTATTGGTGAACGATGGCTTCAGTCCTGGGTTACCCTTGGTAATGTTGAGCGGGTCGCTGTCGTCGGTGATGTCGAGCAGGTCGGTCATCGATGGTTGCGCCGTAGTGCCACGATAGTTGATGCGCAGTTGGCTCACGTTAGAGAACCTATAGCGGAAGTCAAGAGTCGGAGTGATGTTGACGACATTGCGCACAGTGTCGGTGTGCACACCTTGATAGTCCTGTATGAACTTCGATGTCTGCGGCTGTACCTTTACACCAAAGTTGAGTTGGTATTTCTGTCGCAACATGCGCGTCATAAGGTCGATGTCGTGAGTATAGTTGCGATATTCAGAGTAGCGCGATAGCGACTCATCTTCATATTCTGTGTATGGACGGTCGAGACGCGATAGCCATGAATCCCACTGTCGATATTGTGGAGTCAAGCCTGCAAAGAAGTCCTCGCCCATGTTTGAGAAGTTGTATGTGGCGCGGTCGCTCTTGGAGTATGAGTAGTTGAACTTATAGCTCAGTTGCAGGAATGTAGCCTTCCATAGCGGTTCGCTGTATGTTGTCTGCAAAGAGTAGGTGTAATTCTTTGTAGGCGTCACGTTGTAGCGGTTGGTCTGATAAGTAGAGTCGTTGCCTAGCTGGTTGAATATTTGGTATAGATGCACGTTGTTTGCCGACAATGACTTAGAGTCGCCGTCTGTGTAGCTAAAGTCGCCCCGCAGTGTCACGTTGCGTCCCTTGTTGCCAAGTTTGCGGTTTATTTGCAGCATACCTCCGAACTTCTTTGAGTTGGAGTAGCTTATGGAGTTGGTAGACGACGTGTTCACCATCTTTCCGTTTTTAGCCAATTCTTTTATTGCGTCGGCAGAGAGAGGGTCGGATACATATGAGTAAGGGTCGTCGTTGAATTGTGCCGAGTTGGCTGTTGAACGTCCGTCGTTGTAGGAAATCGACATGTTAGGACGGAAGAGGATGTTGGTCATAGTGTCGGGTTTCCATTCAAACCTCATTCGAGCGTTCCACGAGTCGCTACGTGTAAAACTATGGTTAAGAGAGTTGGCAAATGACGACGATGAGCTGACAAAGTTTTCGGATGCCGACTTTGTGCGTGTGTCGCTGTTGTTATGATTCCAGCGCACAGAGCCGTTCCATGCGAAAGTCTTGCCGTTGTCGTAGTTGAAATTGGTGCCAAGCATCTTTGATGTGTTTAGACCATTGCGTCCACGTCCGAACGATCCACGTCCGCCTCCACCTGGGAATCCCATATCATTAGTATTGTTGAACGAGGCGAATCCCATCACCCTCAATTTGTCGGTGAATGTGGCTCCCATAAACCTTTCGGCATATCGGTCGTTGGTTCCGTAAGAAGCGTCGGCATTAGCGAATACGCCCCGGTTCATACCTTTCTTTATACCGAAGTCGAGCACCGTCTCTTCGTTGCCGTCGTCTATGCCAGTCACTTTAGCGAGATCGCTCTTCTCGTCGTAGGCTTTTATCTTGTCGATAATGCTTGTCGGCAGGTTCTTCATGGCAGTCTTGGTGTCGCCCACCATAAACTCCTTGCCGTCGACTTTGATTTTCTTCACTTCCTTGCCGTTGACAGTTATCTTGCCGTCGTCGTCGACTTGTGCTCCCGGCAGACGTTTCACGAGTTCCTCGATTGTTGAGCCTTCGGGTGTGCGGAATGCCGTGGCATTATATATAAATGTATCCTTCTTAAGAACAACCTTGGCTGCTTGTGCCGTTACGGTGGTGCCCTTGAGCGCAATAGCTGTCGAGGCGAACATTATGTTGCCCAGATTGGTGTCCTTGTCGGCATTCACGTTCACGTTGTGATAGCTTGTCTTGTAGCCAACACTCGATAGTTTCACAATATATTTGCCGTTTTTGGGTGCTTGTAGTCGGAATGCTCCATTGGCATCGGTGACAGTTCCCGCAACATACGAGCTGTCGCCACGTAGCAATTGTACGGCAGTTTGTTCCATGTATTCCTTGGTGTCGCGATCGGTTATTGTACCAGTTATATAACGCTGTTGCGCCATGGCACCAGTTGCGGCAAGAAGGAAGAGAAGAGAAAATAAAAACTGTTTCATTCTTGATTCTTGTTTTTGTTGTGATTTATTCTATATGTTGTTTTGCTCAACGTTAATATAGACGCAAGAATGAAATGGATGGTTTAATGTGGAATTGTAGTTTTTTTTGTGAAAAAAGAAAAACACATACAACTTTCACGATATTGTCATCAAAGTTGTATGTGTTTTTCTAATAAATTCAGTCGGCATTTTGTCCAGCTTGGGCAGAAGTCGTCTGCCGACTATCTTAATTCGTATTCGTGTGCGTTTTTGAATCCGTTAAGAAAATCTTTTGTTGCCATACGTTTTTTGCCGGCAGCCTGTAGCTCGATAATGTCGAGCCATTCGTCGGCAGTAGCAACAAGAAGGTGTCCGTGTTCGGTTTTAAGTGTGCCCGGTGTTTCGATGCAGCTGTTACCAGTTTTTGCAGTCTTGAAAACCTTAAGAACAGAAGTCTGTTGGTTGTCTTTGTGTGCAAGTGTGGTCCATGTACCGGGGTAGGGGCTTAGTCCGCGCACAAAATCGTAGATTTTCTTGGCAGGTTGTTGCCATTTTATTTCGCATGTTTCCTTGAAAATCTTAGGTGCTGCCTTCAAGTTTTCGTTTTCCTTCTGCGGTTGCGAGGGCACATTACCATCGGTTTCAATGACAAGGTCGACAGTGTCCTGGCATATTTCTGCGCCAAGAGCCATAAGTCCGTCGTAAACATATTCCACATCTGCATCATCGGGAATGGGAAACTCCCTTTGTGTTATGATGCGTCCCGTGTCAATGTCGTGGTCGAGAAAGAAGGTAGTGACACCTGTTTTTGTCTCGCCGTTAATTACCGCCCAGTTGATAGGAGCAGCTCCGCGATATTGCGGCAGCAATGCAGCATGAACATTGAAAGTGCCAAACCGAGGCATGTCCCATATCACCTCAGGTAACATGCGGAATGCCACCACCACCTGCAAGTCGGCGTTATATGAGCGCAGTTGTTCCACAAATTCCGGATCCTTCATCTTTACTGGTTGCAATACCGGCAGATTGTGTTCGAGTGCATATTTCTTGACAGCAGAGGCTTGCAGCACAGAGCCGTGTCTTCCTACTGGTTTATCGGGCTGTGTGACGACAGCCACCACGTTGTAGCCACCCTCAACAAGTCGCTCAAGCGAGCCAACTGCAAACTCGGGTGTTCCCATAAACACAATGCGTAAGTTCTTCTTGTCCATTTATTATGTTTATATATTTCTTAAGTTTGTTATGTCTTACTTCTCGATTACAAAGTTCATCACATTA
This sequence comes from uncultured Prevotella sp., assembly GCA_934203355.1. GTDB lineage: Bacteria > Bacteroidota > Bacteroidia > Bacteroidales > Bacteroidaceae > Prevotella. Next base: position 19,596 of record CAKPZC010000025.1, on the reverse strand, counting down.
GCAGGTGGTCGTTGAGCAGCAAGCTCACCCTTCATAAAGTCCATATATGGCTTTACGTGCTGGAAGAACATGTGGTAGCCCTTGCATAGATAGTTGAGTCCAGGGTTGCCATAGTGGTCTTTAACAAATCTGTTTTTAGGACATTCGCCATGGCAAGCAAAAAGGAAGTCGCATTCGTGGCATTGCTTGGGCAACATTTCGGTCTTCATCTTTGCAAACTGGCGTTGTTTATCAGAGTACATCATCTCTGTGATAGTCTTGTGGCGCAGGTTGCCGAGCATATGCTCTGGATATACAAAGTGGTCGCATGAGTACACGTCGCCGTTATATTCCATTATGCCAGCGTGGCCGCACTCCTTGGACAGAGAGCATATTCCCGGTGCAACCCCAACCCAGTTGGCGAGTGTGGCGTCGAAAGTCTGTATGAAGTATGTTCCAACATCATGGCGCACCCACTCATCGAAAATCTCGCATAGAAATCTTCCCCATTGTTCAGGTGTGATGCTGAAGTCTGCCATGCGTCCTCCCTCCTCCATGCCAGGAGCCAGTGTCAGTCCGTCGTTGCGGTTGTCAACGATGCGTTCCACGATAGGTGTGAACTGTATGAACTGGCAACGAATGTCCTTGAAGAATTGGTAGAACTCATGCGGATGCTCCACGTTGAGGTTGTTGACAACTGCAAGCGCGTTCCATTCCACGTGGTATTGGTTAAGCAGTCGTATTCCCCTCATTACCTGGTTCCATGTTGGGCGTCCGTCGGTCGAAAGCCGGTAAGCATCGTGGAATTCTTGCGGTCCGTCGATAGAGACACCTACAAGGAAGTTGTTGTCTCTAAAGAATTTGCACCAGTCGTCGTTGAGTAGTGTGGCGTTGGTCTGTATGCAATTGGCAATGCGTCGGCCCTTACCATACAGTTGCTGAAACCTCAGAGCTTTTTTATAGAATGATATTGGCCTCATGAGCGTCTCGCCTCCGTGCCATGTGAACATTACGTCCTGTGAAGTTTGTGCCTCGATGTATTGCTTGGTGAATCGTTCGAGCATTTGGTCGCTCATTACGTGTTTCTCGTTGTTGTCATAGAGTTTTGCCTTTTCGAGATAATAGCAGTACTTACATCTGAGGTTGCAAAGGCTGCCCGCCGTTTTTGCCATCATGTAGACTGGGCGGGCAAATGGATTTGTTGTTTGCATTTATTTTGTTATTTCTCCGCACAGGTTGCGGTTCATTAGATTTCTTATGATGTTGGAGTCGGAGTATTTCGCCAAAAGGAACATCAGTTTTGTGACTGCACTTTCCACAGTGGAGTCATATCCGCTGACGATACCTGCGTCCTTCAGTTGGCAACTTGCTTCATATCGTCCCATTTTCACACTACCTGCCACACATTGGCTGATGTTTACGACAGTCACTCCGCGTTTAGTGGCATTGCGCAGCAGCTGTTGCAACCATGGTTTCTGTGGCGCGTTACCACTTCCATAGGAACGCATCACAATGCCTCGTAGCTCTGGAGCTTCGAGCACATGGCGCACAATGTTCTGTTGGATGCCCGGGAACAGCGAGAACACCACCACGTTGGGGTCCATAGCATAGTGTGGAATCATCGGCTTTGTGAAGTCGGGCTTTAATATATAATGTGGCTTGAAGTTGAATTCAATTCCAGCATCGCACAAATGTGGATAGTTGAAGGAGTTGAAGGCATCGAATCCGTCGGCGTTCTGTTTCGTGCAACGGTTGCCGCGCAGAAGTCGTCCATTGAAGAAGACACACACTTCGGGAACAATTGCGTGGCCCTCATCGTCGTATGCGGCAGCAAGCTCAATACTTGTGAGCAAATTTTCCTTACCATCGGTGCGCAGTTGTCCTATTGGCAATTGTGAGCCAGTGAGCACTACAGGCTTTGTGAGGTTTTCCATCATAAACGATAAAGCACTTGCTGTGTATGCCATGGTGTCGGTGCCGTGCAATATGACAAATCCGTCGTATGTGTCATAGTTTTCGTGAACGATACGCACAAGTTGTGCCCATCGTCTGAGCGACATGTCGGAAGAGTCGATGGGTGGAGTGAATTGGTATGTCTCTATCTCAGTTTGCAGATAGGCAAACTCGGGCAGATTAGCCACGAGGTGGTCGAAGTCGAGCGGTTCGAGAGCGCCTGTCTGTGGGTTGAGTCCCATTCCGATTGTACCGCCTGTATAGATAAGCAGCACTTTGTTTTGGCGTTTGTAGGCTTTATCGTTGTTCATGCTGTTATTTGTTTATTTTGTTAGCAAAATTAATATAAAATAATGACAATGTGATATTTTTGTCCGACTTTTTCTTTGAATAAAAAGGCAAAATTACATTATTTCGGTTTTAGACCCTTAAAAATAACAAATTCTAACATCATAGCTTCATTTTGTAAGTAGAATATCTTTGTGCTTAGTGGTAATTGAGTGTAATCACTTTCATTTTGATAATTCTATGTTGCGTGCTTTTGTATGATTCTATATTTATATAATGTGGAATATTGTCTCAATTTGTAATTGTAAAACAATGTGAGGTTGGTGCAAATAGAATACTTTACGTGTGGGTTAAAAATAAATGTTCTTAAAACTTGCCAGAATCAGAAATTAGTAATAACTTTGCACAACCAATCAAAACTATGTTGCAACGTATATTATGAAGAAATTGTTAATCCCCATTGTCTTTATGGCAATAGCGTTTTTGCTGGACGGATGTAGTGCGGCAAAACAGGTAGCTTATTTTCAAAACATCGATTCAGTAAGCCTTGCTGCATCAAAGGGACTTTATGATGCCCGAATCATGCCGAAGGACTTGCTGACAATCACCGTTGTCACTTCAGACCCTGAGACTTCTAAGCCGTTCAACCTCTCGATTTCCAACACACTCGGCACCGATGGCCGTCTTGGAAGCACAACCGGCTCATTGTTGCAGTATCTTGTCGACAATGAAGGCAATATCAACTTCCCTGTTGTTGGAGCTCTTCATGTGGCAGGTCTCACTAAGAACGAGTGCGAGTCGTTGATTAAGTCGAAAGTGCAGCCATATCTTGCTGCTACAGAAAACCCCGTTGTCACGGTTAGTATGTCGAGCTATCGTGTGACTGTTGCAGGCGAAGTGACCACACCGAAGGTCGTTCCTGTTTCTACAGAAAAGATGAGCGTGCTTGAGGCTCTCGCCCAGGCAGGCGACCTCACCATCTATGGTCGTCGTGACAATGTGCTTCTGATCCGTGAGAACAGCAACGGACAGAAGGAGGCTCATCGTCTCAATTTGAATGATGCCAATGTGATAAACTCGCCGTACTATTATGTACAGCAGAACGACTATATCTATGTGGAGCCCAACAGCACGAAGGCTAAGAACTCGGCTATTGGTCAGTCTACGACGTTGTGGTTCTCATTCGTGAGCATCTTGACGTCTGTGGCTTCATTGTTGGTAAATATCATCAGAAATTAGTGCTATTATGCATATATAAGCGTTGGGCTATGGGCTTGACGCTTAATTTTTATCCGTCAGTCTTAATTAATCAAAACACAATAAGTGGTATAACCATAACATAAAAAGGATAATAATCGTGGAACCATTAAAACATGAGTGCGGAGTGGCAATGATAAGATTGCTCAAGCCGCTGGAATACTATCAGGAGAAGTACGGCACGTGGATGTTTGGACTCAACAAACTCTATCTTATGATGGAGAAGCAGCACAACCGTGGACAAGAAGGTGCAGGCATGGCGTGCGTGAAACTTGATGGACAGCCAGGCACAGAGTACATGTTTCGTGAACGTGCTGAAGGCAAGGATGCAATAACCGAGATTTTCGGACGAGTGCAGGGTGAGTTCGCATCATTGGCACCCGAATTGCTTGCCGATGCCGACTTTGCAAAAGACCATCTGCCGTTTGCTGGCGAGCTATATATGGGACACTTGCGCTATTCCACTACAGGCAAGAAGGGACTGTCATACGTCCACCCATTCCTGCGCCGCAACAACTGGCAGGCAAAGAACCTCTGCATATGCGGCAACTTCAATATGACAAATATTGACGAGATATTCCAGAAAATGCTCACACGCGGTATGTTTCCACGTATCTATAGTGATGGCTATACCCTGCTCGAACTGATGGGACACCGTCTCGATCGCGAGGCAGAACGCAACTTTGTAGAGGCAAAAACGCAAGGACTCGACGGTATGGAACTCACACATTATATAGACGACCACATGGACATGGCAAATGTCTTGAAGACATCAATGCCCGACTTCGATGGAGGATATGTGATGTGTGGACTGACTGGATCGGGCGAGATGTTCTCAATGCGCGACCCATGGGGAATACGACCGGCGTTTTATTATGTCAACGACGAGTTTGTGGCTGTCGCATCCGAGCGCCCCGTGCTACAGACCACATTCGACCTCGAATGCGAGGATATACAGGAACTGCAACCAGGCAATGCGTTGCTTGTAAGCCGAAACGGCAACGTGCGCATGGAACGGATACTTGAAAAGCGAGGCGACTCGGCTTGCTCGTTCGAGCGCATATATTTCAGCCGTGGTTCCGACAGAGATATCTATCGCGAGCGCAAGAAGCTTGGCGAACAACTTGTGCCGCAGATTCTGAAGGCAGTGGATGGAGATATCGACCACACAGTGTTCTCGTTTATACCGAACACGGCAGAAGTGGCTTACTACGGACTGCTCTCTGGATTCAAAAAATATAGCAATCAGCTGAAGGTGAAGCGTATACAACAGCTCGATCACAAACCAACCGACGAAGAGCTCCATGCTATACTCGACACCTATGTAAGATCGGAAAAGGTGGCTATAAAGGATATAAAGTTGCGCACGTTCATCACCGAGGGCAACTCGCGTAATGACCTTGCATCGCATGTATACGACATAACCTATGGATGTATAGAGCCTTACGTCGACAATCTTGTCGTCATCGACGACTCCATTGTGCGCGGAACGACCTTGAAGGAGAGCATACTGCGCATCCTCGATCGTCTGCATCCAAATAAGATTGTCATAGTGTCGTCGGCTCCACAGATACGCTATCCCGACTATTACGGCATAGACATGCCACGTCTGGAAGAGTTCTGTGTGTTCCGTGCAACGATTGAACTGATAAAGGAACGTGGAATGCTGGACTTACTGAAGCGTGTCTACGAGTCGTGCAAACTCGAACTGCTGAAGCCAAAGGAGATGATGCGCAATTGTGTGCGCGACGTATACAAGCCGTTCACAATTGACGAGATAAACCGGAAGATTGTCGACATGCTTCGCCCTGAAGGACTGGAGACACCCGTAGAACTCGTATATCAGTCGATAGACGGACTGCATGAGGCAATACCCAACCATAAGGGCGACTGGTATTTCACAGGCAAGTATCCCACACCTGGCGGTACGAAGCTGTGTAATCAGGCATTCGTCAACTATATGGAGAAGCTCATGTAGCGATTAAAGCAAGACAGGGCTCAGCCCGTTCCACATAAATAGCCAATGCGCCCTGGAAGGGCAAAAGTATATACAACAGAATTTACACTTTTGCCTTTTCAGGGCGTCTGTGCGCGATAATGTTGTGGAGTCATGCCGACTTCAATATTAATAAAAACAAGAAAATAAACAATCAAAATACAACAATCAAGAGAAACAACGATAAGATATAACTATGAGAAATGTAACTTTAGTATTGGAAGACGGAACCAAGTTCCATGGTAAGTCATTTGGTTATGAGACACCTGTGGCTGGAGAGGTCGTTTTCAACACAGCGATGATGGGTTATCCAGAGTCGTTGACCGACCCTTCTTATGCAGGACAGCTCATGACACTGACATATCCGCTTGTAGGCAACTATGGCGTGCCGCCATTCTCTATCGAAGAGAACGGACTGCCCACGTTCATGGAAAGTGACAAAATCTACGCCTCGGCTATCATCGTGTCTGACTATAGCGAGAAGTATTGCCACTGGAATGCAGTGGAGAGCCTTGCCGAATGGCTCAAGCGCGAGCACGTGCCGGGCATTACGGGTATTGATACCCGCGAGCTAACAAAGGTGTTGCGTGAGCACGGCGTGATGATGGGCAAGATTCTTTTCGACGATGAGCCGGAGAATATCCCAACGGCCGAGTATGCTGGAGTTAACTTTGTTGACAAGGTGAGCTGCAAGGAGATAATACGCTACAACGAGGGTGCCGACAAGAAGGTGGTGCTCGTCGACTGTGGTGTCAAGGCCAACATCATCCGCTGTCTTATCAACCGCGGTTGCGAGGTAATCCGTGTGCCTTGGAACTACGACTATACCGACATGGAGTTTGACGGACTCTTCCTTGCCAACGGTCCTGGCGACCCCGACATGTGCGAGGACGCTGTTAAGATTATCCAGAAGCAGATGAGTCTTTCCGATAAGCCTATCTGTGGTATATGTATGGGCAACCAGCTGCTTGCTAAGGCTGCAGGTGCTCATATTTATAAGCTTAAGTACGGTCATCGTTCACACAACCAGCCAGTACGCATGGTTGGTACAGAGAAATGCTTCGTGACATCGCAGAACCACGGTTATGCTGTTGACGCTAAGACACTCGGCGCTGACTGGGAAGAGCTGTTTGTAAACATGAACGACGGTTCTAACGAGGGTATTCGCCACAAGTCTAAGCCTTGGTTCTCAAGCCAGTTCCACCCAGAGGCATGTTCAGGTCCAGTAGACACCGAGTTCATGTTCGACAAGTTTGTGGAAGCATTGGGCTAAGTGAAGAGTGAAGAACGAAAAGTGAAAAATCCAAATGTTTAAGTTTTGTGTTTATGGCATAGCCAAATAAACATTAAACATTAATCATTAAACATTAGAATAAATGAAAGACGAAAATATAAAGAAAGTATTGTTGCTCGGTTCGGGTGCCTTGAAGATTGGCGAAGCGGGCGAGTTCGACTATTCTGGCTCACAGGCTCTGAAGGCTCTGCGTGAGGAGGGTGTGAAGACAGTGCTCATCAACCCTAACATCGCAACTGTGCAGACATCAGAGGGTGTTGCCGACCAGATATATTTCCTTCCCGTTCAGCCTCACTTTGTTGAGGAGGTTATCAAGAAGGAGCGTCCCGACGGCATCCTGCTCTCGTTCGGTGGACAGACTGCTCTAAACTGTGGCGTTGAGCTTTACCGCCAGGGCATTCTCGAGAAGTACAACGTGAAGGTGCTTGGTACTCCTGTTCAGGCTATCATGGACACTGAGGATCGTGAGCTCTTTGTTCAGAAGCTCGATGAAATTAATGTCAAGACTATCAAGAGCGAGGCTTGCGAGACAATTGAGCAGACACGTAAGGCTGCTGCTGATCTTGGTTATCCGGTTATTATCCGTGCCGCTTACGCTCTTGGTGGACTCGGTTCTGGTTTCGCTGACAATGAGGAGGAACTCGACAAACTTGCCGAGAAGGCATTCTCATTCTCACCGCAGGTATTGGTAGAGAAGAGTTTGAAGGGATGGAAGGAGATAGAGTATGAGGTAGTGCGCGACCGCTACGACAACTGTATCACCGTATGTAACATGGAGAACTTCGACCCTCTGGGTATCCATACAGGTGAGTCTATCGTTATCGCTCCTTCACAGACTCTTACCAATTCAGAGTATCACAAGCTCCGCGCCCTTGCCATCAAGATTATCCGTCACATCGGTATCGTAGGTGAGTGTAACGTGCAGTATGCTTTCGACCCACAGTCGGAGGATTATCGCGTTATTGAGGTGAACGCTCGTCTGAGCCGTTCGTCAGCTCTTGCTTCTAAGGCAACTGGTTATCCTCTCGCCTTCGTTGCAGCTAAGCTTGGTATGGGCTACGGCTTGTTCGAGTTGAAGAACTCTGTAACAAAGACCACCAGCGCATTCTTCGAGCCGGCTCTCGACTACGTTGTCTGCAAGATTCCACGTTGGGACCTCTCTAAGTTCCGTGGTGTAGATAAGGAGCTTGGTTCGTCAATGAAGTCTGTAGGTGAGGTTATGGCTATCGGTCGCAACTTCGAGGAGGCTATTCAGAAGGGTCTGCGTATGATTGGTCAGGGCATGCACGGCTTCGTTGAGAACAAGGAACTTGAGATTGAAGACATCGACGCAGCTCTGCGCGAGCCTACCGACAAGCGTGTGTTTGTCATCTCTAAGGCTATGCACAAGGGCTATACCGTAGACCAGATACACGATCTTACCAAGATTGACAAGTGGTTCCTTGAGAAGTTGCAGCACATCATCGATATTGATGAGGAAATGAAGAAGTGCAACATCAATACTCTCGACAAGGAACTTCTCCGCACAGCTAAGGTATACGGTTTCACCGATTTCCAGATTGCACGTGCCGTTGGTCTTGAGGACGAGCTTAAGTCAATGCGTAAGGCTTCGCTTGTAGTTCGTTCACGTCGTAAGAACTATGGCATCCTGCCTGTTGTTAAGCAGATTGACACCCTAGCTGCCGAGTATCCTGCACAGACCAACTATCTGTATGTGACATACGCTGGTGTGAAGAGCGACATCACATTCGAGAACGACAAGCGTTCTATCATCGTTCTTGGTTCGGGCGCTTACCGTATCGGTTCGTCGGTAGAGTTCGACTGGTGTGGTGTTCAGGCTCTTAACACAATCCGCAAGGAGGGCTATCGTTCAGTGATGATCAACTATAACCCAGAGACAGTGTCAACCGACTACGACATGTGCGACCGTCTCTACTTCGACGAGTTGACATTCGAGCGTGTGATGGACATCATCGACCTTGAGACACCTCACGGTGTAATCGTTTCTACTGGTGGTCAGATTCCTAACAACCTTGCTATGCTTCTCGACGAGCAGCACGTGCCAATCCTCGGTACCAAGGCTCAGGATATTGACAACGCTGAGGACCGTGCCAAGTTCTCGCAGATGCTTACCAACAATGGCATCAACCAGCCAGAGTGGAGCGCACTTACAAGCATGGAGGACATCGACCGCTTCATCGAGCGTGTTGGATTCCCGGTACTTGTACGTCCGTCGTATGTGCTCTCGGGTGCTGCCATGAACGTTTGCTCTAACGAGGACGAACTGAAGCGATTCCTCCAGTTGGCTGCTAACGTAAGCGAGGATCATCCAGTTGTAGTGAGCAAGTTCATCGAGCATGCCAAGGAGATTGAGATGGATGCCGTTGCCAAAAATGGTGAGGTTATCGCTTACGCTATCTCTGAGCACATCGAGTTTGCTGGTGTTCACTCTGGTGACGCTACAATCCAGTTCCCGCCGCAGAAACTCTATGTTGAGACCGTACGCCGTTGTAAGCGTGTAGGCCGTCAGATTGCCAAGGAGCTTCACATCAACGGACCATTCAACATCCAGTTCATGGCCCGCGACAACGATATCCTCGTTATCGAGTGTAACCTGCGTGCTTCGCGTTCGTTCCCATTCGTAAGCAAGGTTCTGAAGATCAACCTTATCGAGCTTGCTACTCGTGTAATGCTTGGTCTGCCGGTAGAGAAGCCGAGCAAGAACCTCTTCGACCTCGACTACGTAGGTATCAAGGCTTCACAGTTCTCATTCAACCGTTTGCAGAAGGCCGACCCAGTGCTCGGCGTAGACATGAGCTCTACTGGTGAGGTAGGTTGCTTGGGCGACGATACCAACACTGCATTGCTTAAGAGTATGCTCTCTGTAGGTCACCGCATCCCGAAGAAGAACATCCTTCTTTCTACAGGTGGTGCAAAGCAGAAGGTTGCCATGCTCGATGCTGCTAAGATGCTCCTTGAGAACGGCTACAACCTCTACGCTACTGGCGGTACAAGCAAGTTCCTCACCGAGAACGGCATACAGAACACACTTGTACTCTGGCCTTCAGAGGAGGGTGATGCACCTAAGGCTCTCGAACTGTTGCACAACCATACAATCGATATGGTAGTCAACATACCGAAGAACCTCACAAGTTCAGAGCTCAGCAACGGCTACAAGATTCGTCGTGCAGCTATCGACCTCAACGTGCCTCTTATCACCAATGCTCGTCTTGCAAGTGCGTTCATCTACGCATTCTGCTCAACGAAGATTGAGGATATTGACATTAAGGCTTGGGGTGAATATTAATAAATATATAAGGGTATGGCTTGCTTGCCATACCCTTTTTTATTTAAATGAATAGCTTATGAAAGACAAGGACATGAAGTGGCGTACGCTTTCTAGTCATTACCTTTTTAAGAAACCGTGGATGACAGCGCGTGTCGACAAGGTTGAGCTGCCTACAGGTGTGATATTAGACGAGTATTATGTATTGGAATATCCCGACTGGGTTAATACAATTGCCATAACAAAGGATGGCAAGTTTGTATTTGTACGCCAGTATCGCTATGCCATAGGCAAGACTGTTAATGAATTGTGTGCTGGTGTATGCGAGAAAGGTGAAGACCCTATGGATAGTGCCAAGCGAGAATTGCTTGAAGAGACAGGATTTGGTGGTGGCGAATGGCAACACTGGATGGATATATCAGCCAATCCAGGTACTCATACCAACATAACTCATTGTTACATTGCACGTGGAGTAGAGCGTATTTCTACTCAGCATCTTGACGAGGGCGAATGTCTTGAAGTAAGAATTTTTACCCGAGACGAGGTTTACCAAATGTTGACAAACAACGAGATATGGCAAAGTCTTATGGCTGCCCCGCTTTGGAAACTGTTTGCCGAAGAGAAATAGAAAACTATTTGCCGATAGAGAAGAAGATATTCAATCATTTTCTCTATCGGCATATTTTATATCTGCAATTTACTTTTAGATAAAAGTAATTTACGCCCAATCGAAGTTTTCCTTTCCTGCACCAATCTCAAAGTGCAGTCTGGCTATGCCTATATCCATCTTGGTATATCCCACCATTGAGAAGCCTCGATTGGCAAGAATCTTTGGTTTCTCTCTTGTACCTTGCTCGTTAGGCAACAGAGTGAAGGAAAACTTCTGTTGATTGATGGCAGTTGGAGCTAAGAGAGCAGCTTCAACACCATTGCGGAACCATTCGGGCGAGTCGTTGCAGACATTGCTTACCTGCTCTATTGTCTTGCTCTTGCGCTTAAAGCCTTGAGTTGCTCCATATCCCAAGGCTATCATACACGTCAGTTTTTCGTCATCACCAACAATGTAAGCCTCGCTCACCTTGCGATAGCTCAGTCCTGCCCAGCAAGTATTCAGACCAAGTGTTTGAGCCAGCAGTACAAGCTGTTCTCCGTAATAACCCACACGCTCGTCAAGGTCATCAGCCTTCTTTCCAACCATAACCAAATAATTCTCCACACCCGAAAACTTGCCATACGAGAAGATGCCTGTAAAAGCCCTTGTCTCGTTAGTCACAAGCTGTATGTGGAGCCCTCCCTCAGCGTTACACTCCTCAATCTTCTTCTGTAACGTCTCAATGATGTCTGCCGACAGTGGCTTATGAACGTACCTGCGCACACTATGTCGTTGCTTTATAGCTTCCAGTAATGTCATAATCATATATATATTAATGTTTATTTGTGCTCAAAGTTACACATTTTTTTCTTTATGAAAGATAACAGAGGAATATTTGTACACAGGCAAATCCACTGCAACTAATACAATATTTGCATTTATAACCGCTCAAAACTGCGGGCTGAACCCACAAGTAAATCTTTTGCCAGAATTCTCGAGTTTTGAGCGGTTTTTGTTATGTTGCTTGTATACAGCGAGTTATAACGATGGTGAAGCTATGACGCAGATTTCAGTTACAAAAAAGAGGTCCTTTTGACATAAAAAGAACCTCTTTTACTATACATTTGGGCTACATTTACAAAGCAAATGTACTCCTATTGCCTTGCAAAAGGACAACTTTTGCAAGGTAAAGAAGCCCAAAATGACGAGTTGGAGTGTCTTAGTAGCTCCAAAAAACTATAAAACCTACCTCTGAAATCTCTAGAATCAATTTTTCGTTTGTAACAGTTTTTTACTGCTTGTACGATATTTGTATTAATAAGTAGAGACTTTTCATTCATTGATTCACCTTATAATATTTGAATGAAATTGCCTTAATTTCAATTGAATTTCGTAAATTTGCAAATTAAGTTAACGCTGTGTATTCAGTCGAGATGAAATGTTCAAGTCAAAGAAACTCTATCACAATAACAGATAGGTAGCATTAAATCTATGAGACAATAAAATGCCTTGACAAATGCTACGTGTCTTGCAACGATGATAAAAGTTTCATAAATAAGTATCAATTATTATGCAACAAGAAAATATACCAATAAAAGTAGGACTTTTGGAACTACTGTACGGAAGTCAGGGAACACAGTTTGTGATTCCTGCCTATCAGCGTAACTATACCTGGGTTGCGAATAAGGAGGTTAAACAGTTGCTTGAGGATATAAAGGAGGTCCTGAGTGGTGAAATAACCAAGCATTTTATTGGTATCATGATTTACTTGGAAACAAGCATATCTGCATTTCAGCGTGAACGCTCTGTCATAGATGGTCAGCAACGTCTTACCACCATATTCCTTATGCTCTATTCAATCAAGGAATTGATGATAGAAAGAGGCTTGAATCTTGATGCTGAAAAACTTGAAAACATGTATCTTGTTAATCCTTTTAATGAAACTAACAAGTTCAAGTTAAAGCCTCTTGTGTCGGATGACGCTGTTTATCAGCAGATTGTTACACGCGACTTTGAAAATATTCAAGAGAAGAAAGCAAATGTCTATATCAACTTCTTATATATAAAGAATGTGCTTCAAGAATTGCTGGACACATATACAATCAATGATATTCTTGAGGCTATGAATAAGCTCTATATCGTCTGCGTACCCATAGGTAAGGACGATTACCCTCAGAAAATATTTGAAAGTATCAATGCCACAGGTGCAAAGCTCACTGCCAGCGACTTGATTCGCAACTTCATCCTCATGCCTATTCGTAGTGACTTGCAGGATAAATACTATGAGAAGTATTGGAAGCGACTAGAACAACTGATTGATAGTGACTCTAAGAAACTTGAAGCATTCTTTCGCTTTTTTATAATGGCGAAGAGAATGTCTTTGATAAACAAGAGTGCAGTTTACCGTGCATTTACCGAATGGTATGACGAAAATGTAGCCACTTATGGTGAGGAAGGAGTATTCAAAGAGATTGTGAAATACGCTTCTTACTACAACGCCATCTATAAAGCACCAGTAGATTCTTTGGATTCTGCATTGCACAAAGCTGTAGAAGAATTTCGCTTTATCTTGTCAGATATGCCAGCTCCATTACTTATGGAACTTTACGCGATACATAAGAGTGTGGATGACAAAGGGAATCCTCGTATCTCAGCAAAGCAATTGTCTGAGATAATAACAATTCTCAACTCTTATCTGATGCGTCGTTCACTTTGCGGAATGGACACCAGTGACATTACACGTTACTTTCCAACGCTTTTGAAGGAGACTCTTGCAGATTGTGACGGCAACTATGTTGACATAGTGGAGATATTCAAGAAGAACCTTGTGAATAGAAACAAAGGAAATTCTCAGGAGATGCCAGACAACAATCGTCTAAGAGACAGAATCCTAAATGCCAACATGTACAATCTCCGTTCATGGCTTAACATTTTCTTCAGAAAGCTGGAATCAGAGAACAATCCCGCTCCTGTAGATTTTTCTAAGTTGAGTATCGAACACTTGATGCCACAAACGGCTACTCACGAATGGTACGAAGCGTTAAACACAGACAAGGACACTTATGACGAAAATGTTCATCGGCTTGGCAATCTTACACTTGCTGCACGAAACGACAACAGTAAAATGAGCAACAAAGTGTGGGAATACAAGAACAAAGTGCTTGCTTCTACCAACCATCTGAAGATAAATCACGAGATTCTGCAAAAGGAGCATTGGACACTAATGGATATTGAAGAACGCACTCAGCAACTCATAGCTGATATTGCAAGGCTTTACCCTTATTATGAGGCGAAGGACTCTGCCATAGCTAAAGTGGCTATACACATTGACTCTCAGAATGCGTATGCACAAGGATATTATTATCCTGACAACGGAAGTGTAGAAATTCTTGAAGGTTCAACGCTTTATATGGATTCGCCAACTCCTGAGTTATATCCAGAGATTGAAGCTTTACGCTCAGACTTGAAGGACGATGGGGTGATAGAAGAGTGCGAAGGACAACTGAAGTTTACAACAAACTATTTCTTCTATCCTAAGAGGATAAAAGCGACAGCGCTTTCCACAACAGCCGCTATCATTCTTCATGGATCTCGCAACGGTTGGGAGTATTGGCAGAATGAAGATGGCGTACAAATTGGACAAATTGAGGAATTAAGAAAGAATAAAGAATAAGTAAATATGGATACCAAAATAATAGGACAAGGTTATAATATTGATGCTGATACATCTATAGCCAAGGAACTTATTGAACAGTTCAATAGTAAAAGATACGATTCTTTTACATGTCTTGTTGCATTTGCAAGTTATGGAGGAATAACTGCATTGACTCCATATATTCTAGCAGAAAAGGAAAGAGGTGTAAAGATTAATATTATACTGGGAATAGACCAAAAGGGAACTTCAAAAGAAGCTCTTGAGGAGGTCTTGTCATGGGGAGTAGAATCAAAGATATATCATACTCAGTCTGTTAATATCTTTCATCCCAAAATATATCTTTTCGAGAATACCGATATTTTTACTCTCATTGTAGGATCAAATAATTTGACTACTATGGGATTGGTGAAAAATATAGAATGTTCATTGCTCATAAAAGATGCGAAAGGCGAACACTCTGTTCATAATGACTTTTATGTATACTGGAAGTCAATTCTTGATGGAGTTGATGTAAATCTTATGCCAATTACTCAAGAATTGATTGATAATTTATTTGCAGACAAATTGATACCAACTGAGTTAGAGCGTACGGAAAAGTATGACAATGGTAGAGATAGTGTGTCAAAAACTAAAAGGAATATCAGTTTTAATGGTGCAAAAATTCAACGTAATCCGGACGGTTTTGTCCCTAAAAGAAGAGTCGTAAAAGCAAGAAGAGTGATAAGGATTGAAGATGAATGCAATCCGAGTCACCCGATATTGAAAGAATCGGAAGAGTCACTTGTGGTAAACGGAGAAGAAGTTTTAATCGCAGAAATTGGAGGAGGCCCTCGTTGGAAGCAAGTTAATTTTACTGTTGATATCTTTGAGAATTTCTTTGGTGCAGAACGTGGAAACAATTCTTACAACATACATTTGATGAATATAGCAAAAGATGGCACTTTAGGCGATATTGAGATTCGTCAGGCAGTATCTGTTGCAAGTCATAATTATCGTTTTGAAATTCATTGTGCTGAAACCGAACTTGATTATCCTGGGAACACGAAACGTCCTATAGGATTGTTCATCAAGATTGACAATAATCAGTTTTTGTACCAAGTCCTTTGGTATGACCATCCTTCATATAAACAAATCAAGAAATTTCTGTATACAGAAAGTAAAGTTAGGAGAGAGGGTGAACTGAGAAGGCATATTGTTCACATTGAAGCTATTCATGCACTTTATCCAGAATTGATATTCTAAATGAGTTATAATTTTCGAACATTAAACTACCTTGGTAGTAAACTGAGACTTTTGGATTTTATCAACGATAAAGTTCAAGAAATCACTCCATTAGGAGCTGGTGTCTGTGATTTATTCGCAGGCTCTGGCTGTGTTTCTCGTAAGTTGTCACAGTCCCATTCTGTTGTTTCATGTGATATTCAGGCATATTCCAAAATAATTGCAAATGCTTTGTTGAAAAGATTCTCTATAGACGACTCTGAAATTGATAGCTTTTTTAAAAGACTGAACACTGATTCTGCCAATAGATTAAAGACGGCTTTCCACCCTTTAATAGTGCTCGAACAAAACTCTATTGCGACTAAGAATATCGAGGTGCTTACAGACATCTTAGAGCATGGTTCGTTGGAAGTGTTCAATATTGAGCATAATGTTTCATGTCTTTCAGACTTGCTTGATTCTGCAAGTAATTGTCTGAAAGAGGACAAACTTGATGATGTTAGGTCGTTAATAAGCCGCTACTATGGTGGAGTGTATTTTTCATATAAGCAGGCTGTTGATATAGATATTATTCTGGAAGGGATTCATACGTTTGTTTCTATGGAAAACCGAGATTTGTTTCTTGCAGCGCTCTTAAGTACAACAAGCGATATTGTCGACACGGTAGGAAAGCACTTTGCTCAGCCTATCAAGGCAAGGGATTCCAAAGGCAATATTAAAAATACGGTTTATAATAAAGCCGTAAAAGATAAAACAATGGATGTCTTTCCTCTATTTAGAGAATGGCTGATAAAGTATAAGAATCTCTCGAGAAGCGAGTATAAGCATATAATTATGCAAGGTGATTATGAACAGTGTCTAAAAGAACTGCCACAGTATGTCAAAACGGTTTATGCAGATCCTCCATACACGAGAGATCACTACAGCCGATATTATCATGTGCTTGAAACTTTGACGCTAAGAGATACTCCAAAATTGTCCACTGTTACGATACATGGCTCAACACATATAAGCAACGGCATTTATCGTGAAGATCGCCATCAGTCACCGTTCTGTATTAAGAGTAAAGCTCCTGCTGCATTCCGAAAGATGTTTGAACTGGTTTCCTCTTCAGACAGAAATCTGTTGCTTTCTTATTCTCCGTATGATGAAACAAAAAAATCACATCCGCGAGTGGTGACTATGCAGCAGTTATTAGATTGGGCCAAGGAGTATTTTACATCTGTTGAAATTGTTTCTGCCGGTACATTCAAACATAATAAACTTAACTCTACAGAGCATTTTCTTAATGCTTCTGAAGAGGCTGAACTCTTAATCGTATGCACCAATAGACCAAAATGAAAGATATAAAGTTTATATACGAAGCAGATTCCTCTATGGGTACAAGTGATAGTCAGAACATTCTCATAAAAGGAAATAATAAGGAAATTCTACCATCTTTGACAAAAGAGTTTGGTGGAAGAATAAAGTGTGTCTATATTGACCCGCCATACAATAATGGAGACACTTACCATTATTACAATGATAATATTTCTGAAGCAAACTGGCTCAAAGACATTCATTATGTCTTGGCGTATCTAAAAATGTTGCTAACAAAAGATGGCAGCGTATGGATATCTATTGATGATAGCGAAATGGCTTATTTAAAGGTTGAAGCAGACAAAGTGTTTGGCAGAGAGAACCATGCTGGTACTATTATTTGGCAGCAACGTAAAACGCGCGAAAACCGTGCGGTTTTTTCATACAATCATGAGTACGTATTGGTTTATGCAAAGGATATTGCAAAATTCAAGAAATCAAGAAATCTGCTACCTGTTGGGAAAGATTTTATTTCCTCTAAATATAAGAATCCTGACAACGACCCACGAGGCCCATGGCAATCTATAAGTGCCAGTGTACAAGCAGGTCATGCAGTACCAAGCCAATTCTATACAATAGTATCTCCATCGGGTATAGAGCATAATCCTCCGAAAGGAAGATGCTGGGTGTACAATGAAGCGAAGATGAAGGACGAAATCGCGTTTGGTAATATTTGGTTTGGTGCCTCAGGTTCCAATACTCCAAGAATTAAAAAGTTTCTCTCTACAGCTAAGATTGGTTTAACTCCTCAAACACTTTGGGCTGGTGACGAGTATGGCACTACTGATAGTGCTAAGAAACATTTGCTTACTTTGTTCCATGAACATGAAAAGGTTTTTGATACTCCTAAGCCAGAAGAATTGATAAAGCACATTCTCGAAATTGCTACTAATGAGGGGGATTATGTACTCGATTGTTATTTGGGCTCTGGTACAACACTTTCAACAGCTCACAAGTTGAAGAGAAAGTACATTGGTGTAGAGATTGGCGATCAAATGACTGAGTTGGTTGTAACCAGACTTAAACGTGTTATAGAAGGTGAGCAAGGTGGTATTTCAACATCTGTAAATTGGCAAGGAGGTGGAGATTTTGCTTTTTTTACGTTTGACAAGACAAAAGAAGAATTCCAAAAATCCACGCTCAAAAAAGACTCTAATAGTGATAAAAAGATTGTCTATCATCAACTTGACTTATTCTCTCTGTTTGACGAATATGGACAAAATCCTATCACCGAGAACTGTATGGTTCGCGATTCGGAATATCCTCACTATGGGAAGCGGTCTGTTGCTGACACAAGCAAGAATGTGCTTATTTCTTTGGTAAAGAAAGACAACGAGAAAATCTTCCTCGATGGTTCTGCAACCATCTACTATACTGGTAAGAAATTTCCGACCACTGTAGCTCTCAACAAACTGTACTATTTCATGCCTTACATTAAGGGTAAGGGAGTTCGCGATCTTTTCCTTATCAGGATTGCCCGTCTTGGCTATCGCAAAGAGGGGACTATAGAAGAGAATAAGAACGACCTTCGTCTGGTGTTTGAGATAAAATATGTCGATCAGTTATTTGATGATTACAAGAAGGTGAAACTTGAAATCTGGCGTACGTTTACAGATACTACGATGGGGAAGATGATGGGGCTTGTTGAATAATTATAATACGCAATTGAAGTTTTATTCGGTTGTAGATAATTTGAATCATTAATGACTATTGGTCTTTTATGGTTCCTTGGGGGCATCAAAGTAAATCAGATGTCCCTCAAGGATTTTTTTTACTCTTCCACGATTCTCCATTCTCCAATTGTTCGTTTAAGGCTGTCGTAGTTTACGCCGACCTTTATCAATCGCTTGCCCTCTGCCGAATACGGAATAAGATAACCCTTGTCGTCAATCTGTTGCAGGGCAGCGTCGGCAGAACCGTCATACTTTAGCTCTATCACGTATATGGCGTCAGGCAAGTGCAGCACGGCATCAGCTCTGCCTATTGCGCTACATTCCTCAACCTTAATGTATGCTCCCATAAGATTGAAGATGAGATAGAACACGGTTTGGAAGTCGCGCTCGTTCTTGTTTGACAGTTGATTGGATATGCTTGCAAGATACGCCTGCATTTTCTGCAAAGCCCCATCCATGTTGTTGTCGAGCAGATTCTCCAGAAAATCAAATACGAAGCCGTTGTTGTCGAGCTGTATTGGTGACAGATAGTTAGGCGCAAGCGATTTGACCATACCTATGCGCACCTCCTTGTTAGGATAGTCAAGCTGGTACTTCTGTAGTATTGGGTTATACTTCTTTATAGTTAGATAACCGCTCTGATAGAGAAGAGGCAAGGCAGAAGTCATTTGTTCTGGCGACACGTCAAAGTCGTCAATAGATGCGCTTTTCTTCTCTATGTCCATCACGCCCACATGATATTTCTGCAAGGTCTTTATCAGATAGCTTGGTGTACCCGAACTGAACCAGTAGGCAGCAACCTTCTTGTTTCGTAAAGCCTTGACAAGGCTAAACGGATTGAAAACATCCTCCGCATGTTCGCTGAAATGGTAACCATCATAAAAATCGGTAAGTTCAGCCACCGTCTCGTCAAATGTTGTGCCATTGGCTTTGGCAAGCAATTCCACATCAGGCTTCATCTGTGTAAGCAGTTCAGTCTTGCTTATGCCGCAGATGGCAGAGTAATGGTCGTACATGCTTATATTGTCGAGGTTGTTAAGCTC
>CAKPZC010000024.1 GCA_934203355.1 uncultured Prevotella sp. | reverse complement strand
CGCAACATCGGCTCACACTGCTTCAACGGACTGTAGAAGTTGCGCATAAGATATCGCAAGTTTTCAAGCCGCTCGTCTTGATGAACCACATCCAGCAACGGAGCGTCATACTCGTCAATAAGCACAACCACCTGCTTGCCCGTCTTATTGTAGACGGAAGATATGAGATTTGCCAGACGTACATTTGCATCCACAGCGTCACACTCAATGTCGAACCTGCGCTCGTTTTTTTTAAGAATATAGTCAAGATACCTGTTCAGCTGGTCTTCTTCTTGATGCTTGCTACCCGAAAGGTCGAAATGAAGCACGGGATATTCCGTCCACTCCTTTTCCAACCTGTCCATTGCCAACCCCTTGAAGAGTTCCTTGTGTCCCTCAAAATAGCTCTGCAATGTGGAGACAAGAAGCGACTTGCCGAATCTGCGTGGACGACTCAAGAAGACGTATGCACTATCTGTATGCACCATATTATATATGTACTCAGTCTTGTCCACATAAAAACGGTTTTCTATGCGTATCCGCTCAAATGTCTGTATGCCTAAAGGATATAGTTTTCTTGCCATACTCTATAATTTCGTTTTCTTGTGTAAAGTTAGCATTAAAATTTGAAACGACAAAACATTTATCTAACGTCCCAATCGTTAATGGTTCCAGTTGTCGACGAGAAACTGACACCTATTTTACGTATTGTGCGTGAGTCATTAATGTAGGGGCGATAGTAGCCTTTATCTTCTATTTGTTTTAAAGCTTCTTCTGCCGTGCCGTCTAATTTGAATTCAATTATATATATATTATTCGAGGTTTCTATGATACAATCAGCCCGTCCTTCACTTTGTTGTAATTCAGTAAGAACGAGATATGTACTTATTATGCGGAATATCAGATAAAACGTATAGTGAAAATAGCGTTCTCGCTCTTGTTCGTTCTCCTTACGCCGCATTGAGTATGGGATGCTTGCGAAGAAAGCCGTTAACTGTTTTTTCAATGCCTCCATATCGTCGTAGGCAAGTGAGCGTACGAGTTGAGCCATGACAGAAAGTGTGGGAGTGCTTGGTTGCAGGTAGTTGTTGGCTATTGCTGTTGCAAACCCTCTTTTCACTTCGTTATTTGGCAGGTCAAGTAGATATGTACCAGTAAGAGGATCGTAGTCCTTAATTGTCAGATAACCGCTTTGATATATCATAGGCAGAGGTCTCTCCACATCTGCTTTGTAGTCGACAAATTCCGAAGTGTCATAATATTTGCCTGTGAGTTCGTCGAGGTTTTCTTTAGTGTGGTTGAGAAGTCGTATAAGATATGTAGGTGTTCCAGATGCGAACCAATAGTCGCGAATAGTACCGCTATTGAATGCATTAAGCACACTGAACGGATTGTAGATGTCGGTCATGCCTTCGCTGAAATGGTATCCGTCGTAGTGAAGTTTAAGCATATTGCGCATTTCTTCGTTGGATATCTTGAATTTCTTTGCCATTTCGTCCATTTGTTCATGGAACACACATTCCAATTCATTTTTGGTGATGCCGCAAATCTCTTCATAATGTGTATTCATACTTATATCCGACGGTTGGTTGAAACCGCTGAATACACTTACTTGCGAGAACTTAGTTACACCTGTGAGCATTACAAATTGTAGGTGTGCGTCGGCTGCTTTAAATGTAGAATAAAAGCCTTTGAGAATATTGCGGTTGTATTCTTCTATAAGAATGTTGTCGCCATTTGGGGTTTTTGTGTAATAGCCAGTGTCAAGTACATCGAGTAGTGGCTTGTCGTATTCGTCGATTAGTACAACACAGCGTTTGTTTGTTTGTTCATGAACATGTGCAAGAAGCCTGTTAAAACGTTCACCTACACTATAATGTGTATTGCCTTTTAGGTTGTATTGTTTTTCCCAATCCTCGATAAGTCCATTGAGCAATTTTTCTAAAGTGTCGCCTATACTAAAGTTGTTACTGTTGAAGTCGATGTGAAATATCGGATATTTCTCCCAGTCTTTCTCCAATTTATCGATGGCAAGTCCATTGAATAGTTTTTTCTCACCCTTGAAGTAATATTCAAGGGTGGAAATAAGCAAACTCTTGCCGAATCTGCGAGGTCGGCTCAGAAAATACACTTTTCCTTCTTTTGCAAGTTTGTATATCAAGGCAGTCTTGTCTACATATACATATTCGCCTTCTATTATGGATTTGAAGTCCTGTATGCCAATTGGATATTTCATAAATTATTTTGTTTTTATACATTTATAATGAATATGCGCAGCACTGTCTTTCTGCATAGGCAAAGTTAAGAATTAAATTTGACAATTTAATGTTTTTTGCTTTTCTATTTTGCGTTTGTGTTGTATGTTTTATTTCTGGTTCTGGTAAGTCGTGTTTCAGGTTCTGGTACGTTGTGTTTCAGGTTCTGGTACGTTGTGTTTCAGGTTCTGGTAACGCCATTGTCATTATTTGGTAGCCTATGGTGCAAAAAAAGTCCGCAAGCCATGTTGGTGCTTGCGGACTTTTTATAATATTTTAATGTGTGTATTAGTCGGCAATCGACTGCTTCTTCTTAGCGTCTTCCATCTTCTTGAGGATGTCAGCTGGGATAGCGTTCTTGTTCACCATGTAGTCCATAGTGTTGGCAACGATATAGTTCTTGGTCATGTACCATGTGCCCTTGTAGTCGCCAGTCTCGCCCCAAGAGTTCTTCACCATGTAGTACTCCTTGCCATACTGGTCCTTGGCGATACCATAGATAAGCATGCCATGGTCGTCGGTGAGCTCCCAGTTGTCGAAGCGCTGCTGGCGCTGCTCGGCTGTCGGAGTGAGCTCAGGAACAGTGCATCCGAGAGAGTCAACGATGTTGGTGCGCTTTGCAGGCGACATCTTGAGCCAGCGAGCCATGTCAGAGCCCGAGAGATTCTCCATCTTCTTGGTGTCGTAGAAGTAAGCGAGGCCCTTGCGTGTGAAGCCCGGCTCGCTAACGTCGCCACCCCATGCAATGGTGTATCCGTTCATTACGGCGTTCTCAAGAATGCGTGCCATGTCCTCAAGAGGAAGGTTCCATGACAATGGGTTGCGCCAGTTGTCCTGCACCTCTACAGCATACTGTGTGTAGTAAGGCTTGTGAGAGTAGCTGGTGATAGACACGTAGTTGTCGAAGTCGATGCCGAGGCTTGCGGCAAATGACTTCGGAGTGTACTCCTTGCCTTCGTATGTGAACTTCTCTGGGCACTTGCCGAGGTAAGCGTCGAGGATGCCCTGGAGTCCCACCTTCCACTGGCCTGAAATCTTGTCAGCCTTGCTGCGTGCGATACCAGCTACGTAAGGCTCAAGCTGACCGAAGAACTCGTTGAAGTTGTTGAGTGAGTCACCATAGAGAGAGCCTGGGAACGGCATTGCGTCCTCTGGGCAGATACCGTGGTTCTTCAATACAGCCAATACGTCGTAAGCCGAACCGCCCTGTGCAAACTGGCAGTCGCCGTGGAGACGAACCACCTGTACGGCGCGTTCCATATAGTCCTTGTTGGCAATAAACGACTCGCAGAGGTCGTAGGTCTTGCCTGTAGCCTTAAGGATTTCAGCCTCGAAGAACGAGAGGGTAGAGTAGTCCCAACAGGTGCCGCTACGGTTCTGGTCCTTTACGCTTGTGATAGGATTCGCCTTGATGGTAGTGAAGACAGGCTTGTTCTTGTTGACAGTCTTCTTCGCCTTAGCGTTTGCGCCCAAAGCAAAAACAGCGATTAGCGCAAGAGTGAAAATTTTTTTCATTTGTTGTTTTTATTTGTTGTTAATTGGTTGTTGTTACTTTTTTCTTAGTTGTTCTTCATAAACTCCTCTACTTCCTGTGGGTGGTAGGGTATGCGGTCCTTGCCTATGAATCGGCAACCGTCCTTTGTGATGAGCACGTCGTCCTCAATTCGTATGCCTCCGAAGTCCTTGTAGGTTTCAAGCATGTCGAAGTTGAGGAATTCGGCGCAGTGGCCCGATGCCTTCCAGTCGTCGATAAGTGCAGGAATGAAGTAGATACCCGGCTCGTCGGTGACAACAAATCCCTCCTCAAGTCGTCTGCCCATGCGCAGACAGTTGGTTCCGAACTGGTCGAGTCGTGGTCGTGTCTCCTCGTCGAATCCCACGTTTATCTGGTCGAGGTTCTCCATGTCGTGCACGTCCATGCCCATCATGTGGCCGAGTCCGTGAGGCAGGAACATGGCGTGTGCACCGGCTGCCACAGCCTCTTCGGTGTCGCCCTTCATCAGTCCGAGTTCCTTCAGTCGGTCGGTCATCAGTCGGCACACGGCAAAGTGCACGTCCATATATTTCACTCCAGGTTTTGCCACCTCGAGCACATAGTCGTGACAAGCCTCCACGATGCTGTAGATTTCGAGCTGTCGCTGTGTGAACTTTCCGTTTACGGGATATGTTCGAGTGTTGTCCGAGCAGTAGTTGTTGATTGTCTCGGCTCCGCAGTCGCACAGTACGAGTCGTCCGCTTTCGAGTTCAGCCATCGACGGGTTGCCGTGCATTATTTCGCCGTGCTGGCTGAAGATTGTCGGGAAACTTGTCATGGCTCCGTGCGACAGTGCCACACCGTCCACCTGTCCACCGATGTATTTCTCGGTCACTCCCGGTTTAGTGAGTCGCATGGCTGTTGTGTGCATCTTGTAGCCTATGACGGCGGCGCGCTCCAGCTCTTCGATTTCCTGCTGTTCTTTCACCGAGCGCATTTTGATGACTGCGTTGATGAGGTCCATGCTTGCTGCTTCC
Source organism: uncultured Prevotella sp. (assembly GCA_934203355.1). Lineage (GTDB taxonomy): Bacteria > Bacteroidota > Bacteroidia > Bacteroidales > Bacteroidaceae > Prevotella. The sequence continues at coordinate 26,829 of CAKPZC010000024.1, read as the reverse complement.
TTCTGCTGTACGGGGTGAATGCCGAGCAGGCTGAATATCTGTATTTTGATGTCGTGGCGGTAGGGCGGCAGGAAGTGTATGCGGCGTTTCTGTCGTATAGCATCGTTGCAGATAGTCTTGAGCGACTTCATTGGTACGGTGTTCTTCACACCCACGCTCTCTGCCATATCGTGCACGCTGTTCACGCTGCCATACCACACGATGTCCTCAATGTCTATGTCGTTGCCAACGAGAGTCTCGATGTCGTTGTCGATGTCGATTACTCCCACGAGTCCGTCGCGGTTGAGTCCGAAGTAGTAGAGGAACGTTGAGTCCTGGCGGAACGGATAATAGCCGTTTGAAGGGTAGTTACATGGCGACTCATTGTTGCCGAATAATATGATAATGCCGTCTTTTACAAGTTCCTTGAGCTTGGCGCGACGGCCTACGTAGGTGGCTTTGTCAAACATATTACATTATTATTATTGGTTTAATTGCAAAGTTAATGATTTGTAAAGACATGCCAAAACATGAGGGTTTAATTTATGTTTTATTATGATAACGTGTTGTTGTGCTTTTGTGGTCGTTGTGTGTAGGATGGTTAAACATATGTATTTAGTTGGTGGTTTTGGCAGAAGTTTGACCAAAAATCACTAATTTTGTAGTTCAAAGCAATTACAAGTTGTTACCAATTGAACTTTTGCAAGTTCAGAAGTTAATGGAATTAAAGAAGTTTTTCGCGAAGCTCAAGGAAATTCCACTCCCTTTGGTCGTTCAAGAAGTTCTTGCAAGCAAGCGGCAAAGCCGAGCGAACGGACAATAGCTTTGTTGCTTAGACAATAGGACATTTGTCCATTAACTTCACGAGCGAAGCGAGTTATCTTCCTATAACTTCCTATAACTACTTTCGCTTGCGAAATTAAGTTACTAAGATAAACAGTGAATACAATGACAATAGATAGCAATACAGGATTAGTTCTTGAGGGTGGGGGCATGCGTGGCGTGTTCACGAGCGGTGTGCTCGACGGTTTTATGAAGCATGAGATGTATTTCAATTATGTGGTGGCTGTTTCGGCTGGTGCCTGCAACGGCATGTCGTATATGAGTCGTCAGCCGCGTCGCGCCCGTGTGTCTAACATCGACTATTTGGCGCGTTATGATTATATAGGGCTGCGCCACCTTGTCACTCAGGGTTGCATTTTCGACACAAAACTGCTCTACGACAAGTTTCCCAACGAGTTCATTCCCTTCGACTACGACACATTCTTCAACAATCCGGCAACCTTCGAGATGGTCACTACCAATTGTCTTACGGGCAGGGCTGAGTATCTGCAGGAGCGTAGCGACCGTCAGCGTGCCATCTATGTGGTGAGGGCGTCGAGTTCGCTGCCTTATGTCAGCAAGATAGTCATGGTTGATGGTGTGCCTATGCTCGATGGTGGCATTGCCGACAGCATCCCCGTGCTTCATTCCATGGAGTTGGGACATGAAAGGAATGTGCTGGTTTTGACGCGCAATAAGGGTTGGCGCCACACAGGGCGCGACCATAAGATACCCCATTTCATTTACAAGAAGTATCCGCGTCTGCGTGTGTTGCTAAGCCATAGGCTTGAGGCTTACAACCGTCAGCTCGATATGGTTGACCGTCTTGAAGAAGAAGGCAAGGTGATATGCATACGGCCCGAGCGTCCTATGGAGGTGACAAGAATGGAGAAGGACACCGCCAAGCTCGAACGTTTGTATGAGGAAGGATTTATGCTGGGAGAGAAGTTTTGTAAAGAAATAGGAAAATAAAATTTGAGGAAGGGTGTGTCAAAATAGGAGTTATTGGAAGTTAAGAAGAAGTTAATCCATCGTAGAAGGATGGAAGTTAACGGACAAATGCTTTATTGCTTAAACAATATGACATATGTCCGTTAACTTCACGAGCGAAGCGAGTTACCTTCCATTACCTTCCAATAACTTCCAATAACTCCTTTCGCTTGCGAATTTTCAATTATTTCACTTCGAATTTACCGTTCTGGTCTACCACATATCGTTTGCCGGTGCCTCCCACGAGAACACTTACGTTGAACTGATTGGTAGTGGCTTCTATTTCCACGTTGCTTCCCTTGGGCAGTGTGGCGAGGTCGCTGTCGGTCACTCCGAGAACCGCTGTCGAGCTTGTGTAGCTTCCGTCCTTGCCGTGTTTGTCGAGCTGTGCGTAGAACATTGCCCAAAGCATTTTGTAGGCTTCCATGTTGTATGGGCAGCGGAACTCATCGGTGCCAGTGCCCACCGCCTTGTCCGAGAACTGCAGGAATCCCCACTGGTTAGGTGCGTGCATATTGATTTCGCCAGTCGGAGTCCACACCCAGTTTTCTTCTGGTCCGCCCTTCTTCAGCCATTCCACGCGCGAGAAGTTCAGTCGCCATGTGTTGCCTGCCTGCAGAGGGTTGGTAAAGTTGCGTGTGATAGCCTTGTGAGGTATAGCCATCTCCACAGTCCACGAGCGGTCCTTGTCCTTCGGTTTATTCAGAGTGCCGTCGTGCGACACTGCAAGTTTCAGTCCCGGGCAGTCCCATTGTATGTGGAAGTTGCCTCCCGAGCGATAGGCACGGTCGAGCATGAGGTCGAAGATAACGCCGCGTGCGTTGTTTTCTATTTCGAAATAGTTCTGTCCGTCGCCAGTTGGGTCGAGAAACACCTCGAAGTCGTTGTCGTGGTATATGATGGTGTCGCGCTGTGTCAGGTTAGCCACGATGTTTGGTTCCTCCATCACGGCAGCCACATACAGATAGTTGTTGTCCCACATCATGCGTGCCTTTGTGTCGTAGATAGGCTTGGGGAATCCCTCTCCGCTGATGTCCACGAACGATTCGGTGTCGGCGGCTTTTCCCCATGCTTTTTCGTTGAGTTTGCCGTCGATTTTTATATTCTCCGTTGTTCGGTAGCACACGTAGTGGCGTGGTGTTGACAGTCGTTGTGCATACTTCTTGAGGAGTCCTTCCTGTGCGTTGGCTGGCATTGCAATGGCAAACGCCAATGCAATGGCTGAAAAAACACTTTTTCTCATTGCTTTTGTAGATTTCTAAATTAGATTTGTTTATGTTGTTTGGTATTTTTTTTATTTGTTCAGCAGGTCGGGGCGCAGTCGTTGTGTTCGCTCCATGGCTTGCTCCATTTCCCAGTTTTTGATTTTTGCTTCGTTTCCGCTGAGCAAAATTTCTGGCACCTTCCATCCCTTGTATTCGGCAGGTCGGGTATAGATAGGAGCCGACAGCATGTCGTCCTGGAAGCAGTCGCTCAGTGCGCTTTGCTCGTCGCCAATCACTCCTGGCACCACTCTCACGATGGCATCAGCCATGACAGCCGCCGCAAGCTCGCCTCCGGTCAGCACATAGTCGCCGATGCTTATCTCGCGTGTGATGAGATGGTCGCGCACACGCTGGTCGATGCCCTTATAGTGGCCGCATAGTATTATGATGTTGCCCTTGAGCGAGAGGTCGTTGGCTATATGCTGGTCGAACTTTTCTCCGTCGGGCGATGTGTATATCACCTCGTCGTAGTCGCGCTCAGCCTTCAATGCAGCTATGCAGCGGTCGATGGGTTCGCATTGCATCACCATTCCAGCAAACCCTCCATAGGGATAGTCGTCCACGCGGCGCCACTTGTCGGTGGAGTAGTCGCGCAGGTTGTGTAGATGAATCTCGGCGAGACCCTTCTTCTGTGCGCGTGCAAGTATTGATTCGTTCACAAAGCCCTCAAGCATTTCGGGCAATACGGTTATTATGTCTATTCTCATAAATGCAAAATTACACATTTTCGCTCATTCCACAAAGTTTTTAAAAAATATCTTATGTTTTTTCTTCTTCGGCTGCCACATTCTCCATTTTGGCTGGCACATTAACCCCTTCGGATGGCAGATAGGCTTTCGTTTTTCCAAAAGTGACATATATCTGCCAGTCTTTAACTTGTTGACTGTCTGCTTGTTGAATGAGGTTATGGCAGATATGTCACTTTTTTTAAGCAAAACATTTCCGAATTGAAGGACGACATCAACAAGTCGGTCGACGAGGTTTGCCGTCACTACAATGTGCCGGTAATCAAACTCAAGAACATCGACAAGCAAAGTGGTCATCCGTCGGTGAAAGGCATGAAGAGCATTGCTGACCAAGTGTTACAAGAAATTAGGCGTTAACCCCAATTTAGGGTGCTGATGCTTACATTTTTTATAGAATGTGTGGGAACACGGCATTTTTTTTAAAAATAATTGCCAAAAAAGTTTGGTAAGAATAAAAAATGTAATATCTTTGCATCAGTTATCCTGAAAACAATCTTTTTACCTTAAAGAAAGGCTAATACCTATTGAAGATTTGAAGCGGTCGCCTGTGAAGGTTATCGCTTTTTTTATTCCCAAAAATCAAGCAAAAAATGAATATCGACAAACAACTCATATCCCTTATTCGCAGTCTCGCTGCCAAGTACGAGACAGCCGATTTCCTTCCCTCCGATCCCAGTTCGTTCATGCACAAAGTGTCGGGCGAAGCCAATCAGGAGTCGACGGCATTTCTTGCGTCGTGTCTGAGTTATGGCTCGCGCAAGCAGTTCTTCCCTAAGATACAGTTTCTCGTCGACGCGTCGCATGGCGAGGTTGACCATTGGGTTCGTTCGGGCTCTTGGCGCGACGACATTCCCGACACCGCCGACTGCTACTATCGTCTCTACACATGCCACGACCTCCATTGTCTTATATCTGCCTATGCCGACATGCTCCGCGAGTATGGCAGCATGAAGGAGTTTGTGCGTCTCAATGCCCACACGGGTCTTGAGGCAGTAGCCGCCATATGTAGTTTTTTCGCTGAGCATGGAGCAGGCAAGATAGTGCCCAAGAACACGTCGTCGGCATGCAAGCGTGTGTGCATGTTTCTGCGTTGGATGGTGCGCGACGGTTCGCCCGTCGACCTTGGACTGTGGAGCGACATCATTGACCGCCGCACCCTCATCATGCCTCTCGACACTCATGTGGTGCAGGAGGCTCAGCGCATGGGTCTTCTCGGTAGTCGCACAGCGTCGATGTCGGCAGCCCGCAAGCTTACCGACGCTATGCTTGCTATTTTCCCCGATGACCCTCTGCGTGGCGATTTTGCATTGTTTGGTCTTGGTGTCGACGGCGATTGATGCTTTCCGAGGATTTTGTCATTGCCACTGGTGTGCAGCACACGGTGCGCGAGTTTCCAATGTGGGCACGGGCAAGGAACTCACCATTCGCCAACTCTCGCAGCTTGAAGTAGTGAACTAAGGTATTTGTTGCTTTTTTATGTTTTTGCGGTTCAAAAGTGTGCTTTTAGTTATTTTTCTTCGTATTTATGTGACGAAATAAAATAATTTTCGTACTTTTGCAAAAGAAATAGATACTGTCTTGATCAGTAAAGGTTATAAAAGATTGTTTTCTTTTACATTAAGCAACATAATAACGGTAGCATTTATGAACAAGGAATATTTGATTTATAAGTTGTCCGACGAAGTGAAAAACTCATGCAAGATAGACAACGCATTGTTTCAGGAATACGGCGTGAAGCGCGGATTGCGCAACGAGGACGGTAGCGGTGTGCTCGTAGGACTCACCAATATCGGTAATGTTGTGGGCTATCAGCGCGACGCCGACGGACATCTGGAGCCTACCGAAGGCAAACTGTTCTATCGTGGCTACGAACTCGACGACCTTGTTACACCTATTATAAATGAACGCCGTTTTGGTTTCGAGGAGATAGCCTATCTGTTGCTCTCTGGCAACTTGCCAGACCGTGAAGACCTCGATGCCTTCCGCGAGCTTATCAACGACAATATGGCTCTCGACCATAAGACTATAGTGCACATCATCGACCTCGAAGGCTCTAATATCATGAACATCTTGGCGCGCAGTGTGCTTGAGATGTACACCTTCGACCCCAATCCCGACGACCTCTCGCGCGACAACCTCATGCGACAAGCCATTGAGCTTATTGCCCGATTCCCCACTATCATCGCCTACGCTTACAATATCTATCGCCACAGTGTGCAGGGACGATCGCTCCACATTCGTCACCCGAGAGAGAACATGTCGATAGCCGAGAACTTCCTCTACATGCTTAAGCACGAGGACTTCACCGAGCTCGACGCACGTATGCTCGACCTGCTGCTCATCATACAGGCGGAGCATGGCGGCGGCAACAACTCTACGTTCACCGTGCGCGTCACTTCATCGTCGCGCACCGACACCTATTCGAGCATTGCTGCTGGCATTGGCTCGCTCAAGGGTCCGCTCCACGGTGGTGCTAACATCAAGGTGATTAACATGATTCATCACCTGAAGGAGCAGATTCAGGACTGGACCTCAGTGGACGAAATCGACACTTATCTCAACCGCATACTCAACAAGGAGGTCTACGACCGCACTGGTCTTATCTATGGTATAGGCCACGCTGTCTACACTCTGAGCGACCCGCGTGCTAAGGAATTGAAACGTCTTGCCGGAGAACTTGCCAAGGAGAAGGGTATGGAGAAGGAATATGAGTTCCTGCGACTCTTGGAGCAGGAGGGCATAAAGTGTGTGCAGGACCACCGCCGCACCAAGAAACCTATCTGTGCCAACGTCGACTTCTACTCGGGATTCATCTACGAGATGATTGGTCTGCCTCAGGAAATCTATACCCCGATATTCGCCATGGCGCGTATTGTGGGATGGATGGCACACCGCATCGAGGAACTCAACATGGAGGGACGACGCATCATACGACCAGCTTATAAGAATGTGCTGGATGTGAAGGAGTACTTACCTCTCAAAGAGAGGTAATTTTGAGTTTTGAATTTTGAATTTTGAATTATTGCGCGTTGCGCAATTATGAATTTTGAGTTTTGAATTTTGAATAGTTGCGCGTTGCGCAATTTTGAATTTTGAGTTTTGAATTTTGAATTGTCGGCAGAGCCGATTAGGAATTAATCAGTTTTGAATTATGAATTGGTTAATCAAAATCAAAACTCAAAAATTCAAAATCGCCAAAGGCGATAATTCAAAACTCAAAATTCAAAATTCAAAATTGCCAAAGGCAACAATTCAAAATTCAAAACTCAAAACTCAAAATTGCGCTCCGCGCAACAATTCAAAACTCAAAACTCAAAATTCAAAATTCAAAAATATGAACGCAATTGAAACAGTAGAGCGCCTCAAGCAGCGCTTTCCTAACGAGCCTGAGTACATTCAGGCAGTAAGCCAGGTCCTCGGCACCATCGAGGAAGAGTATAACCGTCATCCGGAATTCGACCGCGCCAACCTTATTGAGCGCCTTTGCATACCCGACCGCATCATCTCGTTCCGTGTGACATGGGTTGACGACAAGGGCAATGTGCAGACCAACATGGGCTATCGCATTCAGCACAACAATGCCATTGGTCCCTACAAGGGCGGCATTCGTTTCCATGCTTCGGTGAATCCCTCAATATTGAAGTTCCTTGCCTTCGAGCAGACCTTCAAGAATGCTCTCACCACTCTGCCTATGGGTGGCGGCAAGGGCGGTTCCGACTTCTCGCCTCGCGGCAAGAGCAATGCCGAGGTGATGCGTTTCTGCCAGGCGTTCATGAACGAGCTCTATCGCCACATCGGTCCCGACGAGGACGTACCGGCTGGTGACATCGGCGTTGGTGGACGCGAGGTGGGCTATATGTTCGGACAGTATAAGAAGCTTACCCACACATTCGTTGGTGTGTTGACTGGCAAGGGTCAGGAGTTCGGTGGTTCGCTCATCCGTCCCGAGGCAACAGGCTACGGCAACGTCTACTTCCTTGAGAACATGCTCAAGACCCGAGGCATAGAGCTTAAGGGCAAGCGTGTGCTCGTGAGCGGTTCGGGCAATGTGGCTCAGTATACTGTAGAGAAACTCATCCAGCTCGGAGCTATCCCTGTAACTCTCTCCGACTCCGACGGCTATATCTACGACCCAGACGGCATCGACGCCGAGAAGCTCGCCTACGTTAAGGAACTGAAGAACGTGGAGCGCGGACGCATTCGCGAGTATGCCGAGGAATACGGTGTGAAGTATGTTGCCGGCGCACGTCCTTGGGGCGAGAAGGCCGACATCGCTCTGCCTTCAGCCACACAGAACGAAATCGATGGTGACGACGCTCGCACACTCGTTGCCAACGGTGTATTCGCTGTGAGCGAGGGTGCCAACATGCCTTCTACTCCCGAGGCTATCAAGGTGTTCCAGGATGCTCAGCTGCTCTATGCTCCAGGCAAGGCTGCCAACGCTGGTGGTGTGGCTGTGTCAGGATTGGAGATGAGCCAGAACTCTGAGCGTCTGCGCTGGAGCAGCGAGGAGGTTGACAGCAAACTCCACAGCATCATGAACGAGATTCACGCTAACTGCGTGAAGTATGGCACTCAGGCCGACGGCTACGTCAACTACGTGCGTGGTGCCAACGTGGCTGGCTTCCTCAAGGTTGCCAAGGCTATGATGGCGCAAGGCATTGTATAAAAAGGAGGGCAATCTATGGGAGGGTATGGCAGGGGTGCCATACCCTCCCACAGATTGCCTTTTTATATACAGAAAAATACATCATTTAACATTACCCCCCCCATTACGTTAAAATCAGCAAAAACTCTACTTTAATACTAAACATTTGTAAAAATATTTAGCATTTAGATACAATGTGCGAAAATAAAGCGTAATTTCGCAATTAGTAACAATGAGACCTACTTCATTCATTAATATGATCGAATAATTTATGAACTTTAGACTTAATATACTTTGCCTTGCCATGTTTCTTCTGTTTTCGGTAAGTGCATACGGACAACATACGGTGTTGAAGACCAACGCCTTGTATTGGGCAACTGCCACACCCAATCTTGCTCTTGAGACCAAGATAGGGCAGAGGTGGACTGCTGAATTGTCGGTTGGCTACAATCCCTTCACTTTCTCCGACAACAAGAAGTTGCGCCATATTGCGGTGCAACCTGAGGCACGCTATTGGATGTGTGCGCCCTATGGCGGACATTTCTTTGGCATGCACCTCGTCTATTCCCACTACAACATAGGAGGCGTTAAGTTGCCATTGGGCGTGTTTAAGAGTCTGCGCGACTATCGCTACCAAGGCGACCTCGGTGCCATAGGCTTCGGTTATGGCTACTCGTGGATGCTGCCTGGCAAACACTGGAGCATAGAGGCTGAAGTGGGAGTGGGCGTGGGCATCACGAAATACGAGAAATACGAGTGTGCCACTTGTGGCTCGAAGGTGGGCAGCGACACCAAGACGCTGATAATGCCAACGAAGGCTGCGCTGTCGTTGGTCTACAACATAAAATAAAGACTTGCTAAGCAAATAAAAAAAACTTAATCAATATGAACTCCTTATATATATAATAATGTGGGCGGCGACGCTATTCATCGTGTTGCCGCAACAGCCCATACTGTTATCAACCGCACCGAAGGCATGGAGTATATACGACGTGCTGCTGACGACGGAAACGCCGAGGCACTGGACAACCTCAGACAGTGTGAGGCAATAAAGAAGGCAGAACAATAGACACGAAACCTAAAGGCAATGTGTAGATAAGTAAAGAAAAAGAGAAATAAATATTTTTAATCAAACAATAGTTATACATTAACAAAAAAATTCATTATTATGAAGAAACTAAACAGCTTTTTCCTCATGGGCTCAGTAGCCCTTGCAGGACTCGGTGTGATGTCATCGTGCTCGTCGGACGACCTCGGCAATGACTCGACTAACATCACTGACAACAAGGCGGTGAAGACTCAGTTTGCTCTGAATATTCCGAGGGCAAATGGGGGAACACGTATGAATGCGGATAATACGCAGGCAAGTGGAAACTTCCTGGGTATGGAGGACATTCTTTTGTATTCATTTAGTGAGGAGCCTGCAGCAGGTGGAACAAGTACGGATAAAATTTCCCTTGCTAAAACTCTTGCTACAGGAGATATTTCTTCCTTTCAATCGTCACATATTTACAGTGATGTATTAATACCTGTTGGAACAAAGTACTTCCTTTTCTATGGACATGGACCTCAGGGAACGACAACTGCGAAAACAAAGTTTGAAAAGGGTTTGCTTACATTTACTTATGATGGTAATAAGCAAACTGCTATAAATGCCATTGAGGCAAAATTGTGGCAAATTGGAACTTTTGATAATACGAATTCTGCTGATAAACTTATAGAAGTGCTTAATGCTGTAGCCAGTGTAACAGGTTGGGCGGATGCTAATGCAACGTCAACTCTTGGTAAACTCTATGCGCATTTTATTAAACTTCAGGCAGGTTCTGCAAACAGTATCCGTCTTGCCTTAGAGAGCCTTTACAACAACGTTGGTGGGGTGATAGCTACCGGTTCTACAACTGATCAAGGTATTGCCAATGCTATACGTTCGGCAATTACAAATGTATTTTATATTGCTACAGGAGCCGACGGTTATGTTACTCTTAAATACAAGACGCCAAATACCTATCCAAACAACATCAACCTTCCTGATGGTGCTGTGCAGGTAGCATTCGATGAGGCTACAAGTAAATTCTCATATAATTCGACCGCTTCTTTGACAGGTACTGGTGTTCTTGACGCTTCAAAGATTTGCTTCCCGTCATCAATCTACTACTTCTGTAGTAGTAATCTTGCTGCAACAGCTAATGAGCTTAAAAGCACAGATTGGCCCAATAATACAACGAATTGGATTGCAGCAACTGCTCCTTGGATGCAAGATGCCACAAACCTTAAGACTGGTTGGACAGACGAAGTTAAGCCAACAACCCGTTCTATCGCTATGCGTCAGAACATCAACTATGGTGTGGCAAGTCTCAAGACTACAGTAAAGTGTAACGAAGCATCATTGCCAGATAATACATCATTTACAGATGTCTTTAATTCAAGTGATTTCCCAGGTACTGTTGCAGTTCCTACAGGCGGCTTTGAAGTAACTGGCTTGCTCATCGGTGGTCAGCCTACAGAGGTTGGTTTCAACTTCCAGCCGAAGACTACATCTACATTTGATTTAACTGTATATGATAATGCTCTTACTGGTATCGTAGCAAAGAATGGAACTCCATCTAACGCCAACTACACAATCGTGTTGCCAAATGATAAGGGACGTAGCGTAACAGACCAAGAGAAGGTTCATGTAGCTATTGAGTTGACAAACAACTCTAACGCTGCTTTCCGTGGTAAGGATGGTATTGTTCCTATTGGTGGCAAGTTCTACCTTGTTGGCGAACTCGATCCTTCTACATATACAATTACTGGCGTTGACCACCCTGCCGTATTTATGAGCGACTACCAGACAAAATTGAACCTTACCATCAAGTCGCTTGAGAACGCTTACAACACCATCCCCGACCTGCGTTCAACAAAGCTTCAGTTCGGTCTGTCGGTTGACCTCGCATGGAAGACTGGTATTGAGTTTAATGTAGATATCGACTAAGTAACCGTTCCGAATTATCTTTACATATAGTAGGAGGGTATGGCATCCCTGCCATACCCACTAAATCGGCAAGATAATCATGGCAGAGTGGGTATGGCAGGGATGCCATACCCTCCTACAGATTGCTGATTATATAAAGATAAACACATTTAGGGCGGCAGCCCTTGATCAGGCTGCCGTTCACCAATTTAACTCTAAACGAATAATATGATATCAACTTTACGATATGGTGTGAGGTTTGTCGTGGCAGTAGCCATTGCCACGGCATGCCTCACTTCGTGCATAGACGAGGACCTCTCGGAGTGTGGTGAGAACTACACCATCGACTACACCGTGCGCCACGTATACCAACAGACCGACGTGCCAACCATCCTGGAGCGCGAGCTTACCACCGATGCCGAGCGACAACTTGCGGCACAGTTGCTCACGCCGCTCAACCGTGTGTTTGCCACAACCGTCAAGGAACTCGACCTCTCGTTCTTCGGCACCCCTGCCGGCAACCTCATACGACATGAGCAGCATGAAATCAATGCCTCCTACGCCCAGTATACTGTCTATCTCAAGAAGCTCGACTATCGCAACCTGGCACTCGCCAACGCCATAGCCGAGCCTCTTGTCGACATTAAGGGAGCAGAGGAGATGAACTCGCTGACGCTCAGCCAAACAGTTGCCGACACCATCGACAGCCATACCGAGGGTCTGTTCACGTCGCGCCTCAACATGTCGATTAGGGACAAGAGCCAGTCGTATCACGCCGACCTGTATATGCAAAACTGTGCCTCGTGTGTGGTGCTCGACCCAGGCGACAACAAGGTGATGAGCGTGACGGGATATGTCGACGACACAGCCACCGACTTTGCCGTGAGCGACAGCACCTACCATTTCGCACGACACACCGTAGTGCGCTCGTCGCTCGTAAGCGGTGGCGGACTATACGGACTATATGCCGCAACCATGCCTTCGGCTGACACACCTAAAACATACAACACACGAAACAGCACCACCGAGACAGCGGCATGGCGCATTGGCGTTGTGGTGAGAATGGCTGACAGCTACACCAAGACTACTCTCTACGTGCCACAACCACTCAAGGCGGGCGAGCTGCGCATCATAAAGTGCAAGATAAACAGTCGGGGCGAGGTGGTGCCCAATCTGCAGAATGTGGGTGCCAGCGTGGAACTTGACTGGAAGCCAGGCGGCGACCATAACATCGACCTCTGATAGAACAAAAACAACAGAAACCTATATTCGTATGAAACACATCAACCTTATACTCACAGCCTTTGCCTTGATGCTGATGCTCGCTTCGTGTGGCTCTGGCGGCGACGAGCCTACTACTGTGGACGAGCCAAAGGTGGAATTGCGCATGATTGTGCAGGCTCCCGATGCTGCAACGCGCATCGCCGACCCTGGTACAGGCACAGGCGAGGCAGACACATGGGACACCTTCGTGCTCGCCTTTGTATACAAGAACAGCACCACGCCTACACACACCGTTGTGGTGGACAAACTTACACGCGAACAGTTTGAAAAACTCGAGAAATACAACAACAGCGAGAATGTGCGCTACTACTCAGTGCAGTTAGCAAAAGGAGTGGTCTATTGCTATGGAGTGGTATATAGCTCACAGGCTGCAAACGGCGATTTCTACTCGAAGTTGCAATCGTGCACCACAAAGGAGCAGGTCGACAACTGCCTCATCTCTAACAGCTATGCCGCAGGCAACGCCGATGCCACGTCGATGTTTCTTAGTGTTGCCACGGGCTACTATCGCGACCTAACGGACAACACCAAGCAGGGCACCATCGACATAAGCAATCCGAAGCCGTCGGCAGAGAATCCATATAAAGTTCCCGTGCTGCGACTGTCGCGACTTGCAGCCAAAATCGACGTGCAATGGGATGCAGCCTCGGCTTTCACCAATAGCAGTCTGCGTGCCTATGTCACGGGATTCAAATATACGTCGAATCCCACAATAACAGGTGCCGGCTCGGGACGACTCTTCCCCGACCTTGCCACCGCAACCGAAGCGGTTGGCGGAAGCGCAACCTTCATCAACACAACGGAGACAAGCCAGCGCAACGGACGCGCTTACCACTACGTATTCCCCGAATCCTACAAAACAACAACACCGTTGCCCAAGATAACCTTCGACATAAAAGGACAACAGGCTGATGGCACGGAGAAGCAGTCTACTGTTACCGTGAACTTCAAGAGTCAGCCACAGGCTGCCACGTGGTATAAGATAAACGCCACGGTGAGCGGCATTTCTGACAACAGGGAATTCACATGGGACATATCGCAAACACAAGGTACGAACTAAAACATCATTCAATATATGCTTAAATTTATAAAGAATGGAATAGCAGCGACAATACTTATGAGTTTGTCGCTCGCTATAAAGGCGCAGAACTATTATGTTAAGGCTCCACACGACCTAACGGCGGCATCCACTACCGCCGACGGATTGTCGTGGAACAACGCCATATCGCTACAGCAGGCATTACAGAAAGCCACAGCCGGAAGCAACATCTACGTCAAGGGCTACGCCACGGAGGAAGCCAATGGCAAGAAGGAATACTGCTACACTGTGCCCAACACGAAAGGATTCGTATTGCCGTCGGGAGTGCGCATGTATGGAGGCTTTGAAGGCAACGAGACAGAGATAAACCCCGACAATCTCGACAATCCAGCCAAGGACACACGTAAGTATCTCGACAGCGACCTCTCGCGAATGAAATATCGCTCGGTGCTCACTGCCGACATCGAATATGACGACGTGGTGTCGGCAACATGGCTGATATATCCACAAAACAAAAAACGCACTGACAACGCTGAGCATGTGGTGACAATGAATTTGGCACCCACCAACGCAAACCCCAACTCTGGCAACAACCCCACCGTGCTCAACGGATTCTTTGTCATGGGTGGCAATGCGTCGGGTTCAGCCGATTCTTACGGTGGCGGTGTGTACATCACCGATGCCAGCACAGCCGACAATAATACCGGCGAGCGAGGTTATGACGTGTCGCGCTGCTTCTTCACCAACAACTATGCAGTGCGTGGCGGTGGCATATACGTGGCAGCTAATGTCAAACCCAACGCCAACCACCGTGCCTACATACGCTACAACACCATATATAATAATGTGGCAGGAACACGTGGAGCCGACGACAACCTTGGCGGCGGAATATGGGCTGAGGGCAAGGCTGCCATCAGCAACAACGTCGTCTTCTGCAACACCAACGGTGGTATGCGATTGTCGAAGAACACTACCGTTGTAAACAACACCATTACGCGCAATACCAGTGCAGGAATCGACCTTGTTGACAAAACAAACGACAGCGGACTGAAGGTGTACAACACCGTAATATGGGGCAACCACCGACTCAACAAAATCTCGCCAGCCCCTGAACTATACAATTGTGCCTACTACACACTTCATGGCGAAGACGCCCCCACGGGCGACAAAAACATTTGGCTGCAAGAGAGCAACAATTCGGCTGAAGGCGACACACCAAACTTTAAGGACCCAGCTGCCTCGATTATCTACGACCTCAACTATGGGTGGAAGACTACGGCTTATCCAGAACTGTCGTTTGCTCTAGACTATGGATCGGCTCTTATTGGCAAAGGCGACCCAACGCAATATAATGACAAAGTATGGGGCGACCAAGCAATAAGCGCAAACAGCAGATTTGGCACAGCCGACGACGAGACAACCACTACAATAGATATTGGTGCCTATGCCTATTCAAAAGTGTCAAAATCGCGCCGCAGATATGTAAACGCAGCAGGTGGCTCCGACGAAAACGACGGTAAATCATGGGCTACGGCTTTTGCCTCTCCACAAAAGGCTATAGACGCTCTTAACGATGGCACTGGTCAGCGTGGTGAGGTGTGGGTGGCAGCAGGCACTTACACACCTCAGACCCATATCACAGCTGATAACAACAGTCCGGTGGCTTTCCGCATGTATAGCGGCATCAACGTGATTGGTGGATTCATAGGCACCGAGGAATCAATAGAAGACCGCACACGCGACGTTCAATACACATGGAAGTACGGCACCGACCGCCGCACCATTTTTCAGGCTTCAAACTACACCAATACAGGATGGAACCCCACCAAAGACGAATGGACGATTAACAGTGGTTCGTATCATGTGGTTTGGTTTGCCCCTGTCGTTACAGACGGCACAGGCTCTGACAACAACAGCGTGGAGCCTTTCGACAAGGAGACCATTCTCGAAGGTGTGACCATAGAGGGAGGAATACTAACCTCCGAGTCGGGTTCTACCAGTAGCAGCTTCCTGCGCAACGACGGCGCTGGAGTAGTGATGACTGGGAACGCCGTGCTGCGCAACTGTGTGGTGCGCTATTGCTCAACGTCAGCCGACGGTGCACGTGGTGCCGCTGTATACAACGTCGGTGGACGTGTGGAGAATTGCTTGGTATATAATAATGTGAACGCTTCGGGCGAAGGTGGTGGTGTCTACCTCGACGGCTACGGCTTGGTGACACGAAGCATCATTGCCAACAACAAGGCGCGCAATGGAGGTGGTGTGTACATGAAGCGTGGCTCTAAGCCACAGAACTACAATGTGCTCGCCCTCTCGGTGATTGCCAACAACGAGAACACCGCCAACGGTGCTGTCTATGCCGACGAGAGTGGCAACATTATCAACAACACCATCGTCAACAACTACACTTCTACATCAACCGACGATTCGGACAAGAATGCGTCGTACACTGGTGGTCTATACGTGAAAGGATACTGCTATGCTGTGAACAACATTATATGGAACAACGGCATCAAGCGCGCATCGGAAGAAAACGCAACTACCAATACGGCAGGTCAGCAGGCTCAAATGCATGCTATCAATGCTACGACCGATAAGGTGAGATTCTACAACAATGCCTTGTCGTCGCCAAACTCAGCCGTGTGGAATAATATCTACCAGTCGGGAACAATGACTCTTGGCACTGACGAAACCGACTGCTGCTTTAAACTCAACGACGTGGGAGCACAGCAGTATGGCTCATGGAACAATATCAAGGAATGTCTCGGACTACAGCACGAGTGGACATCAATCGACTACTACTGGTCCACCAAGGACGGAGCGTCGGTGCGCTCGGCAGGATTGCCTATATATATGTTCGACGAGGAACTGCTCTATCATCCCGATGTCGACATCGTGGGCAAGGTTTACACTACCACTACTATCGGAGCCTATAACTCTCCGGTAGTGACTTTCCGTCCTGCTCTGTCGCGTCGTGATGGTAAGGATGTGATGCGCCTATATGTCGACCCGCAGGGTTCGAAGTCCGACGGAGATGGTTCTTCGTGGAGCAACAATGCGTCGTCGCTACGTGAGGTTCTTGAATATTTCCAGGGCTGCCACGAAGGACGAATATTTCTAATCACTAATCTAAATGTTGAGACACCGACATCATACGCCGGTCAAACGAGTTTCACTATCAACGACAACACTATCTTCGAGGTGTGCTTGCGCAAGGGCAATATCCATCCCGAATACTCTTACGACAACAACGATGCCAATGCTGTGTCTCACCGCATACCGAGCACGGATTGTCCGTTGCGCATCGTGGGTGGTTATCCCTCGGTAGACGACATTGCCCAACCTACAGATGATGACCGCGACATAAAGAACAACCGCACTGAGCTTGACGGACGCTATACGATTGGTGCGCTCAACGGCAATTCTTACCACACGGTGCGTGTGGCAGGAGGAGCCAATGTCACCTTCGACGGAGTGGCTGTCACTGGCGGTAAGGCTACCAACAATGCTACTATGCACTGTGGTGGCGGTGTCTTGCTTTACGACGGTGCCCATGTGCAGATGGACAACTGCATCATCGAGAACAACATAGCCTATACGGGTCCTGCCATTGCATCTACGATGTTAGCAGACAATGTGAAGCTCGTCATGCGCAACTGTGTGGTAAACAACAACACAGTGGAGCCTTCGCCAACCAACGGCATTGGCGGCGACGACCCATGGCTGTTCAGTATCAAGCCTGAGTACATGGATTTCAACCACGTCACTATTGTAAACAATATTGCATGGGCTCCTCAGAATGAAGTGCTCAACCGCAATGGCAACACATCCTATGCCGTAGGCAATCAATATCCCATAGGCACAACAACAGCCTGCAACAACACCAGTGGACTTGAGACTATAGCCTCGACAGGCAAGGATGGAGCAACCAACTTCTCCAATCCTTCCATCTATGTGGGTGCTGCCGAGTCGGGCAACGTGTATTATGGTGGCGAAGCCGACTATCGTCCGCTCACAAGCTCTACGGCTATGAAGGCGATAATCAACAAGGCTACTACCACTACTTCTGACTTGAAGGTGGACATCAACAACAACGACCGCGACCTCGGTGGCACTCCCGACCTTGGTGCTATTGAGGCTCTGCTGCCAAAGGCGGGCAAGGTGATTTATGTGCGCTCCTACAACACCGTAGCTCCTAAAGACAACGACGAGAAGCTCGATGAGATTGACGGATCGCCCAATTTCAACCTGCTCATTGAAAATCCAGATGTGGTGTACAATGGAAAGTCGTGGGACACAGCTATTCATGGCAACGCCATGTGCGACACACTTAATATGGACAATGACGATAACTCCATATATGTGCGTGGCAACGACAACAGGCTGCTTGCCACCACATGGGACAATACTGACTATTCTAAGTATCTGGGCACGACAACCACGCCCGTACGCAGCGAACCTTACTATGGACCGGCATCGGGACATTACACACGCTTCATGGTGCCAGACTGGAATGAGAATTATCAAAGTACAGAAACACGCAGAAAAGTGTGGGACAAATATTACCAGGGCAATACCAACCAATGGGATTGGGGTGCAAGTACTGGCAACTACAACAGCATCAACAACGACCGCAAGGAACGCTATATCAGTGGACTACAGTTGGCTGTTGAGATAGCTGCCAAATACAACGAACTGCATAAAAACGACCCTGGATTCGAGCCTAAGGAAGTTTGGGTAGGCGCAGGTGTGTACACCGACTACAAGGGCTTTGTTATTCGCAATGGTGTGAAGGTGTATGGTGGATTCCCGAAGGACGGAACACCAAGCGAACAAGATCGCAAACCGCTGCTGTCGCAGTATGTGCCGGCTCGCTCGGCTGACGCCAACCGCAAGAAGTCGGATTATGAAACCATACTACAGATACGCAAGGACTCGCCCGTAACGGGCAATACGAGTGACGAGCTAAACATATCCACGTTTGCTGAAAGCATAGTGAATGAATGTGCCAAAGACGCTACATCTAACGCTACTGGCATGTGCCAACGCCATTACGTGCTCTACCAGCCTGATGTATGCGTCACCACATGGCATGTGGCGGGAAATAGAAATGGAGCTCCTTATAATGCCAACGAATACCGCTGCTTCAAGAATGGCAGTTACTGGTGGGGAAATTATACCAGAGGCAATAAGCCAAGCGTTTACAAGGAATATGAGAATGTGAAGTGGGACGGATTCACTGTGCGCCACGGCTATATTATCAACTATATGGCAAACCGTGACGGAGGTGCCGGTGTGCGTGTGTTCCATGGCGTGGAACTCGAAAACCTCATCATCATCAACAACCTAACTCACGGCTACCGTACTCGTGGCGGTGGACTGTATATGGATGGATCTAATTCGAAGATTTCCAATAGTTTCATTCTAAAGAACCTCACTACCGACTATAATGCCAAAACAATGAGCAATTGGTCTGATGGTTATGTTAGCGGTAATATAGCCAATAGAACCGACGATTTTGGCGGTTGCGACGACTACGGTGGTGGTGCCTATATGATTGTGGGCACTGGCTATAACATGGTTGTGGCAAACAACCGTGTGGTAAGCCATCAAGCAGCTACGGGTAGCGGTGGAGGCATCTTCATCGAAAATGCCAAGTTCTACAACAACACCGTGGCTTACAATACCTCAAGAACAAACGGTTCTGGTATAGAGCAATGGGCATCGGACGGCAATGCCACTGGCGTTTCGTCGGAACTGTCGCTATACAACTGTATTGTTTATGGCAATAAGAGCGTGGATTACCCTAACAATCCGCAGGTGGCTTCTACAAATGTCAGCACGTTTAAGCCAGCACACAACTGCTTCTTAGTTGGTGGAAAAGATAATTATTACGGTGTATGGAATGACAATAGTGGTGGTGCTCCTGAGAGCTTATACTCTGCGGCAAATGAGAACATTGTAATCAAAGGCAGCGAACAAGCCGCCAACAACCCGTTTGAAGCCGGCGACAATGCCCAGACTACCAACAACTACCGACTGAAGGAAGACACAAAGTGCTTGAACGGTGGAACCGAAGACCTCAACCAAAATAAAGAGACACTGAAGGTTGACCTGCCACTCACCGACATGGACTACTCCGACCGTATCAAGGACTGTAAGGTGGACATAGGAGCCTATGAGTCGGATGCCTACTCTAAGTTCGCCTATGAGACACGCAAAGACTCCATTGTGTTCTATGTTACGCAGAATGGCTATGGCGAAAACACTGGAGGTAGTCCAGAGAATGCCGCCTGTGCCGACAAGCTACAGAAGGTGCTCAACTATGCTGGCGAGTGCTTCATCAAGAAGAAGAATGGTGATGCCACTTTCAGCAATATAAATAAGTTCGTCGTCAAGGTGGCTGGCTACGACATGGACAGCGAGGGCGAGGGATTTGTCTACCATCCCAACACTCTTGCCGACCCTTCCGACCCTCAGAGCTACACCTTCCTCATACCCAACGGAGTGACGCTTATGGGTGGTTTCTATGAGGGAGACCAACAGACTGTAACTGTTGGCACTTCTACAACGACAAAGCTTATAGGCTACAACTGGCACGACAACAATCGCAACGTATTTGACGAATGGCGAAAGAAGGCAGACGGAACCCTTGTCAACTGTCGCACTGTGCTGTCGGCTGTGGCTAAGTTGCCAGCAACATCTTCTGTCGATAAGATTGTGGGCCATCATGCTGTGACCTTCGGCTCATGGCCAACAGGCGATTTGCAGGAGTGGAGCAACGGAGCAGTAAGCGACAGAGCCACCATCGACGGATGCTTCATAATCGGTGGACAGGCAATAACCAACGACGGCCACAAGGCTTTGGGTGGTGGTGCAATAGTGCCGAAGAACGCCCATGTGCGCAACTGTATTGTTGTCTACAACAAGGCGGTGCGCGGCGGTGGACTTTTTCTTATGCCTGGAGCCACGGTGAGCGGCTCGATTATTGAGCGCAACGAGGCAGAAGAGGGTGGAGCCATCTATGCCGACAACGGCAAGACCACAAATGGCACAAAGGACAATCGCGCCTATATAATCTCAAGCACCATCGTGCGCAACGAGGCTAAGAAACTTGGTGGCGGCTTGTTCTTTGAGGAAGGAGCAATGATGATTGCCAATAGCGTGATATGGGGCAACTCAGACGCGTCGGACAAGAACCTGAGTGGTGTGGCGTATGAAGCCTACGATGAAACAAAATTCTATGGCACAACAGATGGCAATGTGAACGCAGGACATGAGTATCCGTTCAACGACTGTTTTATCGAGACCTACAAGTTGAAGTCGAATCACCCGAACATCTCGATGGAGTCGGACAACAAGCGCTACTTCCGGTCAGGCTCGTCGTTCATTCCACGTCCGTTCTCGCAGCTCATCCACTCTGGTGCTTATAACAAGGTGATGAAAGACAATTGGATAAAGACCTTCGACGTGGCAACCCACGATATAAGGTCTACCCAATTAATAGTGGACAACTTGCAACAGCGACTCACTGTGGGTGCCTTCGCTGTGCACTTGAAAGTTTCGGACGATTTGTTCAAACGACTCTTTGTGTCGCTCGACGGTGGCAACGAGGTGCCCGAAGACATTCAGCAGAAATACATGGGACGCTCGTTCTACACCCCGTTCAACTCGCTTGGCAACGCTCTGGAGTATATACGCAGAATGCGTTCAAGCGGAAAGGCAACGGATGAAACCCACTTCGAGATACTTCTCACAAGGGGAACTTATGTCCCGGTGTTGGCACGAGAGACAACGTCGGACAAGTTGAAAGACGATTTGCGTATGTGCTCGTTCTCAATCCCTGTGAACACCGCTCTATACGGAGGATTTACAGGAAAGGAGAATTACTGCACAGGCACTGAACTCCGCGACGCATCGTTCACTGGAAAGCCTGCAGGAGGATTTGTCGCCGACGGCGAAATGAAAACCATTTTGGCAGAGCGCAATAAGATAGATAATACATCAACCTATTTCGTCGACCGCAATCTCAATAATATTATTGAGCCGTGGGAGTTCAACTCGCTCACTATTCTGACGGGCGACCTGCTTAACGACGAGTCGAAGCGTGCCTATCATGTGGTTTATGCCGAAGACAAGAACACGTACTCAGAGGCAGACAAAGCTAAAAAGCGCCAGTCGTTGGGCATCCTGCTCGATGGTATCACCATTCAGCATGGAGCCACAGCACCATTCCTCGATATCAATGAGACCACAGGTAAAGAAACGCTCAACGAGGTGGGACACGGAGGCGGCATCTATAGCAACGGTGTTAATGTTACGCTCAATCGCTGCCGTCTGATCGACAACCGTGGCATTCACGGAGGAGCTGCCTTCATTAAGGATGCCGACATGTATGTGTTGGGATCACTCGTTGCGGGCAATGCGGCTCTGGCTGACGAACAACACCCATCGGAAGCAGGTAAGGGAGGAGCAATGCACTTCAATTATGAAAATGATGCAACATACGGCAGTTTCTATACTGCCAACTCGCTGTACGTTAACAATAGTGCAGAACCCTCTGTCAATGGTACTGGCGACGCTTTGGGTGGAGCAATCTACTTTAATGCCAGTGATAATCTGCATAAAATGTACTTCATGAACTCTATCGGAGCACGCAACAAGGCTACACAGGGTGGTGGTCTCTACTGTACAAGTCAGTACGCTTTCAACGGCAAATTTGCCTACAATAGTGTGTCGTGGGGTAATGAGTCGACCAAGAGCTCACAGCAATTCTTGAAGTATATGAGCCATATGGCTAATGACGAATTCGTGAATCTCGACCCTAAAACGGATTACGAGGATGTGAAACTTGAGGATGGCAGCACGGTGCGCACCCTTATCAATAGAAACATACTCCTGAGCAAGGATAATATGGCTATCGACGGTCCGCGCTTTACCAAACCAACCGACAAGGCTGGTGTGGAAGGCTACGACCTGAAGTCGCAATGGAATCCGGCTGGCATTTCTATTCTCACCGATGCAGGCGACGGCAAGGTTGTGAAGGATGACGCTGGCAATTTCACAAAAGAATCAGGTGCTTACTACGATTTCTGGACGAATGGAACGCTGAAATTTGTTCAGAACTACTTTGAAACCGATTATAACATCGACCGCTACATGTTGCGTCGACAGTCGGGCGAAGGTGGTGAACAATGGACTAAATATGCTCGCTATCTTGGAGGCATTAACGAAGATGGAACGCCAGCTGACAAGATTATCGACATCGGTCTGTATGAGTATCAGTATAAGCTCGACTTCTGGAAGCTCCCAGGCGTATATGTTGGTACTACGGAGCAGGGCGACGGCGACGGACGCGACTGGGCTAACCAGACGTCCGACCTGCGCAACGCTATCATTGCAATGGCCAATCCTGATGGATCCTCTTCTACCGGACAGGGCAATAAGCGTACTATTTATGTGCGCAACGGACAGTACTTCTCGCCAACTCTATCCGCAGGCAATGCCTTCTCGCTGCATGTCAACCAATCGGACAATTGGTGTGAGTCGGTAACAATTAAGGGTGCCTGCACGGGCGAGGGACATGGCGAAAATGTAAAGCAGGACTTCTCTAAGCAAACGGTAATCGTGCCAAGCAAGTTGCCGATTCTCAAAGCGGGAAGTCTACTGGACATATCGACCAAGAACAAGCCAGTGACCATCGAGGGACTGACGTTCAACAATGACTATGGTCGCGGTATGCGTGTGCAGGTGGACGATGCTAATGGCTCGCTCAAAATACGCAATGGTGGATTCCGCGAGAATTTAGGAAGCGGAATGTTTGTGGCTCAGAATAAAGGCAAGGTGCTTGTATACAACACGTTGTTTGCCAATAACTCATGTATGAAGAATATTCAGAATGAGTCGGGCGGGGCTGCAAAAGTAGGTAACGACGCTGCTCTCGTCACTACAGGCACGACTACAGTGGTTAACGCCACATTTGCCGAAAACCTTGGAAAGGCTGTTGCGGTGAGTCCTAAGACAACTGAGTTTGGCGAGACTTCGCTCGACAATACTCATGTCTACAACTCTGTGTCATGGCAGAACGAGGATAACAAGACTGACATTACACAGAATGACGATGGAACAACGACTATAGCTGACGGTAGTATCTACGCCAATGGCGGAGCTTTCTGCTCGGACATTCAGGTGGACAACACCTCCACGGCGACAAACAACTACAACAAGGCGTTTGCTTATCATTATGATGAAGACAAATTGCCAGTAGGAAAGATAAATGGTCCGGAGAATGCCGACGCCATGTGGGGTCCTAACTTCACCAATCCAGCGGAAAAGGACTACACTCTGCGACCGTCGCTCTTCCTGCTCGACCGTGGCTCGAATGCCCACTATCAGAAGGAGGTGCTTGGATATGACGAAGCGAAAATAGCGTCAGCCAATCCTGCAATTCCCGAAACCGAACTGGAGCTTGCCAACAAGAAGCGACTTGTAGGTGGAGCTGTCGACGTGGGAGCTTATGAGCAAGACGCTCAGTTGCGCCAGATTCTGTATGTGAAACCTATCAGTTCGGCAGAGAACACTGGTGAGAGCTGGACCAAGGCAATGGGCGACCTTCAGTCGGCTATCGACCTTGCTGGACTCTATAAGCGCATAAACGGGGAAGACGGATTTGTTCTTGTCGACCAGAACGTGAATGAAGACAACGTGAAGCTTGAGCTTGACGGAGTGCATGTTTATGGCAACATGAACGACGAGAAGTCTGCCAAGGACGCGACCACAGCCACGGCTGAGGAAATTGTGAAGGAACTGTTGGGCAAACGCCACGGTGCATTGGAGAGTGGATTCAAGATGTCGAAGATTAAGAATCTTACGATAAATGCCGACGCTGTGGTCGACGGATTCAACATTACGGAGTCTGCCAACATCAAGAAAGGCATGCTTGGTGGTTCGCTCGTCGAGACTAATGTCACTGGCGACAAGGGCGAGGGCGTGCTTTATAACTCGCTGGTCTACGACCGCACATGGGAGCAGACGGCTAATCCTACTAAGATATCCGATTTCACGGTTAAGGGAGTACGCGCTGTGAACGTGACGAGTCAGGGAACTATCGAGAATGTAAGCACAGATGAGGCAAATAAGTTCGGGTTCATGCCCGACTTGCTTGGCAGCTACGCCAACCGTGCCCCTGGATGGAAGCAGGGTGAGGCTGTAAGTGGCGCAGTAGGCATTGCCGACACAATAGCCCATACACGCTATGTGCCGTCGGTGTTGACATATCGCTGCTATCAGCTCAACGAGGACGACAGCGACAACCTCGACCGATGGGCAAACGACACCAAGCAATACAAAGCCACACAGGCATGTATTAATAAGGTGGGTCACGGCTACGACGTGCTTGGCAACAAGCGTCTGCGCAACAAGCTCGACAACGGATGTTTCGAGACATGGAATGTGCTCAGCAATGTCACGGGGGCAGAGGCTGACGAGACTCAGACTATCAGCAAAGACGACTATCCACACTGTCCGTCGGTGGTTTATGTGCGAAGAGGTAGAGAACTGGCGATAGACGACGATGTCTATCCCGACCCAGGAGTTGGAGTAACCTTCAACTCAAACGCTTATTTAGCATTCCTGCTATTGGAGCATCACGCCGGATTGCGCTCAGAGAAAAACTGGTTGGGATATATGCGTATGGCAGTTGAGCGCGACTTTGAAGAGGGCAAGTCGCAGTATGTTTACTTGCCGTTCACAGTAGACCGTGTTGCCAATGCCGACAACTTCAAGGCCTACACCTACAACGCCAAGAAGCGTGCCGAGTATGACTATAAGTATAGCTCGGAGAACGGAGCATGGCAAAACGCCGAACGACTGAGTAACATCGGACTGGCACTCGTGCCAAACGTCAACACAAAATTCACCGCACGCTTTTACAGTGTGCAGGAGGGCGAGAATCCTTCATGGCAGATAACGGGCAACAATCTCGAAGTGACCCTGCAACAGAGCAACAACCGCTCGCCATGGTCGAAGCCTTCGGATGGAGGAGCCAAGTTCACCCACAAAGAGAACATGGGATGGAATCTCTTCGGTTCGCCATACATCTGCTCTATGAACTATGGTGACATGGAGTATCCGCGCATTGCCTACTGGCTCGACAAGGACGGCAATATGAAGACACTCAACATGAACCTCGAAATCGGCGCAACGCTGACGGGACATATTCCGCCGTTCGACGCGGTGTTCACACAGACGGCTACACTTGCCGAAACCGAGAAGTTCAGTGTGGCTCAGAGCAAGGTAGTTTCGGGCAACGCTTATGAAAGCACAACGCGCATGGCTGTGGCAATATCGCCTTATGGAGCCACACGCCAGGCAGCCTATGGAAGCAATAACGATGAGTTTGCCTTCCAGGCTGTGCCTCATGATGAAGCTCGCACAGACTACGACCTTGGAGCCGATGGTGTGAAGTGGATGTCTGTAAATTCGCCGCTTATCTATGCCGAGCGCAACGGTGGTCGCTACTCACTGCTCACTGCTCTTGACGAGGATGGCGAGGTGAATATTGGTGTCAGTGTGCCTGAGGCAGGTATGTATGTGATTGGAGTGCCCGAGGGTTGCAATGCCGACGACTATGAGGCTGTGCTCCTGAAGGATGCGTCGACAGGCAAGGCTGTTGATCTGCTCGAAGGCGACTACTCATTCAGTACACAGACAGAAGGCGAGCAGAACCAACGCTTCAGAATATCGTTCCGCAAGACAGCCGATGCCGATGCAACGATGATTTGCGCTTCGCGTGTAGGAGCCGACCGAGTGCGTGTGAGCGGACTTGAGGCTGACGATGTGGTGAGCATATATCTGCCCAACGGCTTGCTTGCCAATCAGACACGAGCCTCTTCCGACGCTGTCACCATGACGGCAGGAACACAGGGCGTGGTGATTGTAGAGGTGACACGACAAGGCAAGCAGGTGTGCGTGCGCAAACTGAAGTAATACTTTTTTATAAAAATAGCCCTGTAAAGGAGGGTGTGTTAAAATAGGAGTTAGAGGAAGTTAAGAAGAAGTTAATCCATCTACGATGGATGGGAGTTAACGGACAAATGCTTTAT
>CAKPZC010000023.1 GCA_934203355.1 uncultured Prevotella sp. | reverse complement strand
TATCACCATATAAAGCTATCCGTGCCCTTTGGGGGAGCACGGACAGCTATGCTATGGCATTCGCTGAATAGTTACCATATTTCCCTCGCATTATTTGTGCTTTGCCTTCTATTTACCACTCTTGCTATTCAATATTTAATGGTTTTATCACTTGTTCAATGGATTCTACCTCTTTCTTTATGATTCCGTATTTTTGATACAGTTGCCTGTCTATATTGTTGATGTCGTGTGTAGTCCAGTCGATGTCGCTGTCTGCGCTATAGTCTTCATTTGGCACGAACATGAACTTGTCGGGCGAGAGGTCTTGCGATGTGATGGTCTGCAGCATTAGATAACGTGCAAACTTTGTGCATAGATAAGCCTGGAAGTTGATGGCTTCCTGTTCGGTTTTGAAGACTCCGCCTATAAGATAGCTTTGTGTACATATGACATTGGGCTTCAGAATGGCGACAGCCGATAAGACTCTGAATTGTCCGTTGCGGTCGGGGGTGCCAGCATGTTCGCATGTAGCCTTTGAGAACACCACCTTGTATAGGTCAATCCATTTTTTATTTTTCTTCACTTCGTCGCGTGTCACGTAGGATGTTGTGCCCGACGATTTCAATTCGACGTCAGTTGGCTGTGCTGTGCCGCGGAAGGTGCTGACGAATCCAAATGGGGTCTGTCCGCTCACTTGGTTGTTGAGTGTGTCCTTGCATTTTGCCAACACCTTATTTATTATCTCCAACGACTCGTTGTTGCGCACGAATATGGGGAACTGATTGAGTGTTCTCTCGCATGTGTTCGAAGCTCCATGTAGCGTGTTGGTGAATTTACAGCCTTTTTTGTGCTTCGAGTCCCACAGGAAATAATTCACGCCGCCAGAAATGTCGACAGTAGGAAACAGGTCTTTCGAGTCGACAAAGTCGAAAATGGCTCGTATGTGGCTGTCGGCGAGCATGGAGCGTCGGAAGTTGTCGAGTCCTCTTCCTCCGGTAAACCATCTTGATGGCATAATCATGGATATGTAGTTGGGTTTCATATCGCGTGCTATCTCTACAAATTGGTTGTAGAGAGGTATGCCGTAGTTGTCTTTCTGCTCACCAATATTTATTTGGTATGGTGGATTGCCGATGATGGCGTCAAATTTCATTTGTTCTTTTTTGTTAGCATTCCAGAAATCCTTGCCGTTGCTTATGGTCCTTATGAATTTGTTTTTATATACCATTACAAGCGAGGTGATGTCGTCGATGCGTTTGATGTTAGCCTTGATGTCTGTACGGTATCCAGTAAGCGATCGTCGTATGATGCATTCTGCTATATGTGTGCGGCATACGGCAAAGACATTTTTCTCAATAATGTCTTTCCATAAATCGCTTGATTCTTTGTCGGTCATTGTGTCGAAAAGTCCTTGCGACTGACGGCTGCGCAACATATACATGGAGTAGGCTGCGTAGAGGGGGTACAGTCCGGTTTTCGAGGCGATGTCAATGATGCACGCCTTGGGGTTCATGAAGATGCGCTCTGTTATTTCTCCGTTATAGACGAATCTTGGTTCTATACATTTTCTGTTGAAGTCGTTTTCATAGAAGCAATAGCCTCCGATGGTTTCTGCCATATGGCGGTTTACTGTGCGCCATGGTGTTAGCACGGTTTCGCGGTCGGGATAGCAGAAGTCGTCGAGTATGCTGGCTATTTCGGCTACACGTTTGTCAATAGGCAGGTTGTCTGCCTTGTGCAGCCTGTCCACGATGGTCTTGGCTGTTGTCACGAATATTTCTTCGCGATAGAATCGTTTCAGCTTTTTGAACAGGCTTTGTGTAATGCCGCTTGGCATGAACTCGCGCCACGACTCGGGGTCGATGTTTTGTATGAACGAGTCGAGGGTCAGTCCGTTGATGTTCTCAACCGTACCGTATATCATCAGCGGGAATCTGGTTGATATTTGGTTGAGAATGGCTGTTGCGCGCTGCTTCGGGGTGAGCGAGTGGGATGATTTGCGCATGGCATTTATTGCCTCTTCCTCGTTTCTACGTGCCTTTTCGTTCTCGTTTTTTTCTTTGGCTGGCGTGTTTTTTTTGCCTTGTATTTTTGCAACAATGTTGCGGTTGCGCTGTCGCTCGGATGAGATACCGCGTATTATGGCTTCTGCCACTTGGTCGAGCAGGCGTATGTCCTGTTTGCGCAGGTTCTCAAGGTTGCTGTATAGGCAGTCGTCTCTGAATCCGTTGCGTATTAGCGAGTCGGAGTAGGCTGAGTTGACGCGTTGTATGAACGTTTCTGCGTCTATCTGTGTTTGTTTTTGTTCTGCAATCTCTGTTACGGGGCAATACCTCAGGAATTCGTCGAGTTTCTGATAGTGGTTGTCCGAGTTGTTCTTGGGTGTGTTGTTGTTTACATACTGGTCTACAATTTTGAGTGCGCGTATGGGCGAGAAGTCAATAGCATAACATTTCTCCTTCACTTTTTGTGACTTGTATGGGCTTTGACAACGGAAAATGGTCTGGAAGTATCTCATACCTCCAGTTTCGGCGGTTCCAGCGAGCATCAGTACAGCGGTCCATTCGGGTATTGACACTCCCATTGTGAGTCGTCCGCACGACAGCGTGATTGTCTTTGGATTTTCTTTTACTGCCTTGCTTACTCGCGTTAGTGCGTTTCGCTCATATCGTGTTTGTTCATAGATGTCGAGTCGTTCTTCGGCAGCGTCGCCTGCCACGTCTACTACGGTGTATTCGGCGAATGGGTTGTCCTTTGTCTTTTCTGTCAGGAGCCGTGCCAAGCAATGTGCGGCATTTACGCCTGGCACATACCATAGTGTGTGGTCAAGCGATCCGTGCAATTGTTTGTTGGCATAGGGATAAAGGGTGTTTTTGTTGGATTTTCCTATTGTGTGCAGGAATTTTCTTACATCCTGTTCGTGGGTGAATTTGCGAGGTTTTGTCGGCTCGGTTTCTTCGGTTCTGAAAAGTTCTGCAAAGTCGAAGTTCCCGTTTTCGGCATTAATGAATTTAGGAAACTCACGCGACATATTATACGCTATGATATTCATTTGCGCCATGCCCTTGTATGGATTGGGCTGGTTGGGGTGGCTTTCCTCCCATTTAGTTTTGGCATTCTGCTCCATACAATAGTCCCAGTGGTAGATTTCGTCTACGTCAAACATCTGTTGTATGTTGTATGGTGTGCCCGAGAGGTATAGAGTGCGTAGTGTGCGTCGTTTCTGTAGTTCAGCAATTACCTCACGTCCGAGTCTTGACATTATTCCTTCGTGAGCTTCGTCGACGATGAGCAAATCCCAGTTGGCCGCAAAGATTCCGTCGTTTTTCTCAATGCCGTTCTGTTGGTTTACGCGTCGCGAGCCTCTCATGTCTTGCATGGAGGCGAAGTAGACGTAATGTGCCTGTTTGTTGTTGCGCAATTTTTCCTCGAGTTGGTCGAAACTGAGGCTACCTTCTGTCTTTGTGGTGTTCTTGCAGCCGAAGTACCAATCTTCGGTCAGAAGCATTCTGAGCGACTCAAACCATTCTGTACGTACGTTGGGGCGGTGGGTCAGTATGAGTGTGCGTCGGCAGCCGTGTTGTTTTGCCACTTCAAGTGCGCAAAGCGTCTTTCCGAACCTCATTTTGGCGTTCCATAGCATGCGTTTGCTTCTTTTAAAGCTTGCTATGGTGAGATTTATTGCTTCTTGCTGCTCAGAGCGGAATATTATTTTTTCAGTGGATGTCATTTCTGCTTTGTGGTTATTTCTTCTTGTTGGTGAGTTGTTTGAATACTACTGTTTTGCCGCGTAGTGGCTCTGTTCCGTGCCACTCCATTATTATGCATGGTTCGTTGGTTCCTGGTCGTGTGCCGTTTGTTCCGTCCATTTGCCATATGTTCCACGATATAATTTCTGCAGCTTTCATCATGGCTCTATGGTGGGGCATTTGTTGCCATCGGTTTTGGTAGTATTCGCAGAAACTGCTAAACAAGGTTTCTCTTGAAAGGAACACATTGTCGCCCTGCAAGTCGAATCCGTAGATAGCTTGTAGTGCTTGGTATGCCTTGCGTAGCCAGTGGCGCTTGTTGTTTTTTGTCGGCTCGGATGGCGTATTCTCGTTGATGATGCGCATTTTGCGGTCAAACATGCCTATACGCCTGTTCAAGTCGATGGGTTCTCCTGTTGTCGTGTCGTAGCGTGAAGCGATGTATGGTGCTTCTCCAC
This sequence comes from uncultured Prevotella sp., assembly GCA_934203355.1. Classification (GTDB taxonomy): domain Bacteria; phylum Bacteroidota; class Bacteroidia; order Bacteroidales; family Bacteroidaceae; genus Prevotella. The sequence goes on along the minus strand of CAKPZC010000023.1, from coordinate 28,649 downwards.
ATGTCACCTCCATTCGTCGGCATCTTATATATTGTTTCCAAGTTTTGCCTTCGGGAAATTCTATTGGCTTTTGTGTGGGTTGCCATGAATGTGTGCCGTCGGGCAGGGTTGTGATAGTGTTGAAAACGTCGCTCTGTCCGAACCATTGCTCGTCGATGAGGTTGTTTTGATGGTTGCACAGCCATGCTGGGGTGAATACTTCGGCACGGCTTTTTGAGCGTGATGCTTGTATCGAAGGGTGTTTGTAGACGCGTGGCTGTATGCTTGCCTTATTATCACCGGTAAAATGTATAGGTGTGATAGGCGAGTCTGGCGGAAAACCATAGTCGGCTGTCGCCCATACTAGGTTTTCCGTTTTTCCGCCTTGGCTGTGTGTCTGGTCCTTGAGAAGCATGGCAAGAATCTGTGTGTCGGTTCTTGTGATGTTGTTAGTTGGCATATTTTGTTTCTCTGTGGACATGGCTATAGTTGTGTTTGCGTAGGTATGCCTTCAGACTGTTTGCTGTTTTAATGTAATTTCACAATTGTCAAGCGATTCGATTATAGCGAGCGACTCAACTCTTATGCCTTGATCGCGTAGATATTTTCCGCCATCTTGGAAGGCTTTCTCGATGATGAATCCCATGCCTTCGAGTGTGGCTCCTGCCTGGTTGCAAAGGTCGATTATGCCTTTGGCTGCGTTGCCGTTAGCAAGAAAGTCGTCGATGAATAGCACGTGGTCGTCGGGCGTGAGGTAGTCGCGGCTGATAATCACGTCGTAGTCGCGCTGTTTGGTGAACGATGTCACCTTTGTTGCGAGCATATTATCGAGTGTGCTTGGCTTTTTCTTCTTGGCGAACACCACAGGAAGGTTCATCAAGAATCCCATCATAATGGCTGGAGCGATTCCAGAGGCTTCGATTGTGAGGATTTTGTTCACTTTTGTGCTCGCAAAGCGGCGAATGAACTCAACGGCAATATCTTTCATCAGATTGGGGTCCATCTGGTGATTGATGAATTTATCCACTTTTAGAATGCCTCCAGGATAGCATTTTCCGTCTTTTAGAATTCGGTCTCTAAGAACTTTCATCGTTGTATGTTTTTTGTAGTTATAATTATTCGGCAAAAATAGCAAATCTTTTTCGAATAAATGCACTTAGTGCCATTTTTTTTTAATCTTCTGTTTCTTCTTTCCTCTGGCTTGAAGGTATTCTTAATCTAGTCATTTTCGGTCATTAGTCATTTAGTCATTTTGAAAAATGAAAGTGTGAAATTTTGCCTATATAATTATATATTTTAAATATATAATTATATAGAGTTCTTGAAACGATATTTTTTTTGATTTTGACAAAATGACTAATGACTGAAAATGACTAACTATGATAATCTGCCAGTAAGGACTACTCCGACTATATCAAAAAAAATCGTACTGCAACGTACGCTATCGTATGATTGCTATCCGCGATAGTTATATCTTTGCATTGTAAAAAACAAGACATGCGCGCGTCCCGAACAAATCCCGAACAAATCCCGAACCTATGGCAGACAAATCCCGAAACCATGACAGACAAGTTCTTATATACGCCTATGTTGTATGCGTCACAAATAATCAAGTGGATGAAAATCAAACAAAAAGCCACGATGGCGTTGGCTCGATAATGATTTTTTTGTAATTTTGTAGCTGTTAAAACTATTTCAAACATCAAGAAAAGAAAACTATTATAAACATCAAGTAAATATATCACAATGAGAATAATATTAGCAAGCAACTCTCCGCGTCGCAAAGAACTCCTTGGCGGATTGGGGGTAGATTTCGAGGTAAGGGTAAAAGAAGGCATAGATGAGTCTTATCCACAAAATTTGCCTGCGCGTGATGTTGCTGAATACATTGCCTCGCATAAAGCTTTGGCTTATAGCGTGGAAGACGACGAAATCCTTGTGACTGCCGACACGGTAGTGATAGTGGGCGACGACATACTCGGCAAACCAAATAACCACGAAGATGCTTGTCGTATGCTTCGCGAGATAAGCGGAAAAACCCACCAAGTGGTCACCGGAGTATGTGTAAGAACAAAAGTTGCAACCCGATGCTTTTCGGTGTCAACCGATGTTACTTTTAAACCGTTGTCCGACGTGGAAATAAATTATTATGTCAACCGCTACCGCCCGTTCGACAAGGCTGGCTCCTATGGCATACAAGAGTGGATTGGTTATGTGGGAGTAATATCCATACGGGGCAGCTATTATAACGTCATGGGACTTCCAGTTCAGAGGCTATACGAGGAACTTACGGGATATTTCGGATTGAAGTGGTTCTGACCAACCTTAAAAAGTAATAAATTGTGACAATTTAATATATTTTAGACAGTATATTTCGCCACTCAGATTTTAATTCTGTAACTTTGCCATCCATAATAATGGCGGGATGGTCGTTAATCGCCCTTCCTGCTTGAAAACAAAGGTAAAAAGTAATAAAAACAAAGTATTTTAATAATATGTCAGAATCAATAGACATTAGAAAACTTAACGCCCGAATTGAGCAGCAAAGTAGTTTCGTTACCAATTTGGTGACAGGTATGAACCAGGTGATTGTAGGTCAAAAGCATCTTGTGGAGTCGCTTCTTGTTTCGCTTCTTAGCGATGGCCACATTCTTCTGGAAGGCGTGCCGGGATTAGCAAAAACACTTGCCATAAAAACACTATCCCAACTTATTGACGCAGAATATAGCCGCATACAGTTTACTCCCGACCTCTTGCCGGCAGACGTAGTTGGAACCCTTGTCTACTCACAGAAAGACGAAAACTTCCATGTGAAGAAAGGTCCGGTGTTTGCCAACTTCGTGCTGGCTGATGAGATCAACCGTGCTCCAGCAAAGGTTCAGAGTGCGTTGCTCGAAGCTATGCAGGAGCATCAAGTGACCATTGGCGACCAGACATTCTCTTTGCCCAACCCCTTCCTTGTTATGGCTACCCAGAACCCTATAGAGCAGGAAGGCACTTATCAGTTGCCCGAAGCACAGGTCGACCGATTCATGCTCAAGGTGGTTATAGGCTATCCCACGCTTGAGGAGGAAAAGGTCATCATTCGTCAAAACCTGCGCAGCGAGCATAAAAAAGTGATTCCCGTAACCTCGGCTGACGAGATACTAAAGGCGCGTTCGGTAGTGGAGGACGTCTATATCGACGAGAAAATCGAAAAGTATATTGCCGACATCGTCTTTGCATCGCGTTATCCAGAGAAATACGGACTTGGCGAATTAAAAGAAATGATAACATTCGGAGGCTCGCCACGCGCAAGTATCAGTCTTGCCAAGGCTGCGCGTGCCTATGCGTTCATCAAGCGTCGTGGCTATGTAGTGCCTGAGGACGTGCGTGCTGTGGCCCACGACGTGATGCGCCACCGTATAGGCTTGTCCTACGAGGCAGAGGCATGCAATGTCACAAGCGAGGAGATTGTTTCAAAGATTATAAATAAGGTGGAAGTGCCCTAATAGTTAGCGGGTAGACATTTATTGAAAATAAGATGGAAACGTCAGAGATATTAAAAAAGGTTCGCAAGATTGAGATTAAGACGCGTGGTCTGAGCCAAAACATCTTTGCCGGCCAATACCACTCGGCATTCAAAGGCCGTGGAATGGCATTTGCCGAAGTGCGCGAATATCAGTTTGGCGACGATGTGCGCGACATAGACTGGAATGTCACAGCGCGTTTCCGCAAACCCTATGTTAAGGTCTTTGAGGAGGAACGCGAACTGACGGTAATGCTCCTTATTGACGTGTCGGGCTCTCTGGAGTTTGGAACACGACGCATGATGAAGTCGCAAATCGCAGCCGAAATGGCAGCAACAATAGCCTTCAGTGCTATACAGAACAACGACAAAATAGGCGTTATATTCTTCTCTGACCGTATTGAGAAATACATTCCGCCTAAGAAGGGACGCAAGCACATTCTGTATATAATACGCGAGATGCTCGACTTCAAGCCCGAAAGCCAACGTACGGACATAGGGGAGGCAATAGCCTTCTTCACACGTATGATGAAACGTCGCACCACCGCTTTTGTCCTTAGTGATTTCTATGACAGTCGCGACTTCACGAAACAGATGCAGATTGCCAATAGCAAGCACGACCTTATGGCTATTCAGGTGTACGACCGTTGGGCAAAACAGTTGCCCGATGTGGGGCTAATGAAGATTAATGATGCCGAGACAGGACATGAGATGTATATCGACACAAGTAGCCGCCGGGTGCGACAGGCTCACGCGCGCTACTGGATTGAGCACGAGGACAAGCTACGCGAGACATTCTCGCGCTCGAATGTCGACTGGGTGTCGGTTGCTACCGATGAGGATTACGTCAAGGCTATGATGATGCTTTTCGCCTCGCGCAAATAATTCTACTACATTTAATATGAAACGTTTAGCAACATTAATATTATTCATAGCGGTATCGGCAATGAGTTGCTGTCTCGCCCAAAATGTCAGCGTGGAATCGAAAATAGACTCCGTGCAGATATTTATCGGCGAGCAGGCACATCTCGTGGTGGATGTGACAGCGCGCAAAGGAGCTAAGGTGGAATTCCCGGTTTTTAAGCGCTCACAGTATATCGTGCCTGGAATTGAAGTCCTGGATTCGTCACATGGCGACACAACGTCTGTCGACGGTCAGATGCGTGTGAGCAAGGTGTTCACACTCACAAGTTTCGATGAGCACTTGTATGCCATTCCAGGAATGCAAGTCAAGGTCGACGGCAAGGTGTATAAATCCAACACCATAGCCCTAAAGGTTATAACTTGTGATGTCGACACTCTTCATCCCGAAAAGTTCTATCCTCCAAAGGATGTGCAGGACAACCCGTTCCTATGGTCGGAATGGAATATGCTGTTTTGGGTGAGCATATTGGTGATGCTGATTGCTCTCGGCATGGCATACCTCGTGTTGCGCCTCAAACAGAACAAGCCTATTATTACCCACATAAGGATAGTAAAGAGAATTCCTGCCCACCAGCGCGCTCTCGACGAGATGAACCGACTAAAGAATGAGAGTTTCTCAACAGCCGACGAGCAGAAAACATATTACACTCACCTCACCGACACCCTGCGCCGCTATATACGTGAGCGCTTTGGATTCAACGCTATGGAAATGACAAGTGCCGAGATTCTAGAGCAATTGCATAACTCTGGCGACGAGACAATGATCAACGAGCTACGCGAACTTTTCGTTACGGCCGACCTCGTGAAGTTTGCCAAGTATTCATCGCTCCTTGGCGAAAAGGACATGAACCTTGTGAATGCCATCAACTTCATTGACCAGACCAAGCGCGACGAACAGCCCACCGAGGAGAAGATAATACCCACTCTCAGCGAAGACGAACAGAAGACCCGCAGCAACCGCATTACCATAAAAGGACTGCTTTGGACGGGAGTTGTCGTTATGGCAATCTTGCTCGTTTATGTTGTCTACAATGTGTATCTGTTGTTACAATAAATTAGAATAACGATGGAATTTGCCAATAAAGAATATTTTATATTGCTTTTGCTGCTCGTGCCTTATATCTTGTGGTATGTGCTTTATCGCAAGAAGAGCGAGCCCACAATGCGCGTGAGCAGCACCAGAGCCTATTTTAAAGCTCCGCTAAGTTGGCGGCAACGCATCATCCATGCCCCCATGGTGTTGCGGTGTCTGTGTTATATAATGCTTGTCTGCATTCTCGCACGACCACAAACCCACAACGCATGGGACAACAAAACGGTGGAAGGCATCGACATAATGCTCGCCATGGACGTTTCGACCTCAATGCTGGCAGAAGACTTAAAACCCAACCGTATTGAAGCAGCCAAGAATGTCGCTGCTGAATTTATTGCTGGGCGTCCCAACGACAATATTGGTCTCACTATATTTGCTGGTGAGGCATTCACACAATGTCCTATGACCACCGACCACACGTCGCTCTTGAGTCTGCTGGGTTCTGTGCGCACGGATATTGCAGCGCGTGGAGTTATCTCCGACGGCACAGCTATAGGAATGGGACTCGCCAATGCCGTGTCGCGACTCAAGGCTTCTAAGGCAAAGAGCAAGGTGGTGATTCTCCTTACCGACGGTAGTAATAATATGGGTGATATCTCGCCAATGACAAGCGCCGAGATAGCCCGAAGCTTTGGCATTAGAGTTTATACTGTGGCTGTAGGCACAAACAAGGTGGCTCCTTATCCCGTACCAGTGGCTGGAGGTGTGCAGTATGTCAACATGCCTGTGGAAATCGACACCAAGACACTTACCGAGATAGCAGAGACAACAAACGGCAGCGCCTATCGTGCCACAAACAACCGTGAGCTGAAGAATATCTACAAGGACATCGACCAGCTTGAGAAGACAAAGATGGACGTGAAACGATTTTCAAAACGCTACGAGGTTTATCAACCATTTGCTCTTGTAGCATTTGTGTTGCTCCTGATGGAAGTGTTGCTGAGAATAACCGTATTGCGTAGAATTCCTTAAAGTTTTTACAAAGATGTTTAAATTTGAAGACCCCCAATATTTATGGCTATTATGGGCAGTACCGCTCCTGGCCTTGATTAGATATTATGGATTGTGGCATCGTCGCAAGAAATTCAAACGACTTGGCGACAAGCAACTAATACAGTCGCTAATGCCCAATGCCTCGTCTGTGCGGCCTACAGTAAAATTCTGGCTTATTGAGGCTGCCGTTGCCCTAATGGTAGTGATGATAGCCCGTCCGCAGATGGGGTCGAAAATCTCAAACGACAAGCGCAATGGCATAGAGACAATTATAGCTATCGACATAAGCAACTCGATGTTGGCTCGCGATGTGGCACCCTCGCGTCTTGACAAGTGTAAGATGATGGTCGAGAATCTTGTCGACAACTTTACAAACGACAAGATTGGACTTGTTGTCTTTGCTGGTGATGCCTATGTGCAGTTGCCTATTACGAGCGATTATGTGTCGGCCAAGATGTTTCTGCAAAACATCGACCCATCGCTCATCTCAACGCAGGGTACCGACATGGCGCGTGCCATTAATCTTGCAGCAAGCTCCTTCACACAGCAACAGGGCGTTGGACGTGCCATAATTCTTATCACCGACGGCGAAGACCATGAGGGTGGTGCAGAGGAGGCTGCCAAGGCAGCTCGTAAGAAGGGCATCAATGTGTTTATTCTTGGCATAGGTAGTGCTAAGGGCGCACCCATACCACTTGGCGGTGGCGACTACATGAAGGATGAAAGTGGAAATGTGGTTATAACAGCCCTTAACGAGAATATGTGTCGACAAGTGGCTCAGGCTGGTAGCGGCACATATATTCATGTCGACAATTCAAGCGACGCTCAGGAAAAACTCAATAACGAGCTTTCAAAGCTTCAGAAGGGCGAGACTCAGAGTGTAGTCTATAGCGAATATGCCGAGCAGTTTCAGGCTTTCTGTATAATCATAATTCTGTTGCTCATTGCGGAGGTTTGCTTACTTGAGGTGAAGAATCCGCTCTTCAAGAATGTGCGACTATTCAAGTCAAAGCGCCTTTTATAGGTTTGAGAATGTATTATAATAACATATCTATATTATGAAGAGATATTTATTCCTTGTGTTGCTCTCAATAAACGCAGTCATTAGCATGGCACAGTCCGACCGTATGTATGTGAGAAGTGGCAATAAATACTACCGACAGCAAAACTTTGTGAAGGCGGAAGCTGAATATAGAAAGTCATTGTCGGTCAACCCTGAGAATCCGCAAGCTTTGTACAATCTTGGATGTGCCCTCCTTATGCAGAAGAAAGACTCAGTTGCTGTTGTTCAATTTCAGAAGGCGGCAAATCTGGAGAAAAGCCCCGTGCGCAAAGCTAAGATTTATCATAACATAGGGTTCGCATGTCAGAGCCATAAATTATATGGTGACGCTGTCAATGCCTATAAGGAGAGCTTGCGCAACAATCCGTCCGACGATGAGACACGCTACAACCTTGCACTTTGCAAGCGTCTGGCGAAGCAGAACAATAACAAGCAGAACCAACAGAACCAACAAAATGATAAGGACAACGGCAAGGGGAAAGACAAGCAAAATGAGCAAAAGAATGAACAGAACCAATCGCAGAACAAGCAAAATAAGCAAAAGCAGAAGGAGCAGATGAGCAAGGATAATGCCGAACAGCTGCTCAATGCCGCCATGCAGAATGAACAGGCCACGCAGCGTCGTGTGAAAGAGGCTATGCAGAAGAACAGGCCACGCAGATTGAAGAACAATTGGTGATGCATATCTATATTAAATTATTTAGCATAAAATGAAGAAGACTTATACGCTAATGATAGTTTTGCTCCTGTGCTCGCTTATGGTTGGGGCACAGGGAATTTCTGTCTCGGCTCCGTCAAAGGTGGCTACTGGTGAGAACTTCCGAGTGTCTTATTCCGTCAACACCGACGATGTGGAGGAATTCCGGGTGGGGTCAATACCCAATGGCATTGAAGTTATTGCTGGACCTTACACGTCGCAGCAATCAAGCTATCAGTTTGTTAATGGACATACAAGTCGTTCGTCGTCAATAACTTATACTTATACCTTGTATGCTGAGAAACCAGGTGTCTATACTATTCCTGCGGCACATGCCAAGATAGGAGGAAAGAATGTCGCTTCTCATACTGTAAGAATTACAGTTGCTGGCTCTGCACGCCAATCGGGTGGAGGAGCACCACAAATGCATGAAGATGACATGCCCGAGGTACGTCGTAGCGGAAAGATAAGCAACAGCGACCTCTTTGTAAAGGTGAGTGCCAACAAGAAGCGAGTATATGAACAGGAGCCGATACTCCTTACTTATAAGGTCTACACTCTTGTCGACCTTACTTCGCTTGATGGAAAGATGCCCGACTTGAAGGGATTCCATACTCAGGAGGTGCCATTGCCACAGCAAAAAAGTTTCCATATCGAAAAACTCAACGGTAAAAACTATCGATGTGTTACATGGAGCCAATACGTGATGTTCCCACAGATGACAGGTAAGATGTCGATTCCGGGCATTACGTTTAAGGGAGTTGTTGTGCAGCAGAATCGCTCGGTCGACCCGTTTGAGGCTTTCTTCAATGGAGGATCTGGATATGTGGAAGTGAAGCGCAATATTGTGGCTCCAGGTCTTGACATACAGGTTGACCCACTACCTAACAAGCCTGCTGGATTCTCGGGTGGTGTGGGAAGGTTCTCGATAACAGCACATCTCAATCACACTACCGTAAAGGAGGGTGATCCGCTCACCTTGCGTGTTGTTATTGGTGGTATTGGCAATCTGAAGCTCGTAAAGCAGCCAGTAGTCGACTTCCCTAAAGATTTCGAGAAGTACGACCCAAAGGTTACAGACAAAACCAAACTGACAGCCAATGGCATCGAAGGCAACATGATATTCGACTATCTTGTGGTGCCACGCAATCGTGGCAACTACACCATACCGTCTGTGTCGCTTGTCTACTACGACACTTCGTCGAATTCGTATAAAACGATTAAAACCCAGCCACTTAACGTGGTGGTCGATAAGGGCGACGGCAAAAAGTCAACTGTTGACGACTATTCCGACGTTGCGCCTTCTGATATAAAGCCAATCAAGGAGGGTAAAGCCACTACAGCTATGTCCGACTATTTCGGATCTACAGCTAACTGGTTGGGCTACATTCTGCCGCTTTGTCTTTTTATGGCAGTTGTGGCGGTTTTCCGCAAGCGTGCTGCCGACAACGCCAATCTGGCAGTCGCACGTGGCAAGCGTGCCAACAAAATAGCAGCCAAGCGACTTAAGAAGGCAAGTAAGTTGATGGACGCAGGCAAGCAGGATGAATTTTATGATGAGGTGCTACGTGCTCTATGGGGGTATGTAGGCGACAGAATGAATATGCCAGTCGAGAATCTATCGCGTGAGAACGTGTATGAAACCCTTGCTTCGCGAAATGTTAGCCAGACTATTGTAGACACATTCATCAAGGCACTCGACGAGTGCGAATTTGAACGCTATGCTCCTGGTGATGTGGCAGGAAACATGAACAAAACATACGATTCAGCAATGAATGCTATTATGGATATAGAGAACTCTCTTAAATCGTCGAAGTCCAAGAAGGCATCGTCAAAGTCGGATGGTAATAACATGTATGTACCGACTGTGCTGCTTTTCATTCTGGTATCATTGTGCTCAATGTCGGCAAGTGCCGTAACAAAGGCCAATGCCGATGCCGAGTACTCTAAGGGCAACTACCAACAGGCTGCCATCGACTATAATGAGCTGTTACGACAGGGCGAGAGTGCCGAGGTTTACTATAATCTTGGCAACTGCTATTTCCGTCTTGGCAATATTACCAAGTCGGTTATTGCCTATGAACGTGCACAGCGACTCTCGCCGTCCGATCGCGACGTGCGTTTTAATTTAGAGTTTGTCAACAGCAAGACAATCGACAAAATTGTGCCTGTCGACGAGATGTTTTTCATAGCTTGGTATCGTTCTGCTGTGAATTTCCTAGATGTAGACGGTTGGGCAAAGTTGGCAACCGTGTCGTTTGTGTTGGCTTTGGCGATGGTCATGCTGTTTTTGCTTGGCAACACCTTGTGGATGCGCAAGACAGGTTTCTATGCCAGTCTTGTATTGGGTGTGATTTTCATCGTCGGCAATTGGTTCGCATGGGAGCAGAAGACGGTTTTTGAGAACCGTAACCGGGCTGTTATCATCTCGCCTACGGTCAACGTCAGAAAAACCCCTGCAGATAGTGGCACAGAGGCTTTTATAATACACGAAGGCACTACTGTTACTATTACAGATTTTACTATGAAAAATTGGTATTCTGTGCGACTTGCCGACGGCAAGGAGGGATGGCTAAAAGCCTCTCAGGTGGAGATAATATAAAAAAAAGGATTCAGTATACTCGCCGTTATGGCGGTATACTGATAAACTATTAAGGTTTTGTATATTAATTTTTTAATGTTGTCAAATTGATGGATATACAGACTATATTAGATATAGACCGTGAGTTACTACTGTGGATGAATGGTAGCGACTCGTTGTTTGTTGACAGTTGGATGACAATTCTTACTAGTGGATTCACGTGGATTCCGCTTTATTTCTCGTTGCTTTATCTTGTCATAAAGAACAACGAGAACATGTCTCAGATTTTACTGACGATAGTATGCGCATTTCTCTGTGTGTTTCTTGCCGACCTTATGGCTGATATTATAGTTAAACCTCTTGTTGCACGGTGGAGACCTAGCAACGATCCTGTGCTGAAGTATACGGTTAGTGTTGTCGACGGTATGCGTGGCTCAGATTATGGGTTCTTCTCGGCTCATGCAGCCAACACTTTTTCCATAGCCTTGTTTTTCTGCCTGCTAGTAAGAAGTAAGGTCTTGAGTGTGTCGCTTGTGGCTTGGTCGTTGTTGAACTGTTATACGCGAGTTTATCTTGGACTTCATTATCCGCTTGATATCTTATGTGGATTGTTATGGGGAGGAACAGTAGCTATCGTTGTGTATTGTATCTATCTTAGACTTTATAGTCGTATTACCCCAGCTAATAATTACATTTCTACGCAGTACACGTCGACGGGTTTCAGCCTTGATGATGTGGATGTGGTGGAACTTGTGTTGATTTCAACTCTGTTATATTCTGTGATACGTGCAGTAGTAGTATATTATTAAAATATATAATGCAAATGGAAACAAAACATATTCATATTAAGGACTATTCATACGACCTTCCCGACGAGCGCATAGCTAAATACCCCTTACCGCAGCGCGACCACAGCAAACTTTTGCTGTATAGGCATGGTGATGTGTCTGAGGACATTTTCTATAATATTGTGAACTATCTCCCCAAGGGAGCGCTGATGGTGTTTAACAATACAAGGGTTATACAGGCCCGACTGCATTTTCGCAAGACAACAGGTGCATTAATCGAGGTGTTCCTTCTCGAGCCGTTTGCGCCAGCCGATTATGAGCAGATGTTTCAAACTAATGGGGCTTGTTCGTGGCTTTGCATGATTGGCAATCTGAAGAAATGGAAGGGAGAGGCGTTGTCGCGCAAGTTTGAGGTTAAGGGGCGCGAGGTGATTCTTACTGCTATTCGTCGTGAAGATGTGGGCAAGAGCTATCGTGTGGATTTTACGTGGAACGACAATACTGTCTCCTTTGCCGAATTGCTCGATTCTGTTGGCGAGTTGCCTATTCCGCCATATCTCAACCGCGAGACTCAGGAGAGCGACAAAACCACCTACCAGACTGTCTATTCAAAGATAAAGGGGTCAGTAGCCGCTCCCACGGCAGGGCTTCATTTCACTCCTGATGTGCTTGCAGCAATCGATGCCGCAGGAATTGACCGCGAGGAAGTGACATTACATGTTGGAGCTGGTACTTTTAAACCCGTAAAATCGGAGGAAATACAGGATCACGAAATGCACACGGAGTATATTTGTGTGCATCGTGAAAGTCTTGAAAAACTCATTCGCCATAATGCTTCCGCAATTGCCGTAGGAACTACGAGCGTACGCACTCTTGAGAGCCTCTACTATATGGGAGTGAAACTTGAGAGGAGTCTTGACATCTCTGAGGAGGAATTGCATGTTGAGCAATGGGAGCCATATGACAATGATGACGCAAAACAAGTTAGTCCATTGAAGGCCATCCGCAACATACTGGCTTATCTTGACCGTCATGGATTGAACGCCCTGCACACAAGCACTCAGATAATTATCGCCCCTGGATATGAGTACAAGATTGTAAAGATGCTTGTTACCAACTTCCATCAGCCCCAAAGCACTCTGCTTTTGCTTGTGAGTGCTCTGCTTCATGGCGATTGGCATAAGGTGTACGATTATGCACTAAGCCACGATTTCCGTTTCCTTAGCTATGGCGACAGTTCTCTGCTTATCCCGTAGGACGGTCATAAAGAGGAACATTTTGTTTAGTATTATAAAGAATAGAAAAGAAATGAAAAAAGGAGATAAAGTACAGTTTTTAAGTGAGATAGGCGGTGGTGTTATTGCTGGATTTCAAGGTAAGGACATCGCTCTTGTAGAAGACGAGGACGGATTCCAGATACCAACTCCAATTTCCGACCTTGTTGTGATGAGCAGCGGCGAGGAATATTCCTCTTCAAAGTCGGCTGTGAAGAAGGGTGGGGCAGAGCCTTCGCTTGATAATGCCGACCTCGATACTTTCAACATGTCGGTCAAGGCAAAGATAAATGCCATGTCCGACGATGTATTGGAGGATGAGGAGGAATACGATGCCGCCGATCGTGAGATAACCTATAAGGCTAAGGTCGAGGAACGAAAGGGCGGCAATCTTCTCAACCTATATTATGCCTTTGTGCCCGAGGATATTCAGAACTTCTCGAAATCGTCGTTTGCCTGCTATCTTGTCAACGATAGTAATTATTACGTGCATTATCTCTATATGAGTGTAGAGGGACAGTCGTTCAAACTCCGTGGTGAAGGTGAACTTGAACCTAATACAAAGCTCTATGTGGAAAGTTTCGCACTCGACCAACTCAACGAAATCGATCGCGTGCGTTTTCAACTTTTGTCGTTCAAGCGCGATAAGGATTTTGTGGCTAAACCCGTGTGCGATGTGCAGTTCCGCGTTGACAAGGTGAAGTTTTACAAACTCCACACATTCCAGACAAATGATTTCTTCGACACTCCTTCGTTGCTCTATCCTGTAGTAAAGAACGACGAGGTGGCACAGCTAAAGCCAGTCGAAGCCGACAAGCTTATCTATATTGAAGAAGAAGCTTGCGAGAAGCCTAAGAAAGGTGTGCTCAATAGTTCTACTGAAGTTGCTTATAAGAAACTCAAGGGATTAGAGTCACTCAACACCAATAAACGTGCGCAATCAAAGAAGGCCAACGACGACGTTATGGTTGTTGACCTCCATGCCGACGAGCTTCTGGAAACAACGGTAGGAATGGGAACTGCCGATATACTTAACTACCAGCTCGACTTCTTCCGCCGCACGCTCGAAGAGAACAAGCATAACAAGGGACGCCGCATCGTGTTCATACACGGCAAGGGCGAGGGTGTATTGCGCCATGCTATAGTAAATGAGTTGCGCTATCGCTACAAGAACTATCCTTATCAAGATGCTTCTTTCCAAGAGTATGGCTATGGTGCAACACAGGTTACAATAAGATAAAATATTAACATTACGATAATATGAAATACGGATTCATTACAGTAGCGTCTGCCATTCCACAGATGAGGGTTGCCGACGTCGACTATAATATTAAGCAGATTGAGAGTTTGATAGCCCAGGCTGAAGGCAAAGGCGTGGAGGTTATCGTTTTTCCCGAACTCTCGGTGACAGGCTATACTTGTCAGGATCTCTTCAACCACCAGACTCTCATCGAACAGGTGGAGATGAAGATGCTGCAGCTGCTCGACTTCTCGCGCAAACTCGACATCATATGCATCGTTGGTGCTCCGGTTTGCATCGGAAGCGGACTCTACAACTGTGCCGTTGTGTGCCAGCATGGCAACATTCTTGGCATCGTTCCCAAGAAGTATCTGCCCAATTATGCCGAGTTCTATGAGAAGCGTTGGTTTGCCTCGTCGTCCGAGCTTAGCGAGCCCACCGAGGTACGCTTTGCCGGCAACGTTGTTGTAGTGGCTCCGCAACAGCAGCTTTTCCGTACGTTCGACGGCGTGAAATTTGGCATAGAGATATGCGAGGACGTGTGGTCGCCTGTACCTTGTTCAAACGACTTGGCTTTAGCAGGTGCCGACATCATATTCAACCTCTCAGCCACCGACGACCTTATAGGCAAGAATGCTTATCTCAAGAGTTTGCTTTCGCAGCAGAGTGCCCGACTGATTAGTGGCTATGTATACAGCTCGTGTGGTTTTGGCGAAAGCACTCAGGATGTGGTGTATGGTGGAAATGCCTATGTGTATGAGAATGGCACACTTGTGGCAGAGTCGGATAGGTTCTCGTTAAACGAGCAACTTGTGGTGAGCCAAATCGACGTGGAAAAACTTCGCTCAGAGCGTCGTCGCAACACCACTTTCCAAACAGCCCAGTTAGGAAAGACTGCCACAGTAACACAGGCTGGTCCTGTGGAACAACGCGACTTTAAGCTTTTGCGTTCTGTTAATCCACATCCGTTCATTCCGACGAGTGACGACATGTTCGCCTCATGTGACGAGATATTTTCCATTCAGGTGTGTGGACTTGCCAAGCGTCTTGTCCATACCAATTGCAAGCGTGTTGTACTTGGCATTAGTGGCGGACTAGATTCTACTCTTGCCTTGCTTGTATGCGTAAAGACATTTGACAAGCTCGGTCTCGACCGTCAGGGTATTGTGGGTGTCACCATGCCGGGATTTGGCACCACCGACCGCACATACAACAATGCCATGTCGTTAATGCGCAGTTTGGGCGTGTCTATACGCGAGATAAGTATATGTAAGAGCGTGGAGCAGCATTTTGCCGATATAGGCCACGATATAAGTGTGCACGATGTCACCTACGAGAACGGACAGGCACGCGAGCGCACGCAGATTCTTATGGATTTGAGTAATCAAGTGGGAGGACTGGTAATTGGTACAGGCGACCTTAGTGAGCTGGCTTTGGGCTGGGCAACTTACAATGGCGACCATATGTCGATGTACGGAGTCAACGCAAGCATCCCTAAGACCCTCATACGCCATCTCGTGAGTCATGTGGCAGACAATAGTGTCGACGAAGAGTCGCGCGCCACGCTACTCGACATTATCGACACCCCAATAAGTCCCGAGCTAATACCTGCCGACGAGCTTGGCAATATTAAGCAGAAGACCGAAGACCTTGTGGGTCCTTATGAGCTCCATGACTTCTTCCTCTACTACTTTTTGCGTTTTGGCTTCCGTCCGGCAAAGCTCTTTATGCTGGCTCGTCATGCTTTTGATGTCTCGCTTTATAGTGATGATGTGATAAAGCATTGGCTCACGGTCTTTGTTCGACGGTTCTTTGCCCAACAGTTTAAACGCTCTTGTCTGCCCGATGGACCCAAGGTTGGTAGCGTAAGCTTAAGCCCACGTGGCGACTGGCGTATGCCGTCGGATGCCGTCAGCGCTCTATGGATTAGCGAGTGTGAAACTATTTAGTATGTTATAATGGAAAAGACAGTCAGCGAGAAGAAAGTGCCCGTGTATCTCAGTAAGATTTCACGGGAGACTTTCGACAAACTAAAGGAGCAAATTCTGCAAGTAGTAGTTGTTGAAAAGAAATATCGCGATCCGAATTTCACAGCCCGAAAACTCGCCGAGATTCTCAATACCAACACACGCTATGTGTCTATCGTGCTGAAGGTCAGATACCACGCCAACTATTCACAGTTTGTCAATCGTCTGCGCATCGAGGAGGCAATGACTCTTCTTGTCGACAAACGCTACCATAACTTGCGCGTTGAGGAGATTTCCGACATGGTGGGCTTTGCCAACCGTCAGTCGTTCTATCGCGCATTCCTTAGCACTACAGGCATGACTCCGCGACAATATCAGGAGAGTAACGGACAATGCTGATTCAAAAAAAATAATTCAAGATGACCGACTTTAAATATACCGATGAGCGATTTGCCGACATTCAGATGCTTCGCTATCGCCTCGACGATTTTGAGAGTCTGACGCTTCGTCAGAAACTATATATTTATTATCTTGCCCAAGCCACACTTTGCGGGCGTGACATCACGACCGACCAGTTTGGACGCTACAACCTGCGCATACGCAAGACGCTTGAGGTAATTTATGAAAACTACTCAGGTTGCCGTGATTGTTCCGATTTCGAGAATTTAGTAGTTTATCTGAAGCGTGTTTGGTTTTCCAACGGCATCCACCACCATTACGGTTGTGAGAAGTTTGTGCCTGGATTTACAGAGAGTTTCTTCCGTGAAGTGGTTGAGTCGCTCGATCAGTCGTTATTGCCCTTGAAGGCAGGCGAGAGCGTTAAGCATTTGCTCGACGAGTTGTGTTGGGTTATGTTTAATCCTGATATTATGTCCAAACGCGTCAACCAGAAGGATGGCGAAGACCTTGTGCTCACATCAGCGTGCAATTACTACCAGAATATCTCTCAGAAAGAAGTTGAGGACTTCTATGCTGCCATGCGCGATGAGGCCGACCCTTCGCCCGTGTCCTATGGACTCAACTCTACTCTGATCAAGGAGGCATCACAAATTAAGGAGCAAGTGTGGTGTGAGGACGGACTTTATAGCGAGGCAATAAAGAACATAACCCATTGGCTTAAGAAAGCAGCCGAAGTGGCAGAGAACAAGCTTCAAACTGAAATAATCCATCTGCTTATAAATTATTATAAGACAGGCGACTTGAAACTCTTCGACGAGTATTCTATTGAATGGCTTCGCGAACATGAGGGGCGTGTCGATTTTATCAATGGGTTTATCGAGGTTTATGGCGACCCGCTCGGTCTTAAAGGTTCGTGGGAGGGTATAGTTACGTACAAGGACTTGAAAGCCACACATCGCACACAGGCTATAAGCAACAACGCCCAGTGGTTTGAGGACCATTCGCCCGTCGACCCTCGGTTCCGCAAACACGAGGTGGTGGGTGTGACTGCTAATGTTGTGTGTGCAGCCATGCTTGGCGGCGACGAATATCCATCTACGGCTATCGGCATAAATTTGCCCAATGCCGATTGGATACGTGCCCGTTACGGCTCTAAAAGTATAACTATCGGCAACTTGACCGATGCTTACAACAAGGCTGCACATGGCAATGGATTCCTTGACGAATTTGTAGTAGATGCCGATACGCGTGCTTGCATAGAAAAGTATGGCGACTTGTGTGACGACCTACACACCGACCTGCATGAGTGTTTGGGACACGGTTCTGGTCAAATCCTGCCTGGTGTCTCTGCCGATGCCTTGGGGTCGTATGCCAGCACCATCGAGGAGGCTCGCGCCGACCTATTTGGACTTTACTATATAGCCGATGCGAAGCTTCTGGAACTTGGACTTGTACCCGACGCTGATGCCTACCGCTCCCAATATTACACCTATATGATGAATGGATTGCTCACTCAGCTCACACGCATCCAACCCGGCAACCAGATAGAGGAGGCCCATATGCGCAATCGTGCGCTCGTGGCTCGTTGGACACTTGCCCATTATCCTAATGCTGTAGGGCTTATTGAGCGTGAAGGCAAGACATATCTGAAGGTGAGCGACTATTGTGCCCTGCGTACGGCATTTGCCGAGTTGCTTGCCGAGATTCAGCGCATCAAGAGCGAGGGCGACTACAATGCCGCCCGTCAGCTTGTGGAGCAGTATGCCATACATGTCGACCAGAGCCTCCATAACGAGTTGCTCGAACGCTACAAGGCTCTCGGCATAGCACCATACAAGGGATTTCTAAATCCGCGTATGGAATTAGTTTGCGACGCTGAGGGTAATCCACAGGATGTTGTACTCGACTATACGGAGAAATATGACAGCCAGATGTTGCGATATTCGCATGATTACGGATTCTTGATATAATAATGGAAACAAAAGATAATACAACAGAGAAGATAAAACAACTCAAGCGGTCGTTCCGTTTGTATATGAACGGTGTAGCATCTGCGTCGATGCGTCAGAAAGGTCTTGAATATAAGGTTAATTGGGGCATTTCGCAAGTAGATCTTCGTCGTATGGCAGCAGAATGCGGCAAGGACAAGCAACTTGCCGAGGCATTATGGCATGAGAATTCGCGTGAATGCAAGCTGTTGGCTACTCTTATTATGCCCGCTGAACAGCTGACCCTCGCCGAGGCTTCTGAATGGGTTAAAGCCCCATTGTCGGTAGAGATGGCAGAGATGTTGGTGTTCAATCTATTGCAGCATTTAGGCGAGCCGTGGCCTTTGGTCGGCGAGCTGTTGGCTTCGACCGACGAGTTGCATCGCCTATGTGCCTACAATCTTGTATGCCGCTTGGTGAAGCGACTCCGCCACAACACGCCCTCCATGCCCGCCATACTGTGGGACAAGGCGCATTCTGACGCGTGCACATCCAACCGCCATCTGCTTCACGCGCTTGTCAACTGCATGCAGAATATAGCGGATTTGGACAACGAAGAGGCAAAAAAGGCAGACAGTATATTGGAAGGATTAGGATTTGAAGCTTTTTAGTGCTTTCATGTTTGGTCACTTTCATAAAAAAATGTAACTTTGCACAATAATGCATGACGATGTGAAGACTGTTGCCAGAGAAGTGTTGACAAAACATCTTGAGGCAAACAATTGTCGCAAAACCGCCGAGCGATACGCCATTCTTGACACGGCTTATGACATGAAGGGGAATTTCACAATTGACGAGCTTTTTGTGAGCCTTGCCAAACAGAGTTTCCATGTGAGTCGCGCCACAGTCTACAACACTATGCGCCTGCTTATCGAACTACGTTTGGTAATTAGACATTGCCTAAACGGAATAGTGAAATACGAGGCGTGCTACGGAGCGCAAAGCCATTGCTTTCAAATCTGCACGGTGTGCGGAAAGATTGTTGAGGCCGACATTCCCGAACTGTCCGACGCGTTACAGAATCTGCGGATGCGCCGCTTTCGCAAGGAGTGTTGCTCAGTCTATATGTATGGTGTTTGCTCGAAATGCCAGAACCGCATGAGTCGTAGCAAGGGCTGCAAATGAGTCTTTCGCACATCGTGCGGCTCATAAAGAAGGAGAACAATTAGACATATTCAGAAATACAAATATTTATAAATTTATGAATAAAGGAAAAGTAGATGTCCTGCTCGGTTTGCAGTGGGGCGATGAGGGCAAGGGCAAGGTTGTTGATGTCCTTACTCCTAAGTATGACGTGATTGCACGTTTCCAGGGTGGACCTAACGCTGGTCATACCTTAGAGTTTGAGGGTCAGAAATATGTCCTTCGCAGCATCCCGTCTGGTATCTTCCAGGGTGGCAAGGTGAACATCATCGGCAACGGTGTGGTTCTCGCTCCCGACCTTTTCATGGCAGAAGCTAAGGACTTGGAGAAGAGCGGTCACGACCTCAAGAGCCGTCTCCATATCTCGAAGAAAGCCCACCTCATTATGCCTACCCACCGTGTGCTCGACGCAGCCATCGAGGCTTCGAAGGGCAAGAACAAGGTCGGCACAACTGGCAAGGGCATTGGTCCTACCTATACAGACAAGGTGAGTCGCAACGGTTTGCGAGTTGGCGACATTCTCGACAACTTCCAGGAGAAGTATGAGGCCCACAAGGCAGCCCATTTGAAGCAGATTGCAGCTTTGGGTTATACCGATTTCGACATTACAGAGGTAGAGAAGACATGGATGGAGGGCATAGAGTATCTCAAGCAGTTCCAGATAGTCGACAGCGAGCACGAAATCAACAAAATTCTGCGCTCGGGCAAGGACGTCCTTTGCGAGGGAGCACAGGGCACAATGCTCGACGTTGACTTCGGTTCTTATCCCTTCGTCACTTCTTCCAACACGATTTGTGCCGGAGCCTGCATAGGTCTTGGTATCGGTCCTAACCGTATTGGCAACGTCTACGGCATAATGAAGGCCTACTGCACACGCGTTGGAGCAGGTCCGTTCCCAACAGAACTTTTCGACGAGGTAGGCAAGAAGATTCGCGACCTCGGCCATGAGTATGGTGCTGTGACTGGACGTGAGCGTCGTTGCGGCTGGTGCGACCTTGTGCAGCTCAAGTATTCTGTAAT
This sequence comes from uncultured Prevotella sp., assembly GCA_934203355.1. Taxonomy (GTDB): domain Bacteria; phylum Bacteroidota; class Bacteroidia; order Bacteroidales; family Bacteroidaceae; genus Prevotella. The sequence goes on along the minus strand of CAKPZC010000023.1, from coordinate 7,992 downwards.
GATTAATGGTGTTACAGAGCTTATTATGATGAAGAGCGACGTGCTCGACAGCTTCCCAACCATCAAGGCATGTGTGGCCTACAAGTTGCCCAATGGCGAGCAGACCACCGACCTGCCCTACGAGCTTGAGGGCGTAGAGCCTATCTACAAGGAGTTCAAGGGATGGAATGTCGACATGACCAAGTTCACGTCGGAGGATCAATTCCCACAGGAGTTCTGCGAATATGTCGCCTTCCTTGAGGAATATCTCGAGACTCCAATCCGCATAATCTCAATCGGTCCGGACCGTGCCCAGACCATTGTTAGAAAATAATTATAGATGGCAAAACCAAGCATACCAAAAGGAACACGCGACTTCTCGCCAATCGAGATGGCTAAGCGCAATTATATCTTTGACACAATACGTAGCGTCTACGCTCTCTATGGCTTCCAGCAGATAGAGACTCCTGCTATGGAGACCCTGCAGACGCTCATGGGTAAGTATGGCGAAGAAGGTGACAAGCTGCTCTTCAAGGTGCTCAACTCGGGCGATTATATCTCAAAAATCGGCGACGAGGAGCTCTTGCAGCGAAATTCTCTGCATCTTGCTACTAAGCTATGCGAGAAGGGCCTGCGCTACGACCTTACCGTGCCGTTTGCACGCTATGTGGTGCAGCATCGCGAGGAGATTCAGTTGCCGTTTAAGCGCTATCAGATTCAGCCCGTGTGGCGTGCCGACCGTCCACAAAAGGGACGTTATCGCGAGTTTTACCAATGCGATGCCGATGTCGTAGGTTCCGACTCACTTCTCAACGAGGTGGAGTTGATGCAGATTGTCGATACGGTTTTCACGCGTTTTGGCGTGAGAGTAGCTATTAAGATAAACAACCGTAAGATTCTCACCGGTATTGCCGAAGTGATTGGCGAGGCTGATAAGATTGTCGACATCACAGTAGCTATCGACAAGCTCGACAAGATAGGTATCGACAACGTGAACGAGGAACTTCGCAAGGACGGAATCTCTGACGAGGCTATCCAGAAACTTCAGCCCATTATAGCACTTTCGGGTTCTAATGACGACAAGCTCGCCACTATTGCCGACGTGCTTGCCACTTCGGAGACAGGACTCAAGGGTGTTGAGGAAACTCGCTTTATACTCGACACACTCAAGACTTGCGGACTGAACAACGTCATAGAGCTTGACCTCACTCTCGCTCGCGGTCTTAATTACTACACGGGTGCAATCTTCGAGGTGAAGGCTCTCGACTATGCCATCGGTTCTATCACGGGCGGCGGCAGATACGACAACCTCACAGGAATCTTCGGTCTTCCTGGTTTGAGCGGAGTGGGCATCTCGTTTGGAGCCGACCGTATCTATGATGTTCTCAATGGGCTCGACCTTTATCCCAAGGAGGCTGTCAACGGAACTCAGTTGCTATTTGTGAATTTTGGCGACAAGGAGACTGCTTATTGTTTGCCAGCCTTGCGCAAGTGTCGTGAGGCTGGAATACGTACCGAGATTTTCCCCGATAGCGTAAAGATGAAGAAGCAGATGGCTTATGCCAACTCAAAGAATGTGCCCTTTGTGGCAATTGCCGGAGAGTCGGAGATTGAGCAGGGCAAGTTCACACTCAAGAATATGGCTACTGGTGAGCAATCGTTGGTTAACGTCGAGGAGCTTATCGAGGCTGTTAAGTAAGAATTGAGGTAAGAATACAATAAGTGCCAACATGGTGTATAATTATTTTATACATTATGTTGGCACTTTTTTTATTAGAACTGGATTATAAGCTGTTTTTATTAGAATGGGAAGATAAGTGGCAGCACGAAAATCATCACCAGGCCCATGATGATTTGTAGTGGTAGTCCCACTTTAATGTAGTCCATGAACGAGTAGCCTCCTGCCTGCATCACGAGCGCGTTGGGTGGTGTCGAGAATGGCGAGGCGAAGCACATGCTCGCTCCAAGTGTCACAGCGAAGAGCATGGGGTAGGGGCTTACGCCGATAGCCGCAGCCGAGGTGAAGGCAATAGGCGACATAAGAACTGCTGTAGCCGTGTTGCTGATGAACATGGTGAGAAGCGACGTTGTGAAGTAGACTCCTGCAAGCAAGGCATAGGGACTTGCCTGTCCCAAGTTGTCGGCCAACAGGCTTGCAACCATCGCCGACGCTCCGGTTTTTTCCAATGCCACCGACATGGGCAGCATGGCAGCTATAAGCACTATGCTTTCCCAGTTGATAGTCTTGTAGGCAGCCTCCACCGAGCGGATGCATCCAGTAATGACCATTAGCAAGCCTGCCACCATTACAGCCGTTACTGGAGCTACGGGAATGAAGTCGAACACCATTGTCAGAATCATAAGTAGCATTATGGCTGCTGCGAGTGGAGCTTTGTAGTCGAGTGTCACTCGTGAAGCCTCCTCCAAAGGCTGTCCCATTACCAATATTCCGTCTGCCACATCGGCTATGCGCGAAATATTCTTCCATTTTCCTTGGATGAGAATAATGTCGCCCTGGCGGAATTTCATGTCGGCAATACCTTCTGTGATGTAGCTGTCGCCACGCCGCACTCCAAGCGCGTTGACGTTGTAGAGTCGGCGCAATCCAGTTTCCTTGAGAGTTTTGCCACACAGGCGCGAGTTGTGCATCAACACCACTTCGGCGATACCGATGTCGTAGAAAGCCAGTTCTTCGCTGGTTTTGTCGAGTTGCATGTCGGCAGCAAACTTCGTGGCCTGCTCAGGGTCGCCACTCACGTAGACGATGTCGCCTTCTGTGAGTTTTGTGTCGGGTCCGGCAAGTCGCTGTTCCACTTCTTTCATCAGCGGCGATCGTGGTTGCTTGATGCGCCTCACCTCAAGCACGGTCAGGCTGTAGCGATGGTGAATGTCCAGTTCAGCAAGTGTCTTTTCGTTGGCAATCGACTGTTTGCCCACGGTAAATACCGACAGATTTTCCTTCAGGTTGTATTCCTCCATCAGGTCGTCGAGCGATTTAGCCCGCTTGCTGCCTTGTTCGCCGTCGTGTCCTTGTTTGTTGCCATTAAGGAAGCGCTTGCTGAGTGGTAGCAGCACGATGATGCCGACTAAGATACATACGATTCCGACGGGCAGGAAACTGAAGAACTTCAAAGGCTCAAAGCCATTCTCTGTCAAAGCCTCCTGTATAACAAGGTTGGGCGGTGTACCTATGAGTGTGAGCATTCCTCCCATGCTGCTTGCAAAGGCGAGAGGCATAAGCAGTCGGCTGGCGCGCATCTTTGCTTTTTGCGCCAAGCTTACCACGATGGGCATCATTAGGGCTACAGTTCCTGTATTGCTCACAAAGGCTCCAATGACGGCAGTCACCACCATAAGCAGCAGGAACAGTCCCAGTTCGCTGTCGCCAGCCAATGTCATCAGTTTGCCCGATGCTTTCTTGGCGAGTCCGGTCTGTACGATAGCCCCGCCTACGACAAATAATCCCACCATCATTATCACCACCGAGTTGGAGAATCCCGACAGGGCTTCTTGCGGTGTGAGTATTCCGGTGAGCAGTAGGGCGACAAGGGCGCATAGCGCAACGAGGTCGGAGCGAACTTTGCCCATGGCGAAGAACACAGCCGAAAGGGCGAGAATAATGAGAGTAATTGTCATAATTATTAGTTATGTGGTTGATTATTTTGCTTTAATTGCATTGAGAATTTGCTCCGCATGAATCTTGGTTTTGATTTCTTTTGGAGTAAAAATTCTTTCTATAATGCCTTCCTCGTTGACGAGATAAGTTGTGCGCAGAATGCCGATGGTTTTTCTGCCACAAGCCACCTTTTCGCCCCAACATCCGAGTGCCTGCAACAGGGTGGTTTCGGTATCGGCAATAAGAGGAAACTCCAGCCCCTTGGCTTCGGCAAACTTCTTCTGTAGAGCCTGCTTGTCCTTGCTTACGCCTATAATCTCGTAACCTGCTGCCGCCAGTTCCTCTTTATGAGCCTGTAGCGAGCAAGCCTCGGCTGTGCATCCGCTGGTGTTAGCCTTTGGATAACTGTAAATCACAATTTTGCGACCGCGATAGTCGCTTGCCTTAATTTCGCGTCCGTCTTGGTCGATGCCAAGAATCTCGGGAATTTTGTCACCAATTTCCATAGTTTTTTATTTTTATGATAAGTAGACAAGTTGACGAGTTGACTAGTTGACGAGCTGTTTGCTTTGTAGCTATAAAAACTCATCAAAACTTATCAAAACTCATCAAAACTCATCAAACAACTTAAATACACATTGGTAGCAGCTCGTCAACTTGTCAACTCATCTCTTGTCAACTCGTTAACTCTCATGCTTTCAGTATGATTTCTTCCAAGTCATCAGGCACTACAATTCTGCCCTTAAACCCTTCGGCTGCCTCTTTAGCATAACTGTTCTTGCGTGTGGCAAGAGTTTTCTCTTCCGTGTGATACAGAATGAGGTTTTTTACGTCGAGCTCGGCAGCAAGTCTGCCTGCGTCGAGTGCCGTGCTGTGGCTCTTCTCGTAGGGTTTGAAGATGTCGCGGTCGGCATACAGGCAGAAAGCCTCGCACATCATCCAGTCGGCATGCTCTATTAAAGGGCGGTTGACGGGATTGTATGGTTCGTCGCCAAGACATGCTACGACAGTATTGCCGGGCAATATGGCACGGAAACCATACTGTTTTTCTTTTGTGGAATGAATGTCGAAGCAAGTGAGTTTCATGTCGCCCACCTCAAAGCTCTCTCCGTCGGTTAGTTCATGGAACACCACGCGTTCTTCCACCTTGTCGAGTTGTTTCTTGGCAAGAATCATGTCGATGATAGTGTGTATGACCTTCATCACCTTGTCGTTGCCATATACATGCAGTTGGTCGTTATAGTCCTTGCATTGTGCCACCATGCGTATAATCCACACCACTCCTAATATATGGTCGGTATGAGCGTGGGTGACAAACAGGTGATGAACGTCGGAAATGGGCATGTCCACCTTGCGCAACTGTGTGAGAATGCCGTTGCCTCCGCCTGCGTCGACAAGCAGATGGGTTGTGGATGTGGAGATCACAAAACAAGTGTTGTAAATATGGGAAACTGTGGCGTTGCCCGTGCCGAGCATTGTTATCTTATTCATTGTAGATGGCAATTTTTATCACTCCGTCTTCTTTGTTCTCAAATATCCTATATGCCTTCTCTATTTGGCTTAGTGGCATTCGGTGGGTGATGAGTGGAGTGGTGTCAATTTTTCCTTGCTCGATAAGTCGCAATATCTCCTCGCAGTCGCATCCGTCCACACCTCCAGTCTTGAATGTCAGGTTTTTGCCATACATGTCGGGCAGGGGTAGCAGCTGTGGCTCGTCGTAGAGCGCAACGACTGTGACAATGGCGTTGGGTCGGGCGCATTGCCATGCCGTCTGGAATGTGTCCTTAGCTCCAGCCACCTCAATCACGCGGTCGGCTCCTCCGTGCTGACTGTTGCTCATGACGAAGTCGAGACATTCGTCGGGCGATGTGAGCATCACCTCGGGATAGTGTTTCTTGACGAAATTGCGACGTTCCTCCGACTTTTCGCACATGATTATGCGCTTTGGGTGTTTCAGCATTACGCATAGCAGGGTGCAGATTCCGGTGGGTCCGGCGCCAATGATTAGTACCGTGTCCTCGTTTGTGATTTCGCTTATGCGTGCTGCCCAGAATCCTGTGGCGAGCACATCGCCCACGAATAGAGCCTGCTCGTCGGAAACGCTGTCGGGAATGCGGTTTAATCCTTGTGTGGCGAGTGGCACGCGCACATATTCGGTCTGTCCTCCGTCTATTCGGCATCCGAGAGCCCATCCGCCATGTGGCGATGTGCAATTATTCACATACCCATGTTTGCAGTAGAAGCATTCGCCGCAGAAGGTCTCCACGTTCACCGTGACGCGGTCGCCTGGTTTCACGCCCTTCACGTCGGCTCCTATCTGTTCCACCACGCCCACCATTTCGTGGCCCACGGTTATTCCGGGCACAGCTCTCGGCACGCTACCATGCTTAATATGCAGGTCGCTCGTGCATATGCTGCCAAGCGTCACTCGCACTATGGCGTCGGTGGAAGCCTGTAGTGTGGGTTTCTCTTTGTCTATCAGGGCAAATTTGCCCTTCTCTATGTATGTGTATGCTTTCATAATATTGGTGTTTTGTCTATTTTTTTTCGAGTTCCTGCAGGCTCTCCATCTTTTTGGATTCGAGGAACTCGTAGATGCCGCATAGATGTTCGCGCACGCGGCCGTGACCAAACTCATAGACTTTGCTTACAAGTCCGTCGAGGAAGTCGCGGTCGTGGCTCACCACTATGAGTGTGCCGTCGAAGTCCTGTAGGGCTTGTTTCAGCACGTCCTTGGTCTTTAGGTCGAGGTGGTTGGTAGGCTCGTCGAGTATGAGCAGGTTGACTGGCTCCAGTAGCAGTTTGAGTATTGCAAGTCGTGTTCGTTCGCCGCCCGAGAGCACCTTGACCTTCTTAGTTGACTCTTCGCCTCCGAACATGAATGCTCCTAAGAGGTCGCGTATTTTATTGCGTATTTCGCCTTTCGCCACATCGTCGATGGTCTGAAACACGGTGAGTTCGCCATCGAGCAACGAGGCTTGGTTTTGCGCGAAATATCCTATCTGCACGTTGTGTCCAATTTCCAGTTTGCCTTGGTTTTGCAGTTGTCCCATGATGCACTTGACGAGTGTCGACTTTCCTTCGCCGTTTCTTCCCACGAAGGCAATCTTGTCGCCTCGCTCCACGGTCAGGTTCACTCCGCTGAAAATCTGCTTGTCGTCGAAAGCCATTGCCACGTCGCTCATCTGCACGGGGTAGGCTCCGCTTCGTGGGCTTGGCGGGAACTTTAGTCTTAGGTGGCTTGTGTCCTCCTCGTCCACCTCTATCAGTTCGAGTTTTTCGAGCATTTTCACGCGGCTCTGCACTTGGAATGTTTTGGAGTAGGTGCCCTTGAATCGTTCGATGAAGTCCTTGGTTTCGGCAATCATTTTCTGCTGTTCCTCGTATTTCTTCATTTGCTGTTCGCGTCGTTCCTTGCGCAGTTCGAGGTATTGGCTGTATGTGGTCTTGTAGTCGTAGATGCGCCCCATTGTGACTTCGATGGTACGAGTTGTTATGTTGTCGACAAACTTGCGGTCGTGGCTGATTACGACCACGGCTTTGGAGCTGTTGATGATAAAGTCCTCGAGCCATCCTATCGACTCGATGTCGAGATGGTTGGTAGGCTCGTCGAGCAGCAGCACGTCGGGCGACTTGAGCAGCAGTTTAGCAAGCTCTATACGCATGCGCCATCCACCCGAGAATTCGCTTGTGGGTCGGTCGAAGTCCTTGCGCTCGAAGCCGAGTCCCAGCAAGGTTTTCTCCACGTCCTCCTCGAAGTGTGTCATGTCGATGGCATAGAACTTCTCCGAGAGCGAAGACACCTTTTCTATGAGTTGCATGTATTCGTCGCTTTCGTAGTCGGTACGAGTTGTAAGCTCGTTGTTGATGCGGTCGATTTCAGCCTGAATCTCGTGCAGATGGGCGAAAGCCTGGCATGTTTCGTCGAACACGGTGCGTCCGTCTTCTGTCATAAGGTGCTGTGGCAGGTAGGCAACGACGCAATCCTTAGGCGCCGAAACCGAGCCACGTGTCGGCTTGCGCACTCCGGCTATTATCTTGAGTAGCGTGCTCTTGCCGGCTCCATTTTTGCCCATGAGTGCTATGCGGTCCTTCTCGTTTATCTGAAAAGATATGTCTTTGAATAGGGTGGTGCCGCCAAACTCGACGGTCAGTCCATCAACTGTAATCATATATGTTCTGTGAGTGTTGTTTTTAATGTGAGTGTTGTTTTTTAATTACTATGCAAATTTAAATAAAATTTCCGAATTATAAGCCAGTTGGAATAAAAAACAGAAATGAATATCTCCGAGTGCTCGCTGCTTGCGTTAAAATGGCAGAGAGGAGGGTGTGTCAAAATAGGAGTTAGAGGAAGTTAAGAAGAAGTTAATCCATCTACGATGGATGGAAGTTCTTGC
>CAKPZC010000022.1 GCA_934203355.1 uncultured Prevotella sp. | reverse complement strand
ATACATATGTCCGCTAACTTCCGTTAACTTCGGGCGAAGCCCAAACTTCCTCTAACTCCTATTTTGACACACCCTCTTTTTGTTGTTTGCAACCCGGTTGCATTCGTTTTGGAGTAATTTTGCATTTGTAAAATATAAACAAAACGACTAAATATATATATTGTTATGGGAAAATGTAATTGTTGCCAAACACATGGACATCATCAACACAATGAGCTTCATGCCCATCACCACCACGAGCATCATGCCCACCATCATCATCACGAGCATGATGAAGGGGGATTGAAATCGAAACTCTTGCTTATTATCACTACTATAGTTCTGCTTGCGGTTGCCGTGGTTGTCGAGCACAACACGAGTATTGCCACTTGGCAGTTGCTTCTTGTCTATCTTGTACCTTATCTACTTATAGGCCACGACACACTTGGCGAGGCATTGGAGGGAATAGCCAAGGGCGATGTGTTCAATGAGGACTTCCTCATGTCGGTGGCTACGATAGGAGCCTTGTGCATAGGTTTTTTGCCTGGAGCCGAGACACAGTTTGCCGAGGCAGTCTTTGTTATGCTCTTCTTTCAAGTGGGCGAACTCTTCGAGGGTTATGCCGAGGACAGAAGCCGTGAGAGCATTTCGCATCTGATGGACATACGTCCGGATGTGGCAAATGTGGAGCGTGATGGAAAGGTTGAGTCAGTAGAACCAGAGGATGTAAAGGTAGGCGAGACAATCGTAGTGCGTCCGGGCGAGAAAATACCTCTCGACGGCATTATTATAGAAGGTGCTACGTCGCTCAACACAATAGCCTTGACAGGCGAGAGTTGTCCGCGAGAAGTAGAGGAGAAAGACGAGGTAGTGTCTGGTTGCATCAATCTTACGGGAGTGATACGCGTGAAGACAACGAAGACATTCGGCGAGAGCACAGTGTCCAAGATAATCCGACTCGTGGAGAGTGCCGACGAGCACAAATCGCGCAGCGAGTCGTTCATCACACGTTTTGCGCGTGTCTATACCCCGATAGTTGTGTTTGCTGCTTTGGCGTTGGCTTTCGTTCCACCTTTATTCTCGGCTGATGGGTTTGCGTTGGCTTTCTCCACATGGTTGTATAGAGCATTGATATTCCTCGTAGTGTCTTGTCCATGCGCCTTGGTCATAAGTGTACCGCTGTCGTTCTTCGGAGGTATTGGGGCAGCATCGCGTCGAGGCATACTCATCAAGGGTAGTGGGTATATGGACACATTAGCAAGCCTTGGAACTGTAGTGTTCGACAAGACAGGCACACTTACCCATGGTGAGTTTGCTGTTGAGGCAGTGCATCCGAGTAGTTTCGACGAGCATGAGTTGCTGCATCTTGCAGCCCATGTGGAGCACTTCACCACTCACCCCATAGGAGCTGCCCTGCGTGATGCCTTCCCTTCGGAGGCAACAGATGGTTGCAAGATAGAAGATGTGGAGGAGATTGCTGGTCGTGGTATACGTGCCAAGGTATCTGGTCGCACAGTATATGTGGGCAACAGCAAGATGATGGAAGACATAGGTTTGGAAGCTCACAATTGTCATCTAGCAGGCACTATCATTCATGTGGCTGTCGATGGTAAGTATGCCGGACACATTGTTATCAACGACAAGATTAAGGAGGATAGTGCTGAGGCTATAGCCTCGTTGAAACGTCTTGGTGTGGAGAAAACGGTTATGCTCACAGGCGACCGTGAAGCCGTTGGCAAGGATGTGGCAGAGCGTTTAGGCTTGGATGAATACCATGCCGAACTCCTTCCTGCCGACAAGGTGGCACATGTGGAACGGTTGATAAAGGAAACTACCGAAGGAAAGAGTCTTGCTTTTGTTGGCGACGGTATAAATGATGCCCCGGTGCTTAAGCGAGCCGATGTGGGCATAGCCATGGGTGGACTTGGCAGCGACGCTGCTATCGAGGCTGCCGACGTGGTGCTCATGGACGACCATCCGTCGAAGATAGCCACTGTCGTTAGAATAGCGCGCCGCACCATACGTATAGCGCGCCAAAATGTGGTGTTTGCCATTAGTGTGAAGGTGGCTGTGCTGTTGCTTGCAGCTGTTGGTCTTGGCAATATGTGGATGGCAGTGTTTGCCGATGTGGGCGTCACGGTGTTGGCGGTGCTCAACGCTATGCGTGCTCTAACACGATGTCGTTAGTGCCGACGACATCCCATGCGAACTGTTCAATTAGGTCGCATGGGGCAATGGCATCGGGTGTGGGCGTGATGTGGGCTGTGTAGGCAAGCATTCCTATAATCTGATGTGGTGAGTATTGCTGTCGCAGAAATTCCAGGCTCAGACTTTGGTCGCGTTTCGAGAGTCGTTGTCCGGCGGTGTTGCACAGTAGTGGCAGATGAATGAAGTGGGGTGGGGCGAATCCCAATTGTCGGGCAAGATAAATCTGTTGAGGCGACGAAAGCAGCAGGTCGCGACCTCTCACCACCTCGTTGATGCCCATCAGTGCGTCGTCTACAACCACTGCGAGTTGATAAGCCCATGCTCCGTCTTTGCGTCTGACGATGAAGTCGCCGCATTGAGTGGCGAGACTCACCGTTTGCGTGCCGTAGTGACCGTCGGTGAAACTCACGGTGTCCTCGCCTTCCAGTGGCACCTTCATGCGTATCGCAGCCGGACCGTTGTGGAGCGAAGGGGCGAGGTTGCGGCATGTGCCTTTATATACCACACGTCCGTCGCTCTCGTGAGGTGCCTGTGTGGCGAGTATGTCGGCTCGCGTGCAGTAGCATGGATAGGTGAGCGAGCGCGAATTGAGGCTTTCCAGATAGTGTTCGTATATGTCGCCACGTTGGCTTTGATAGAACGGCCCCTCGTCCCAGTTGAGTCCCAGCCAGTCGAGATCGTCCATTATCAAGTCGGCGTATTCCTGACGCGAGCGTTGCGGGTCGATGTCTTCGATGCGCAACAGCCATGAGCCTCCCTTTTGTTTTGCCGACAGCCACGATAGTAGTGCGCTGAACACGTTGCCCAGATGCATGCGCCCAGTTGGCGACGGTGCAAAACGTCCTTTCACGACATTATCGCAACTATTCACGGCAGTGTTGTTGCGGTCGTTGATTGGGGATGAAGTATTATTGTTTGTTTTATTTTCTATCTGTTTTTCCATAGTGCAAATTTACGGAAAAACAATCTAAATTATAGCCTTTTCGACCGTGTTTTACTCTAAAAGCTCGTTTTATTGTTAATAGAGCTTAAAAGACTTTATAATACAGTGGAAAAACAGAACAATTTATTTACCTTTGCAACCAATATTTTAAAGGTAATTAAGATGAATAAGTTTAAAGTGGCTTGCTTGACAGCAGCGATTGCATCAAGCAGCGTTTCGTTTGCAGGAGGACTTCTTACAAACACCAATCAGAATGTAGCATTCAACCGTATGATGAGCCGTGAGGCTTCTATAGGTATTGATGGTGTGTATTTCAACCCAGCAGGTGTGGTATTCATGGGCGAGGGACGTTATCTGTCGCTCAATATTCAGACGGCTTACCAGACCCGTACTATCAACAATGACTATTATTTGTTCACCAACAATGTGAACAATCCCATTACTCCCCGTGATTTCAAAGGCAAGGCTTTTGCTCCAGTAATCCCCTCGTTGCAATATGTCTACAACAAGGGTCGCTGGTCGATGCAGGCCAACATCGCGCTGACAGGTGGCGGTGGCAAGTGTACGTTCGACAATGGTCTCGGCTCGTTCGAGAAGATCGTCAGCGAGACAGCTATGGCTGCTTGCGGACTTGCCGGAGCAGTCGACAAGGCTCTTGGTGCACAGATGTTTACCTCGGATAAGGCTTTCGGAAGCCAAGGAAAGTATAGCTACGACAGCTATATGCACGGTCGCCAGTACTATTATGGCGTGTCGCTTGGTGCAGCCTATAAGGTGAGCGACAACTTCAGTGCCTTTGCTGGAGTGCGTGGCGTATATGCTCTGTGCAACTATTATGGCTATGTGCGTGACATCAAGGTTGGCGCAACACCGCTTTACTCTGTGCTCAACCCTATGCGTTCCGACGCTGCCGACATTGAACTGAGCTGCGACCAGAGCGGCCTCGGATTCACTCCGATTGTTGGTGTTGACTTCAAGACCGATCGATGGAACTTCTCAGCCAAGTATGAGTTCAAGACACGTATGCGCTTGAAGAACAAGTCGGTGAACCATGTGCCGTCGATAGGCAACCTTGCCGACAATCTTGCCACCAAGATGAACGGCATCCTGAAGCAGCAGCTCATGGGAGCTGGTATGTCGGAGGAGGCTGCTACTATAGCTGCTCAGCAGAAGACGGCAGCTGTATTGGGCGACCCTACAGTGACTGCAACTATGATGGGACTCAAGCAGCAGTTCGACTCTAAGCTCGACGATGCTATTGGCGAATACGAGGACGGCAAGAAGATTGCAAACGACATTCCGTCGCTGCTCACCGTGGGCGTAGGTTTCAAGCCTGTCGATGCTCTGCGAGTGAACGTGGGTTTCCATTGGTTTGACGACAAGAACGCCACATCATACAACAATCGCAACAAGACGCTCGACCGCGGCACTGTAGAGTGGAGCGCTGGAGCCGAGTATGACATCAACAAAACTTTCACCGTCAGCACCGGATGGCAGAACACCAACTATGGCTTGTCCGACGAGTACATGGACGACAAGTCGTTCGTGGTAAGCTCTAATTCAGTGGCTATAGGTGGAGTGGTGCATCTCTCGAAGAAGATGGACCTCAATGTGGCTTACTTCCACACTTTCTACGAGCACAAGAAGACCAATGAGGAGGTGAGTCTCGGAACAACAAAGATAAACTATGGCTCCGACTACACACGCAACAACAACGTGTTTGGCGTGGGTCTTGATATCAAGTTCTAAGTTGACGAGTTGACCGTTTAGCAATAATCCATATGCCATAAATATCATTTCAGTTCATAAAGAGAGGGCAGAATGAGCCTAAAAGCGTAATGTTTTTAGGGTTTGTTCGCCCTCTCTTTCTTGTTATAAGACAATAAAACGAAAAAAAACAGCGTAAAACTTTTTTTATTCCATTGCATTTTGTTACTTTTGTGATTGATATAGATAAACCTCTAATAATAAAGTAGAGAATTTCTCAAAACTAACACATAATAACAAAAGATTATGAAACCAACTCTCTTTCTCCTCGCTGCAGGTATGGGCAGCCGCTACGGTGGTCTGAAGCAGCTCGATGAACTCGGCCCCCACGGCGAGACAATCATGGACTATTCTATCTACGATGCTATCAACGCTGGTTTCGGCAAGCTCGTATTCGTAATCCGCAAGGATTTTGAGGACGACTTCCGTCGCATCGTGCTTTCTAAATATGAAGGTCATATCCCATGTGAACTCGTATTCCAGAGCCTCGACGCTCTGCCCGAAGGCTTCAAGTGCCCAGAGGAGCGCACAAAGCCATGGGGCACCAACCATGCCCTTATGATGGGTGAGAGCGTTATCAATGAGCCGTTCGCTGTGCTCAACTGCGACGACTTCTACGACCGCGACGCTTTCCGCGTTATGGGCAAGTGGCTCTCGGAGCTTCCCGAGGGTTCTACTGGCAAGTATGCAATGGTGGGCTTCCGCGTAGGCAACACACTCTCTGAGAGTGGCACTGTGAGCCGTGGCGTATGCGAGAACGATGAGAACCATCACCTCACATCAGTTGTGGAGCGCACAAAGATTCAGCGTTTCGACGGTGTTGTGAAGTATCTTGAGGACGACGGCGAGACATGGGTGGCTATTCCCGACACAACTCCAGTGTCTATGAACTTCTGGGGCTTCACTCCCGACTACTTCAAGCACAGCAACGACTACTTCCGCGAGTTCCTTTCTGACCCAAAGAACATGTCAAACCTCAAGAGCGAGTTCTTCATTCCGCTCATGGTCGACAAGCTCATCCACGACGGCACTGCTACATGCGAGGTGCTTGATACCACCTCTAAGTGGTTTGGTGTGACATATCCTGAGGATCGCCCTGAGGTAGTGGCTAAGTTCCAGAAACTTGCCGACGATGGCATTTATCCCGAGAAGATGTTCTAAGTCAATTTGCTACATAGCATAAATTGAAGGCTTAGGATTTTTTAAATAAAAATGGGAGCTTTATGCAATTAAAGCTCCCATTTTGCGTTATAATATATGAACGTATAAAAAATATAATTTAGAAACAATAAAACTCATGGGGCTTGCCAACCCTTATTTTTCTTGAAACAGATGAAGAGACTTATAGATTTCGTATTCTCCGCGATAGCCCTTGTGGTATTTGCCCCACTGTTTGCCATATGTTATGTGGCAATACGCTGTGAGGACGGAATGCCCGTTATATACCGTCAGGAGCGCATAGGTCTGCATGGCAAGCCTTTCTATATCTACAAGTTCCGTAGTATGCGCATCGATGCCGAGAAGGATGGTCCGCAGTTGCTGCTCGATGGAGCCTTGAGCGACCCGCGACTCACTAAGACTGGCAAATGGATGCGTGCACATCATCTCGACGAACTGCCACAGTTGTGGAACGTGCTCAAGGGCGACATGGCTTTCATTGGCTACCGTCCTGAACGCAAATTCTATATCGACCAGATTATGAAGCACAATCCGCGCTATGCCGAATTGTATGCCATACGCCCCGGAGTGACTTCCTATGCCACTCTGCACAACGGCTATACCGACACTATGGAAAAGATGTTGCTTCGACTCGACTACGACCTCTACTACCTGAAGCACCAGAGTATGTGGACCGACACCAAGATTCTTATCACCACTTTCTTTCATATACTCTTCGGAAAGAGGTTTTAAAGTGAAAAGTTAAAAGTGAAAAGTGAAAAATCCGATGGCTTTTTTATTTCTCGCATATTTATTTTCCGAAAACACTTTCAAACGCTTTCTGTGCATACCGCAGCGGGTCGCCTTGTGGCTCGTAGGGGTAGGCGTTGTGGCGTAGTGTCCATTTCTCGTCCATGTCGTAGAAGTCGATGTTGCGCATAGGCTTGCCGTCGAGTGTAGCTTCGAGAGCTTCGAAGTAAGCCTTCCAGCGTGGATAGTAGAAGTCGGCAAGCACACCGTTCCACTCCTTATGGGCATATTCGCGTAGTCCGCCACGCTCAGCGGCATTGCGGTTGCCCCATGTCGTTATCTGCACACGAGCATTCCATTCGTAGTGGTCGCGCTCCTGGTCGTTTAGTCCCAAGTTGCGTGCGTCGCGCAACCAACGTCCAACCATGAAGTCGGGCATTGACGAGAGCAGTTGGTCTTGCTGTAGTAGAATGTCGAGAAAACGCTTTGTGGCGTGGCTGAACATCAGTCGGTCCTTTGCCTTGTAGGCAGCCACCACTTCGTTGTAGACATAGCGTGCCTGTTCGGCTATTGCCTGGCGTGTTATGTCGACAAGGTCGTAGCAGAAGTTGGCGTTGGCTTTTACTTCGTGTGATGCCTCCACCATGAGCCGTGCGGCGTTGATTACGTCGTCGGGATTATAGAATTCCTCCATTTCCGACCATGTGGACACTTGGTAGACGTCGAGTGCAGGACGTGCGCAAAGCACCGACTCGTGGCAACCCTGCTCCGTTACCTTTGGTCCGGCACCATAAACTGATTTTGCAAGCAGCATCCATGCCTCTCTCACCTTGGTGTTGGCTGTGTTTCCATAGCGTGCCTCCACATAGCCGTTGAGCCATTCTTTCCAGTCGAATTTGGTTTCGCGCCACGGCAACTCCATGACCAGCTCATACATGATGGGGTTGTTCTCGATGCCTTCCATCGTCAGTCCCACGCCTTTCATGGTTGATGCGAACGGGCTTTGGCGCGCTTTGTAGTATTCGTCGATCACGTGTTGCACCTTGCCGAACATACCCACATTGCCACCGAAGTTCAGCAACATGCAGTAAGCCCAGTTATGACCGTTGAATCCCTCCTTGCGATACCAAGTAGACTCAGGGTCGCCCCATTGCGGACGGTTTTCCGAGTAGAGGTCGAGCACGAGCATGTCGCCGTTTTTCAGATGCTTTATCATGTTGGGATAAGGACACGCTCCCCATGCCTGCACCACCCACACGGCTTCTGGATTGGCAGCCTTCATGGCGTTCATTATGGCAGAGCCAGCCGCGCGCAAGTCAACATCGCCTACGTTGCCACCCTCGTGGAATGGGTCCATGCTGAAGTAGGCAGCTTTGCCGTAGAGTCGTTGCTGTTCCTTATAGTATATGGCGGCAATCTCGGCAAATCGCTTGTCGGTAGGTTGCAGGAACGCCGGACGCTTATAGTCGTTCCAACGTCCTGGGTCAGCCACGTCGAGTCCGAGTCTTTGTTTCGCATCGTGTGGCAACATGCCTGAATATCCAGGCAGACAGGCGTTGATACCCAGCTCCTTCATGCGTTTTAGAATCTGTTTTTGTAGTTGTTCGCGCTGTCGATACCAGTGGTCGGAGTTTGGTCCGCCCCATCCCTCGATGTTGTTCATCAGCCACCATGCCTGAAATGCAGGTCCAGCTATAAACTGGTTTGCCTCGTCTTTCGAGTAGCCGAGTTTCAGCAACACGTTGCGCCACACCACGTCTGTACCCACAATGTCAAGACACAGGTTGATGCCGTGCAGTGCCATCCAGTCGAGTTCCTGTTCCCAGCGTTTCCAGTCCCAGAACGCCATGGAGTAGGACAGTGTGCAGTAGTTGAGGTAATAGCGGTGGCGAATGTTGGTGGCATGTCTTTCCACGCTGTCAGCAATAGGCAGTTTGTCGGGTAATTGAGCGTGCATGGAGTTCCACGTGAGTTGCACTCCCGCACGATATTTCAGATACCAGTTGATGCCCGATGCAATGCTCACGTAGTTGTTGCCCCGAATCAGCGGTTTGCCGTTCTTGCTCGATATTTCGAAGAAGTCGCTGTCCGACCTCACCGTTTCTGTTACGAACTTTTTCGACGCTCCTTTGTCGATGCGCTCCAGCAAACCGTCGATAGGCGTTACGGCGAACATCTGTGCCGACAAGAGTGCCGAAAGCAGAATTAGAAGATTACGTTTTAGTTTCATAGTTACTTTTAAAAGTTTGTAGAAAAAAGTCACACCAGTCCGTCCATATGTTTTTTCAGTTCCTTCAGCTCGTCGCGCACACTTATGAGCGTGGCGAGAATGTCGGCGTTCTTGTCCACTCCAGCTCGGTTCTTGTTGAGCATTTTGCGTGCCGCCGCAATCTTGAATCCGCGCACCTTCACAAGGTTGTGAATTACGCGTATCTGCTCAATATCCTTCTCGGTGTATTGGCGCACGTTCTGCCCCACTGTCTTGGGTTTGAGGTATGGAAACTCCGACTCCCAGTAACGCAGTGTTGACTCGCGCACGTCGAACATGGCGGCGACTTCCTTAATGGAATAGTAGAGCTTAACGTTCTTGTTGGTATTCAATGACATATTTGTTGGTATTCAATGATATATTTAATGTTTAATTTATTTGCAAAAATAACCAAAACAGCGTACCTTTGCAAACGTTTTAGGAAGAATTTAAAAACAAAATACACAATATTTATATAAATATGATGACAGCTAATGAAATCCGCGACTCGTTTAAGAAGTTTTTTGAGTCGAAAGGACACACCATCGTGCCAAGTGCTCCGATGGTAATCAAGGATGACCCAACATTGATGTTTACAAATGCTGGTATGAACCAGTGGAAAGACATCATCCTCGGCACACGCGAGCCAGAACCACGCCGCCGTGCCGACACTCAGAAGTGCCTCCGTGTGAGCGGCAAGCACAACGACCTCGAAGAGGTAGGCCACGACACATATCACCACACCATGTTCGAGATGCTCGGCAACTGGTCGTTTGGTGACTATTTCAAGGAAGGAGCCATCGACTATGCATGGGAATATCTCGTAGACGTACTTAAGCTTAATCCTGCCGACCTCTACGTCACAGTGTTCGAGGGCTGCAAGGAAGAAGGACTCTCACGCGACGATGAGGCTGCATCATATTGGGCAAAGCACGTGCCTGCCGACCATATCATCAACGGCAACAAGCACGACAACTTCTGGGAAATGGGCGACACAGGTCCTTGTGGTCCTTGCTCAGAGATTCATCTCGACTCACGTACTCCCGAGGAGAAGGCCAAGATTCCAGGACGTGAACTCGTAAACAAGGACGACCCACAGGTTATCGAGATTTGGAACATCGTGTTCATGCAGTATGAGCGCAAGGCCAATGGCTCGCTCGTTCCGCTACCTATGCACGTGATTGATACTGGTATGGGCTTCGAGCGTCTGGTTCGTGCCATGCAGGACAAGCACTCCAACTACGACACCGACATCTTCCAGCCAATCATCAAGGAAGAGGAGGCCATTACAGGCTTGAAGTATGGTGTGAGCGAGGAGACCGACGTGGCAATGCGCGTTTGTGCAGACCACTTGCGTGCTGTAGCCTTCTCTATCGCCGACGGTCAGCTGCCGTCTAACGCTAAGGCAGGCTACGTTATCCGTCGTATCCTGCGTCGTGCCGTGCGCTATGCCTATACATTCCTCGGACAGAAGGAGGCATTCATCTATAAACTTATCCCCGTATTGACCCGTGAGATGGGTGAGGCATTCCCAGAGCTCAAGGCTCAGCACGACCTTATCCTCCACGTTATCAAAGAAGAGGAAGACTCATTCCTGCGCACACTTGAGAAGGGTATCAACCTCCTTTCTTCGGCAATGGAAGAGCTTAAGAAGCAGAACAAGACACAGCTCGACGGTGTTCAGGCATTCCGCTTGTTCGATACTTACGGTTTCCCGCTCGACCTTACAGAGCTTATCTGCCGTGAGAATGGCTTTACTGTTGACGAGGCTGAGTTTAATGCCGAGATGCAGAAGCAGAAAGACCGTGCACGCAATGCTGCGGCTGTAGAGAATAGCGACTGGGTAATACTCCGTGAGGGCGAGCAGCAGTTCGTAGGCTACGACTACACTGAGTACGAGTGTCATATCCTGCGCTATCGCAAGGTGACACAGAAGAAGAACACATATTTCGAGCTTGTACTCGACAACACTCCTTTCTATGGTGAGATGGGTGGTCAGGTAGGCGACAATGGTGTTCTCGTAAGCGAGGACGAGACAGTTACCATCACCGACACAAAGCGCGAGAATGGTCAGTCAATCCATATCGTTAAGGCTCTGCCTAAGAATCCGGAGGCCGACTTCATGGCTTGTGTTGATGTTGATGCTCGTGAGGCATCTGCAGCAAACCACACTGCTACCCACTTGCTCGACTATGCCTTGAAGCAGGTGCTTGGCGACCATGTTGAGCAGAAGGGTTCGTTCGTATCGCCAACAACATTGCGTTTCGACTTCTCTCATTTCACTAAGGTGTCTGACGAGGATCTCCGCAAGGTAGAGCGTCTTGTCAACGACCTCATTCGTCAAGATCTTCCGCTTGACGAGCATCGCGACACTCCATTCGAGGAGGCTAAGAAGCTTGGTGCTATTGCCCTCTTCGGTGAGAAGTATGGCGACAAGGTGCGTGTTGTACGCTTTGGTCCGAGCTGTGAGTTCTGTGGTGGTATTCACGCAAAGTCAACAGGTCGCATAGGATTCTTCAAGATTATCTCTGAGAGCAGTGTTGCCGCTGGCATCCGCCGTATTGAGGCAAAGACTGGCAAGGAGTGTGAGGAGCTGATATATAACATAGAGGACGGCATGAAGGCCATCCGTGCATTGTTCAACAACGCAAAGGACCTGCAGGCTGTCATCGGTAAGTATATCGAGGAGCACGATGCAATGAAGAAGAACATCGAGCAGTTCCAGGCTCAGGCTGTGGAGCGCACCAAAGCAGAGCTTATACAGAAGGCTCGCGAGGTGAACGGTGTTAAGGTTATCACTGCCGTGTTGCCTATGGAGCCGGCTGCTGCCAAGGACTTGATGTTCAAGCTTCGTCAGGCTGTAACCGAGAATTTGCTTGCTGTTATTGGTACTGTAGCTAACGACAAACCAATGCTTAACGTAGCAATGAGCGACGACCTTGTTAAGGAACACTCACTCAACGCTGGTCAGATGGTTCGCGAGGCAGCCAAGCTTATCCAAGGTGGTGGCGGTGGTCAGCCTCACTTTGCCCAGGCAGGTGGCAAAAACAAGGATGGCTTGTCGGCTGCTGTAGACAAGGTGGTTGAGTTGGCACAGCTGTAAAATGATTAGAACAAGAGGCAATATAATCAGTGTTGCCTAATATATAATAAAAGGAGGTTGAGCGGAAACAGCTCAACCTCCTTTAGTTTTTATGCTCCAGCCAACTCTTCATGCAAGGCGAAAAGCATACTTTCCATGTTTATAGGGATTTCTGTAAAGAAACTGATTATCAAAGGATTATATAGTGTTTATCACATTTTTGGCACGACTTTTAACTACATTTATCACATTTTTGGCATGACTTTTCCTTCTGGCATAATGCACGCAATGTAGTAAATAGGTAGATAAGTCACTCCGTCCTTAACTTCCACATTCTTGGCATTCGACAATACAAAAGCCTGGTGAATGTTATATTCCTTAATATGCAGGAACTTATCCAATGCGCTATGCACCTGATAATCTTTGCCCGACTTTATCTCCAGTGGAAGGACAGACAGATTGACCATGTCGTCGATGAGATAGTCCACCTCGCCAGTTTTCTTATTGTCGTAATAATAAAGGTTGAATCCGTGTGCGCGTAATTCCTGCGCCACAACCGTCTCATAGACAGAGCCAAGATTGATGCTTGCCATGTCGTCCATAATGGCCTTTATGTTTGTGCCAAAGAAAATGCCTGTCAAAATGCCCACGTCGTTCATGTACAGCTTAAGAAGATTTTTTCCACTATTTTCTATTAATGGAAAACTCGGCTTGCTTATAGCTTTCACTTCCAAGGCAATGCCTGATGATATGAGATAGTCAAACTCCTCAACATAATCGCTCATACGTTTGCCTTTCTTGTCTTCTATGTCTTTGGCAATCACCCGTTTCTTCTTGTTCTCCAAGTTTGAGGGAATCATACTGTAGATACGTTGTATTTTCAAACGGTTATGCGTCTTCTCATATCTTGCTGCGTCCACACCATACAAATGGTGTATGTTGTTCTGTATGTTCCTTACGGTAGTGATGTTTTTAGTGTTGACAAACTCTTTAACAGCATCCGGCAAACCTCCCACAAGTAGATATTTCTTGAATAGGTCGAGCAATTTGTTGTGAATAGCATCCGGCATTTGTTTGCGTTCGGCAAAATTCCGGTGCATAGTGTCCAATACCAACTGTCCTACACCATTGGCAATAAGAAATTCTTCGAAATCCATAGGATACATGTGTTTGATGATGATGCTGCCTAATGGAATTGACGATGTTATTTTAAGAGTTACGCCAAGAAGAGAGCTACTGGCTATATAAGTGAACTTGTCGTCTTCGCGCAAAAACTTCAACAATGTCAGGAGATGGTCGTAAGCCTGTATTTCGTCAATGAAGATAAGCGTGTCTTGCTTGCTTCCCATTCTGTCGCCTGCAACAGAACTTAACGCAAGATAGAAATCGTCCTTGGTTCTTGCATCAGCAAAAATACGGTCGCCCAACTTGTCTGTCTCCATATTTATCTCGATATAGTTAGAAAAAAGTTTCTTTCCAACTTCTCTAATTATATACGACTTTCCAATCTGACGTGCACCATCAATAACCAGAATCTTGTCAGTTCTTGATTGTAAGTGACTTACAATGTCGTTTTCTATTTTACGGTATAGCATAATTACACTTTTCTTGTTATATAACTATTGCAAAAATACACTTTTCCTATGAAATACACAAGCGAAAACTACACTTTTCCTATGAAAATGGTAGGCTAAAACTACACTTTTCCGATTCTGTCAATGGATTAATCACATTTTCGGCATGAGTTGGCGTGTTTTGCTGCAAAATATGTAAGCTTGTCCTTATGTAATTTTTTTTTGCGTCTTAATCATTGCTTTCTAAGTATTTTATTCTAACTTTGCAGTCGAAAGTCCCTTGAAAAAGTGGCAGAACTAAGCGAAAAGTCCCTTGAAAAACGTGCGTGTTATCAAGAAAAGTCCCTTGGAAAACGTGCGTAGCTTCGAGGTTTGTTTGTATAAATAATTGTAATTCAAATGTTTAAACGTAAAATAGAGAAAATCCTAAAGGAATGGAAGAGTGATGAGCATAAAATGCCACTCATCATTAAAGGATGTCGCCAATGTGGAAAGACATTCTCGGTACTCGATTTTGCCCACAAAAATTATGAGTATACAGTATATCTTGACTTTTTTCAACATCCAGAGTATAAGTCTGTGTTTGATGGTGGTTTGGACATAGACACTTTATGTATGACACTATCTACATTGATACCCAATGCTAATTTTGTATCTGGCAAGACATGTATAATTTTTGACGAGATACAGGAATGTCCACGTGCTCGTACATCCTTGAAGTTTTTCAAAACAGATGGTAGATATGATGTCATAGGTACGGGGTCTCTATTAGGAGTAAGTGGTTATCATACAAAAGCCTCGTCAGAAGCGCCTATTCCTGTAGGTTATGAGACAATAATTGATATGTATCCAATGGATTTTGAAGAATGGCTTTGGGTGAATGGCATTAAAGATATCACTATTGACTATCTGCATCGTTGTTTGGAAGAAAAGACCCCAGTACAGGAAGCCATTCACGAAAGAATGCGACAGTTGATGCTACAATATTGTATTGTAGGTGGAATGCCAAGAGCTGTTAGCGTGTTTGTAGAAACCCATAATATGCAAAGTGTACAGCGAATGCAACAAGCCATTATCGAGGAATATAAAATAGATATGTTGAAATATGCTCCACAAGCAGACAAATCACGTATTAGGGAATGTTTCGAGTCTATACCACGGCAGTTGAGTAAGGAAAATAAAAAATTCGCATACGCTACTGTACGCACCAATGGTAGAGGACGTGATTATCAAGGAAGCCTGCAATGGATAGAAGATGCTGGTATTATCCGCCGTTGCTACAACCTATTATCCACGGAACTTCCCCTTGAAGGTAATGCCATTTCTGATCAATTTAAAGTGTATATGGCAGATACTGGACTTTTTATAAGTATGCTTGAACCTGGTACTGCTGCAGATATTCTGCATGGCAATCTATTTGGCTATAAGGGGGCTATCTTTGAAAATCTTGTAGCAGACATATTTGGTAAGATGAATCGCAAACTCTATTATTTTCGTAAGGATTCGGGATTGGAGATAGATTTTGTTACAAGATATAATGGTGAGTGTACATTGGTAGAGGTGAAGGCGAGTAATGGAAACATTAAGAGTACCAAGACTATCCTTGCACATCCTGAAAAATATCATGTGTCGCAAGCTATCAAATTGGGAGATGTGAATGTGGGTACCGCTCCGCAAACATTAATAATCCCGCTATATATGGCTTTTCTACTTGAAAATAAAAATTAAAAGTGTTACATCTGAATAAGAAATGTCGGTGTTTATTGACGAGGTGCACCATTCCCCGCGACCTTTGGGACGCCACTATTATTTCGGAAGATAAGCCGTTGCGCCTGAAGGTGCGCAATATTTGCGGTGACGAGACAGTCTTTGTATTGTAGTTTCCAACAAAAAAGCCCAAGGCGTGGTGCCTTGGGCTTAGTATAAAATAGACAGTTATATTACTTCTCAATTCTCTTTACAGTCTTTCCGTTGGTCATGCGCAGGATGTTGATGCCCTTGAACTTTGTGTCGCGGCGTGTGCCATCGACAGCATAGCGAGCCTTCACCTTAGCCAACTTGTTGTTGTCCTTAGCAACCGACTCTACAGAAGTAGGAGTTGTGGCGTTAGGATCCTGAGTGTCGAGAATCCATGAAACGTAGTTGCCTGCATCTGGATCGTCCTCGTCGGCATCGGCAGGTGCTGCAAAAGCAAAGCCAGTGATGTAGCGACCGTCCTCAGAGATGCTCGATGGAGTGTTGAAGTTGCCCTCGTCATAGGCAGCAAGTCTTGTTGCACCAGGGAAAGCGGTTGAGAGGGTCTGGATGGTGCTGTCGCCCTTCTTCCACATGAAGCCTACACGCGGACCATATGCGCCACCATAGAAACCAATGATGGTGCCGTCGTTAGCCACAGCCGAACCGTAAGCCTCGCATCCTACTTCAGCAAAACGCTCGTCTTCTTCCTCGTTTGGAACGAAGAACTCTACAGAGTCGTTCTCAAGGTTGTAGCGTGCTACGCCCATCACCGACTCATAATCGCCAACGTATTTCTCGAAGTTAATGATGAGCCACTTGCCGTTAGGGCTCATTGTTGTCTGGTCGCATGTGAATGTGGCGTAGGGCATGGTCGACTCGCTTGACGGAGCGAAGAAGCGGCGTGATATTGGATAGGTCGAGAATGTCTTGCCGTCCTTGTTGAGCGACCAAACGGTAGCTGGACGTGTAGCCATATCGTCTACGAAATAGCCCGAAATCATAGCGTCGTCGCTAACCGAGAGAGCAGATGCTCCAGCCGATGTGTAGCCGAGGAACTTGTCGGATGGCTGAGGCAGGTCTACTGGTTTACCATCGTTGAAGATGCAGGGAGTACCCTCCTCGTCGGTGCCGTCGTAGCGTGCACCCACGATGTAGTTGCCCGAAGGGCTAATGCCCAGGAACAGGTATTGGTCGGTGGCTCCATAGGCTGTGCACTTGCCTGTTGCGAAATCGAAGGTAGAGGCAGGACCGTTCCATCCTACTGCCAAGCCGTTGTTGGCGACTGACTTAATCTGAAGGTCGATATCTACGTCGGTGTTGAGGTCGGCAACGTCAAACTCCACAAGCTTCTTGGTCTCGCGGTCGTACATGAATCCGCTGCCTGTATCAGCGTTTGAGCCGGCAATATATTTGCCGTTGGGCGACATTGCAGTCACCATAAATGCATAGCCCTCGGGGCTCGTGATTTCTGTAATACCGTTTTGCGCCATAGCAGCGCCACATGTTGCCATCATGGCAACCATAGAGAGTAGTGTTTTCTTCATATTGTTATTTTTTTATTGAAGTATTTTTCTGGTTTTATAAACTTACATGCAAATGTAGCATTTTTTATTGTGATAAAGGAAGGAAAATATTTTAAAATATTTTATTTAACTTTATCTTCCTTCCTTTTTATTATTATGCACGATATATTCAATAAAAGCTATTTTGCCACCTTTATTCTCTTGCCGTTCACATTCTTTATATATATGCCATGCGATGGAGTGCCGTTGATTTGTCGGCCCGAGAGGTCGTAAATCTTATGGTCGGCTGTGGTGTTGTTGTCGATGGCTGTGATGGAGTCGGCAGTGTTGTCGGTGGTGGTAGCCACTATTTCGGCAGAAGGATGCGTCTTCTCGCCGTTGCAGATGGCATAGACCGTGAGGCTGTAATCGGTCGAGGCTTCAAGCTGGTCGAATGTGTAGGTAGCTACGTTGTCCACACTCTTCATGTTGTAGCGTTCGAGTGGGTGGTTCTTGATGCCGTTGCCGCTAAGGCTTACATCGTCGATGACCATGTTCGACGCATTGGTGCGCTTGAATTGAATCTTTACGGCTGTTGTTGGTTCAAACTCTATCGATGCCACCTCCTTCTTTTGTGTCGAGGCGTCGATGGTCTTCTCGGTTGTCCATTCGCCGTCGCGCATGGTCTGCACGTTGATTGTCGAGCCTTCGGCGGGTTTGCCCACGTAGTACCAGAAACTCAGCTTCTTTGTAATAGCGTCGCCGTTGTTGGCTATTAGATAGTTGCCGTCTGCCGACAGTCTCAAAGCCGGAGCTGCCTCGCCATAGTAGCCTTCGCTACTGATGAAGCTACTGCTGTTGGTCTGCCATCCTGCGGGCATGCCTTCCTTGCGGTCGGCAAAGTCGTAGGCGGTAGTCTGCTCGTCGCCGTCGTAGGCGCGGCTTGCCAGAGTCACCAAGTAGCCCTGTGCTCCGTCGAGTTCGTCCCATGTGGCACTGAGCGATGAGCTTGTGGCGTCGGTAATTCTCACGTTTGCCACTTGCTTGGCTGCGAACGGCATGGCAGGAGTCTCCACAGTCTTGGTGTCGGCTTCGGAGTAGAACGAGCCAGCGCAACTGCTGAGGCTAACCTTATATGTGGCACTTTCGTCGAGTCCGGTGACTGTGTGCGACAGACTGCTTATCTCCAAGTCGGTGTAGCCGTCGACCTCTGTTGTTGAATTGTCTTTCTCTATCTTCTTAATGTCGAGGATATATCGGTCGGCATTCTCCACCTTGTCCCAAGCAATGTTGAAACCATTGTAGCTGATGTCGTTGATGGTCATAGATGGTTTAGTGATGCCGGCATCGGCTCCTGCCACGATAAACGACACTATGCCGTCGGCCATCGTGATGTTGTCGATGGTGAGCAGGTCTTTGTCTTCCCACGACTTAAACTGATGTTGCGTCACATTGTTGGCTCCTGGGAACGGCACACCGTTTTGGAAGTATTGGTGTCCCGATGGTTTGCCGTTGGCCTCCACGATGTCCACGTGTTGGTGTGTCGGAGTATTGTTCACCTCGTTTTTCTGCCACACCTTCCGGTTGTCGTCGATATGCCATACGAGCATGCCCTCGCCTGGCAGATAAGCGTCCCATCCCTTAAGCTGTCGGTTTTCGAGCAGGAAATACTCGTTGTCCTTGCCTGGCACGCTAATCTTGTAGGCCTTGTTGGAGTCGCCAAGATTAGGCAGTGAGTTTATGGCGTCGGTGCGGTGGGTGATGTCCTCGGGTGTTATCCATCCCATTTCATATCTTTCGTACGCGGAGTAGAGCGGCGGAGTGTTGGAGTTGTTGTTGTATGATCCACTCGCCATGGTGTCCCAGTCGCCAGGAGTATAGTTGGCTGCGGCGTTGTTGGTGTCGTAGTGGTCGGCAAAACCGAGACAGTGACCAAACTCGTGCACAAAGGTGCCAATACCCGTGGTTAGGTTGCCACTTCGTGTGCCGTCCACCTCGTTGCTACATGTGTAGCTTCCTATTTTCACACCGTCGTTGGTCTTCAGGTCGATACACCAGCTTCTCATGTCGAAGGCGTGTGGCCATATGGTGTTGGCATCCTTTGAGTCGGCTGAGCCGTTGCCAGCATAGTAGATGTATACGTTGTCGACATATCCGTCGCCGTCGTGGTCGTACTGCGAGAAGTCAACCACGTCGTCGAGTCCCTCGATAGCAGCCTGCACAAATGTGCCCATGTTGATGGGTGTGTGGTAGGTGCCCTGACCCGCGTCGTGTTGTGCGTAGTCAATCTTCACCGGACCATATACGTCGAACGTTGGGCTGAACATGCCGTTGCTGCTGGCTATGAAGAAGTCGCGCGCACTGCCATTGGCACCATTCTCGGCTGTGAAACCCTCCTTGTTCATGGCGTCGGTGTAGTATTGTTGGGGGTTGTCCATAGTGCTGAATTGCTTGTCGTTGAACTCCATGAGTATTACTATGGAGTGTTGTTCGCCCATGTGTGGGAAGTTGTTGACAAGCGTCTTCATTGGCTTGGCATTAGCTTTTCTTGGTGCGGCAGTAGTTGCCAGAGCACTTGCGGCTTTTCTGTGGGTTAGGGCAGCGTCGATAGTTGCTGTCTTGTTGCACCCTTCGAGAAACTCCTTGGCAAACTTCGTGCGCATAGTGGCGTTTGTAGCCACAATGCCACTGGCACGCAGCGAGCCGTTGGCAAGTTTAGCATACTCATAGTTGCCCGTAGTCTGGTTGAGCAGAATGGGATACCCGTCGTCTGTGGTGATGAAGTTGGCACGCTCGTCGCCGTGGATTCTTATCGACAGTTCGGTGCCGTCGGCTTGCTTCACCTTTATGATGCCTGTATAAGCAGGCACAGCCAGCGCGCCCCCTGTCGAGCAGAGGAGCAGCGTGGCTGTGGCAATAAAATTACGTAAGTTCAATTTTCTGGATTTTTAGAGGGTTATTATTTCACGATAACCTTAGCAGTGGCCTTCTTGCCGTCCTTATATGTGGCTACAACCACGAACACGCCCTTGCCGAGTTGGCTTGTAGCGATAGTCTCGCCGTTGGCATTTGCCACGTTGCGTCCGTCGATAGAGAATGCAGCGATTGCTACAGCTCCCTCGGCCTTAACCATACCGTTGCCTGGCACGATAGCCATGACGTTGTTGTCGGCGTTGGCGGTGTTGATAGCTGTTGTGGCAGCTACAGTCACCTCGCAAGCCACTGTGATGTTGTCGAGAGTCACGTTGATAGTGGCGTTGCCTTCCTTCTTGGCCTTCAGTGTGATCTTCACGCTTTCGTCGTCGTTGTCGGTAGAAACGATTTCCACAACCTCCTCGTCGGTAGATGCTACTTCAGCGTCCATAGCACTTGCTCCGAAGGCGTTGGCTGTAAGCTCGTATTCGTCGTCGGCTTTAAGTGTCAGGTGGCTATCAGACAGTGTGAGAGCCATGAGAGTGTTCTCGAAGTAGAGCACCGGCATAGCCTTGGCACCCTCCTTCCAAGGAGCGTCGTTGTTGTTGCCATAAGCATAGCCCATTGCCTCGAGTGCAGTCTTGTCGAGTTCAGCCTCGGTAGCAGTCTTGCCTTCAACAGTTGCGGCGTCGTCGGATGCCACCTCAGCGCCGTTCACGGTCATTCCGTTGACAGCGTAGTTGTTGGCGAGTCGCATTTCCTTCATGTCGCAGTCGACCTCGTTGGCGATAGTGCGTCCCACGATGCGGTGGATAGTCTCGTCGCTCTCGGTTCCCTCGGCGAGGCAAACCTTACCCTTAGCGATGTTGTTGCTGACGATAACGTTGGTGCTACCGCTCCAGTCGGGGTCGAGCGAGCCGATGATACCAGCTGCTGCGAGTCCGTCCCAGTTAGCCTGCTTTACGGTGATGGTGCCGTCGAAGATGTTCTTGTCCACCTTCGATGAGTTGTTGTTACCCATGATGCCGCCCACGGTGTTGTCGGCGGTGATGTTGGCTGCGGTGACGTTGGCATTTTCCACAGTCGACATCATTGCTGCGCCCACGATGCCGCCCACAGTCTGCTGAGCTTCAATCTTCACGTTGTTGGCTGCAGCTGCCGAAATCACGGTCGATGTTCTGATGTCGCCAGCGATGCTTCCCACGCTGCTTGCCTGAGGAGCCATGATAGAGGCGTTGTTCATAGACACTGATGAGAGCGAAGTCTCAAGTGCGCCCTGACCTACGATGCCACCAATCATGCCCATGCCTTCGCCACTGATGTTGGCGCCAAATACGTGTACGTTCTGTATTGAGTCGTTCACAGCGGTTCCAGCCAGGATGCCTACGTTGCTGTTGTTGTCGGTCAGCTGAATCTCGGGATTTGCAATCACGAGGTTGCTGATGTGTGCCTTAGCAGCGAGGTCGCCAAACAGACCCACGCTCGAAGCCTGGTGGTTGATGTAGAGGTTGGCGATAGAGTGGTTGTCGCCGTCGAATTTGCCACTAAATGCAGAGATAGGCTCCCATGAAGCGTTGGTGATGTTGAAGTTGTCGAGATTGATGTCGCTCACCATCTTGTAGTTGGCGTCGGGTGCGTCCTTTATAGAGATAAGGTCGCCGGCTGTGGCAACAAGGTATGGATTCTCCTTAGTGCCGTCGCCACCGTTGGCAAACTTCACGAAAGGCAACTGATAGAACTCCAGGTTGAAGATGCCTTTCTCGGTGTCGCTATACTGCACATAGAATTCCTTCTTTGTGTCAGTTGCGGCGTAGCATCCTGCCGACACTACCGAACCATTCTCGTTGTCAGCGAATTCGCGTATTGTGTTGCCGTCCTCGTCGGCGATGACAAACACGTTGTTGATAGCTCCTGTCGACTCGTCTCTCTGCTTGGTCTGGTAGCAGAATTCAAGTTTGTCGTTAGTGTCGAACAAGTATGGGTCGAGATAGCTATTGCTCAGAGTCATGCCGAAGTTCTCAGCCTGAGGTCCGAGGTTGAACGATGTGTAGTGGTCGACGGTGAGGTCTGGGTTAATCCATGCCACACGAGCAATCACGTTGCCCTTGCCGTCGTCGATGCCCTTGTTGAGCTTCATCAGATATTTGTAGTTGTCCTTGCTTCCATAGCGGTTCATCACGGTGCTGATGAGGTTGCCGTCGATTTCGGCAGGCATGATGGTAGCTTCCTGGCACGAGGGCAGGTTGACGATGCGCAGTTGCTGAGACTCCTCGTCGCTGGCATACTGCATGAACGCCATCTGGTCCTCGGCTCCCTTAATCTCGTTAAGGTCGAACCATGCGTCGTATACTCCGTCGCAGATGTCGCTAATCTTATTGCCTTCGTGGTCGTAGGCAACAAATTTGTAGCGGAATGCGTCGTGAGCGGTGATGTAGTCGTAGAAGGTCACAACGTAGGCGAGTTTGCCGTCTTTCTTGAAGTAGTCGGCACTCAGTGTCTTCGAGCCAAAGTTGCCGATGAGTGCCATTGGGAAGTTGGTATCTTCAGATTTTTCGATGGGCACAGCTATCGAGTCGACACGGTTGTATCGCTCGTCATAGGTCTTGATAACGAGATGGTTGTCGGGAGTGGGGATGGGGTCGTAGTTTACCTCGTCATATCCCTGTAGCCACTTCTTTTCATAATGCGACACCATATAATAAGGTGTGCCGCCTACATTATACACCTGCACGGGTGCTCCGTCGTTGCCGTAGTAGGTATACTCCTCGTCTACGACAAACTGATGTTCCACAGCGGGATCGCTGCCCCATGCAGCAGGTTTGTAAACGTCGATATAGTCGTTGGTGGTATAATAAGGAGAGCCGTCTTCGTTTTTCTGTCCTTCGACAGCCTCATACTTGCTATTGCTGATGATAAGACGCTGATATTTCGACCATGAGTTCTTGGGTATGTTTAGGAATACACCAGCTCCATCGAACTCTTTAGCTATCGAACCGTCCTCGATATGATAGGCTCTTGTATAGAATGCACCCTGATAGTTGTTTTCGGCATTGCCAACCTGGTGCAACTCCACGAGCACTTCCTGCGTCTTGTTGTCGAGGTCGAAGAATTTCTTAGTCACAGTGCCGTAGGGTTCTACTCGGTTCACGTCCATATCCTTTGGCACGTCGATGTTGAGAGTGCCTGCCAGCTCATGATTCTGGTTGTAGATGTTGATGGTGGCTTTGTCGATATATGCGTTGTATTGTGTGCTACGGTAGGCGTTGTCCTGGGTATAGTACCATACGTTGCCGTCCTCGTCGTAGAGGAAACCGAAAGCCTTTGCCTGCATTGTGCTTGTGGGCGATGTGGCTGTAGCTTTTGCGATGCTTGCTGCAGGCGAGTCGAAACCATGAAGTTTAACGAGCCTTGGTGCGTTGTGCTTCTTGTTCAGATACTGTTCTGTCATCTTGGCAAGCTTACCATTCTTAGGGATGCTGTTTCCTGCCGATGCCGAAGTGGCAGCGAGAGCCATGAGGCTGTAGAGTAATGCCTTCTTCATGTAAATATGGTTTTATTGTTAGTAATAAATCAAAATGTAAGTAATTGGGTGTTGCTTTTACTTACATAATGAAAATTGTTTCAAAAGAAATGTTACTTTTTGAAATTATTTAGGGTGCAATTATTACTTTGTTGTTTGCAAAGATATTGTTTTTATCTTAAACGACAAAAATGTTTCTATAATTATTTTTCATTCCTTATCGTTTTTTTAACGTATGCATATTGTTTGGTAGTATTTTTACTAAGATTCCAGAATTTGAAAGACATGTTCCCAGAACTTGAAAGACGTGTTACCAGAACTTAAAACACATGTTACCAGAACTCAATACGCATTATACCAGAACCGAAAAATCACATTTCCTGACTTCAAAAAAAATGAGTTTAAGAAGCCTTTGTTATTGACAGTAGCAGCCTACATGTGTCCACAACTGTTATTTTTTTGTTTTAGTATGGCACATATATAGTTTAGTATGGCACATTTCACCTCCATTTTCAAAATGTGACATGTATCTGCCAGTCTTTAAAGGCTTGGTATTAAGCCAGTTGCAGCGATTATGTCAGATATGTCACATTTTTTTTGCAAAACAAATTTTCGTAGAAATGTTGCAGGTTATCAAAAAAAACTGTACTTTTGCTGCGGACATTCTTGTTTACAAACCTACAATAATCGCTTGACGAGTGAAAACCTATATAGTTTACTAATAATAATACAACCAACAGGGACGCTAAACCATTCTGCCAGCGCATTAAACTTTTGTAAAGGGACTGACCTTTAGATTATTTTCAAACAATCTAAGATACATATATTACATGTCTGCATTGTCTAATGTTGACACCCGACGAGGCGGTGACAACCCCTCCAGTGCAGGACCTACCTCCTGCATCTCCCCCGAAGTTACGAGTCATCAGACGGAGAACTCACATACAGGGGTGTCGGTAAATTGTGTGTCTGAAGGAAAGAAGCAATCGAAAAGCATAGAGACATATATGCCGATGCATTGTGTCGTAGAAGAGATAAATGGGAAGCGAAAGCTCGTGCATGAGCCTTTGCTTCCCATTATTATTTTTGCACAAAAGACTCGTGAAATATGATAGAATGGAGATGATTGTCTTCTCTTTATCAATAAACAAAATAAAAATATGGAAGCATCTTACATTATAGCACCATTGTTAGGCGGTGTCATTGGTTATATAACTAATGATATTGCCATAAGAATGTTGTTTCGCCCACATAAAGCAAAATATGTGTTTGGCATCCACGTTCCATTTACGCCTGGTATTATCCCGAAGGAAAAAGGACGTATTGCTGAAGCCGTAGGTGGAGTGATTAGTGAGAATCTGATGAACAAGGAGGTATTGGAAAAATATCTTCTGTCTGAGGATATGACTGGGAAAGTTCGTTCTGCGGTTGAGGAGTTTATCGCCACACAGCAGAGAAACAACGAGACGGTATCGCAGTTCTTAGAACATTATCTTTCAAAAGAAGAAATTGATACTATTGCACAGAACATCAACCGAAGCATCACCAAGCAGACTTATGAAAAGTTGGCTGACAGTTCTGTTGGAGAAAAGGTTGCTCATATAGCTATTGACCATGTTGCGCAAAAGCTAACTATTGATGGAGCACAAGAATTGCTATCTGGCATTGGTGGCGCATTGGGTGGTTTAGGTGGTATGGCAGCAGGATTGTTAGGAGGAAACATCGTTGCCAGGTTCTTAGGAATGCTTCGTGAACCTGCTGAACATTTCCTTGCCAACAACATCAACACCATGCTTCGCAACAATGGTGAGGAGATTGTGTCGAACATGATAGGCGAAGAGGTAGACAACTTCTTGAACAAGCCTGTTTGCCAATTGCTAGAAGGGCATGACGAACAGCTTGCGCAAGCCGTCAACACCATAGAATCCATTTATCGCAGCGTCATCACCGACCACTTGCCCAAGATTCTCGACTCTATTGACATCAGCAAGATAGTCCGTGAGCGTATCAACGAAATGGACGTAAACGAGACTGAAAAGCTCATCTTCCAAGTAATGGACAAAGAACTCAAAGCCATCGTGTGGTTGGGTGCTTTGTTAGGATTGGCGATGGGGAGTATTAATATATTAATATAATTATTTATGAACGAATTTAATAAAACAAATGCATTATCAATCGCGCAGATCGTAGATAGAATTATAGACCGACGCAAACAAGAACGTCTTCCGGTTATTCAAGAGAAGAAAAAACAATTTGCAAAAATAAGCAAAGCTTTACAGGAATTAGAAAGTAGCAATATGGAGAATGTCAAAGATATGGCTCCATTGCTATACGAGACAATGAAAAAAATGGATTTTGCAAAACTCTACAACATGCTTAACGAGCTTACAGAAAGGGCTACTATGTTGGAGGGAAGATTTAGCCGAGACAACGTCAGTATTGCTCTTGTAGGTCATGCCCGTATGGGCAAAAGCACTATTTTGCAATCGATAACAGAGTTAGGCGACGATGTAATACCAACTTCCAGCTATTCCGACTGTACTGGATCTGTATCGATTATACAAAACAGTGACGGTCCATTTGAAATGGACATAGAATACTACTCAGCAAAAGAATTTTTGCAAGCCGTAAACACTCATCTCAAAAAGTTTGGGATAGAAGAGGAATTGACATCAATAGAACAGATTCCGAATTTGAGAATAGACATAAATAATGAGAGCGAAGGTGAAAAAAAAGCCTTTGTTGATGATTACATAAATGGTTATCAATCTTATTCTAATTGTTTGTTAGGACACCCCAAAAAGCACTTCTCCAACAAGAGTGAAGTAATAGAGTATGTGGCGAAGTATAAGCTTTTCGATATAAACGAAGCAATACCATCTACATATATCGACCAACATTATACGATCGAAGACATAGAAGACCAACATGGCAACGTAGTACAAAAAAAAGTTAAATTCAATAAGTTTGTAACTATAAAAAAGGTTTATATTAAAAATCGCTACGAATATGGGGATGTTGGTAAGATTATTGCCATAGACACCATTGGATTAGGAAACGCATACACTATTAATGAAGATACAAAGAAGATGCAAGATGTCTTGGCTAACGAGACCGATGTTGCAGTTTACAATTTCAAAGTAAGAGAGGATGGTGATAATCAATTTCCTGCTGACATAAAGAATGAGCTTAATATCATTTACGATACCCTGGCAGATTACCATCCAGAGAAATGGATTGCTTTCAACTTGAACATTTCGGCAAAAGACAATCTTCCACCTTCATATCATCATATGTGTAAGGAGCTTGTTGAGAACGTGTCGACAAGCGTTTTCGGCAAAGACAAACAAAAATTGGTCATGGCAACAAGTTGCAATGCGAAGAACAAGGAAGAAGTGAGAAACAAGATTGTCATTCCAGTTTTAGGAATCATTGAGGGCAATATCAATTATATTGACGATTCCTTCATGGTAGACTTTAACAAAAAAGCAACAGAGTTCTTTGAGAAATACAATACCATTTGCGACAATATTAACGAAGCTATGACTGAGATGGTATGTGGAACGGAAAATTATTTAACTATTTTCAAGCAGAACTATGCAGCCCTTGAATTACGCATAAAATTGAAAGAATACGTAAACCGCCTTGAAAAAGGAATTTCGCAACCATGCGTTTCCATCACCAACGACTTGAAGCCACAAGTTGAGAGTCTTCACAAATTCGTTCCTAAGAAATCTGACATAATTATCGAGTTGAACAAAATGAATGCTGCAAATTCACACACAATCAATGTGTTCAACACCCTTATGGACAATCTATTGGCAGATGTGCTCAATTTTATGAAGACGGTAAGTGCCAATTCGGTTATTAAAATACAGAAAAAGGTAAAAAATAAAATCATCCGCATTTTGTACGAAGATGGTTTGCTAAAAAACATAAGTGTAAGAACAGCATCCAAAGAAATGCCAACCAAAGAATGGTTGAAGGCTTTCTGCGAAGAACATCTTTATTCATACCATCGGCTATATTCCGCTATTGACAGCTTGCTAAATTTCAGAATGAGCATTGAAGGGTATATGTACAGCAAGTGTATCATGGCGTGCGAACCATTGCGTTCTACTGAGCGTTACACTTTGCCACCAGAAAACACAGAGACAGAAGATATAGCCCAGTGTATATGGCAAGCACTCATGAATTCGATAAGAGAGGTGAAACGGAACATGACAAAGGCATTCATGCTTGAGGACAGCATATTAAATTCCGCACAGAACAACAAAGACATCACAATGCCCAACCTCTTGCTATGGTGCATGTCAGATACATTCGTTAGAGAACTCATTTTCACAGAAGGTGGAAAAGAACTTGAGACATTCTATTACGAAAAAGCAACAACATTGTGGGGTGACAAGATTTCAGATTTGCTGAGTACAAACAAAAAAGTAAAAGAGCTTCAAGAGAAAATCGCAGTAATGAATAGCTACAATGACATGAATTCATTCAAAATTAGATTGAACGATGGGACTAAAACAGAAAATTAAAGAAGCAAAGACTTTGCTTCAAGAGAAATTGGACAAAGCCTCAAAAAATCGCCTGGCAGTTAATGTCTGTATGTTAGGAGCAAGGGGAGTTGGCAAAACTTCAGTATTGTGCGCCATACTTGACGACGCAAGGAGCATGGGTGGCTTTGTGAGGACAAAAGTTCAGTTTCTTGCAAAAAATGACACAAGAGATAGGCTATATGACCTAAGAAGCAAATTAGGCAAGGCTTTTGATGACAAGACTGACATTGCCGCTATTCCTCCATCAAAAGGAATTGCAGAATATGATTTCGAAGTGGGATTAGTAGGAATGCCACCCAATATAGATGTGACCGTTACTGATTATCCAGGCGAGCAACTACAAATGGATCCAGACTTGGTATCAGAAAGGATTAAGAACTCGTATGCAATAATAGTTGCCATAGATGCTCCTTACGTTATGGAGGAAGAAGGCATCTACAATGAAGAAAAAAACCAAACAAAGTTGGTGTCAAAGTTTATTTTAGACAACATTGAAAGTTTCAAGAATAAACTGGTGATTTTTGTACCTTTAAAATGCGAGAAATATCTTGATTTGAAAACACCTATTGAAAAAAGGGTTGACCGTTCGGAAGAATTAGCAAGAAAGGTTGTGGAAGAATGTTACAAAGGAGCCATAACGTCCCTTAAGGAGACAAACAACACAGCTGTAGCAATAACACCTATACTAACTGTTGGAGGCGTAGCTTTCGACCATTTCGAAAATGGAGAATTTGGGAACAAAGTTGCCAAATATCGTTTTTATGATGGTGTCACCCAAAATGGTGACAGGGCAAAATACCAGCCTCAATTTTGTTCTCAACCAATATTCTACCTTCTCTCCTTCATGACACAATGCTTCGAGCGTCATCGCAATAGTGCCCGAGGACTTACTGCATTGCTACAATCTCTTTCGGATTTTTACAAGCACAATGAGGAATTCTTCTTAGAAATGAAGGAGATAGACAGGCATCGCTTAAAAGACACATTGGGATTCAAGGTGATTTGTGGCGAACATTTGTTTTATTCAAAGAACAGTTAAAACAACTATTAAAACAACAATTAAAAATTTATATTATGGCAATAAAAGCAATGATGGTAGGTGCCAGTAGGTCAGGCAAGACATCTATTCTCGCAAGTATGTTAGGTTCCTATAGAAGTAACATCAATCTTTTCAACGAATTACCAATAAGCGACACAACAGATTATAACACCGTGAACGGAGAAGAAGACAAGAAAAGTTTGGGTTGTCAAGTTTCTGAAATGAAAGATATGTTGAAAAAAAATAATGGCGGTTGTGCAAATATGCCAAAACTCTTGGGTACTCAAGGCACAACTGAATATTCTTTCGAAATTGACACCAAGCCTATGTTATTAGATAGGGATCTTAAAGGATTGCCAAAGATAGAATTGGACATAATAGACATTCCCGGTGAAAATTTCCAAGCGGACAACAACAAAATCGCTTACCATAAAATAATTGACGAACAAGCAAAAAATTGCCAAATACTCATAGTTGCAGTAGATGTGCCATCCATGATGTATGCTTCTGCCATGAATAAAGACGACTATATGCAAAAAGTCAATTGCAATGTAGCAGTACAGGATTTGATAAGCAGCCTCGGAAACAACTTGGGAGCAAATATTCCCAAACTCTTGATTTTCGCACCTATCAAATGTGAATACTGGACAAAAGGTATTGGCGGACATAATATTGGTGAAGTTTACGAGGAAGTTCAAAAAGTATACAAAACCCAAATCGAACTATTCAAGATGAAGTCTAAATCAAAAATAATGATTATGCCTCTTGAAACCATTGGTGGCCTCATCTTTGACCATCATACCGATAAGGAGAAAATGAAAATATTAAAGTACCCATCCAATAAAAGAATCGAAGGTAGCGACAACTATGAATTTGATGGCAAGATGTCTTCTCGTTGCGAAATGGAAGGGGAAGACTTAGCCATTCTTCCCAATGGCAGTCATTACGAACTTGACGAAGAAAAGGATGAGATGACTGAAGTTCCTGAGAAATTGCCTTTTGCATACAGTCCAGGACGACCGATTCCATTCACATGGTACAAGGCTGATGGCGATAGTGGCTACGCTCCTCAAAACTGCGATCAATTGTTTTTACAACTTCTGAAGTTCTCCGTGCAATGTGTTGCCGTAAAATCAAGTTACACTATCAGGGGGTTAGTTCAAGAAGATTTTGGATTTTGGGCAAAAATTGGTATAAAGTGCGGAGGCTATAAAGACTCACGTCAAGTAAAGCCGCTGTGCATCAGGCTATACAATCTGAAGAAAAATGGTTATGTAACATACAACTACAAAGAAGTCCATAATGATTTTGACAAAGACAACAAAAGTCTTTCATTCGACTTCTAATTTTAAATCAATACAGATACTAACATGATTATATATCTAAACAAAAACTGCAATGGTTTTAAATGGTTTGCTTTGGAAAATCTGGAAGAAAGCGAGCCTAATGTTCTTATGACATCACCAGAAAATAGTGCAAGCTATCCCACATTGGGCAATATCATGCTTTGGGAAGACTTTAGTATTATTCTTATCCACGAAAACGACTCTTACATCTTATCATTAGATGGATTGGAAGAAAGCGGAAAGGACAGCTTTGGAAGACCCCTTAACATGAAAATCATTTTCATCGATAGCGACTACGAAAAAATTAGAAGTATATTGTTTGCTTATACAGGTTATAAGCAAACTTTTGATGAAAGGATAAATGAGATTTTCTCACGAGAGTCTGGCGGAATACGCTGCAATACAGATTTGTTGAAATCCACTTTAGACAACATATACAATACTGAGATTCAACAAACAAAAGACTTTAGATGCACAGACAAGAAACTCATGTTTGTCGAAACCCATATAACTAACCCAGAGAAGTTTGCCAATCATTTCAATATAGATTTATCCAATGTTAATACCATTTTCAAATTAAGAGAAAGGGTAGGTAGCATCATGGGGAAGAATTTCATGACGAGCAGTCCGTTCGATATTAAAGATAAAGAACCTAAGAAAACCCCTATAGAAGACCCTATAGATCCGAAGAGGAAATCTTTATTCGTAAAAATTTCCATAGGTGCCATTATCGTCATGGCAATAGCTCTGCTAATAAACTATCTTAAAAATAAATCATGATGGAAAGAATACATTTGGTAGGTCTCACATCCAAAATGTACGAACATCCGTTTGATCGTTCTGCATTAAATGCTGTCAAAAAGTTTCCGTTGGAAAAACTTTTCGCCACTTATCTGGATTGGACTGTTGTCAAACAAGAATATGTTATAAAAAAAGGTTCATGCTTTCATGTTACAGAAAAATCATGTCCCCAACTTTACTCTTTGATAGAAGAAGCAGCTGCAATTTTAGACCTAAAGGATTTTCCTAGGGTCTTCCTTGAAATGGCATATGGAATCAACGGATACACAACCGGATACAAAGAATCAACTATCATGTCGTTGAATTCAGGAGTAATTGATATGCTGACTGACATGGAGCAGACTTTTGTGATAGGTCATGAAATGGGACACATAAAAAGTGGACATGTCATATATCATTGCATTGTCAATCATTTTGCAGACTTACTCAACAGTACATTCCTGCCAGAAACAATGACAGGGGCATTGCTTTCTGCATTGCAATATTGGTATAGAATGTCTGAATACACAGCTGATAGAGCAGGGTTATTGGCTTGCCAAGATCCAAAAGCTGCCATGAAAGCTTTGATAAAGATGTCTGGCGTTCCTATAAAATATGCAGATTGCATAAATATTGATGAATATATACGCGAAGCTGAGCATTTTGAGAAAGGCATGACACAGAGTGAAGATTTCTTTAAGAAACTGATAACTATCACCTCGTTGGATCATCCTTGGACACTATATAGAGTGATGGAGTTAAAAAAATGGGTAGACAGCGGAGAATATGAGAATTTAATTAAAGGAAATGGAGCCATCAAATGTCCTGTCTGCGGCAAATATAATATAGCAGGGGCTACAGAATGCGAATATTGCCAAAGTGAATTGGCACAGTAGAAAAATTCTATAAATTGATGAAGATATTGCTAATGTTGCTATCTAAAACTTATATGAAATGAACGATTTTTTTCAAGACATACGAAGATTTGAGGTAACGAAAGATTATAATCATGCATTCATGTTATGTATGGAAAATCTTTCTAATATGGCTGTGAGGGAAAATGCCCAAAACGAGATGCGAAGGCTGATGAAAAAGTACACTTATAATGTCTTTGAAGAAGGGTATGGAAGCTATCGGTTAAAAATAAATAAAGTCTTAAATGAAAATTGGCTATTAGATTTAGCAATTGCCAACAATTATAACAGTATTGAACGGGAGTATCTATCAACAGGTTGGTTCAGCTCTGTACCTTGCATCACAATAGGTTCTTTTCTTGCAAAACACAAATACGGATGGAGTATAGACAAAGAAAAGGGAACTACAACTATTTACTATAAATGTTCTACATTCTGTGATGACTTCAAAATGCTAAACAGCATCTGCGAGGAACTCATAAAAATGTTTTGATATGGATTACCACTGTTCGTGATAACAGTATGCCATCCTCAAAGAGAAAGACAAACAGTTTCTGAGGTATGCCATCCTCAAAGAGAAAGACAAACAGTTTCTGAGGTATGCCATCCTCAAAGAGAAAGACAAACAGTTTCTGAGATATGTAACCCTTGTCTACGAACAATTTGCCGTACAGTCATTTTGCGAGAACCTTGAATACTTTCGAATCCTTATCGCTGACCGTGCAGGATTATGGAACATGAATGCTGTCAATAAGGTGGTGATGGGACTGATATTGACCAAAGGAATCCTAAGCCACCCGGAAGGAACGTTGAGGGCGTTGTTTATAAGGCATGGAAAGTACGTGGCTCCTGAGATGCATTGCAGAGGTATCCCATTGACCATTCAGAACTTAATAAACGAGTTCATGGCTTTCAGACTGCAACACCTTGATGATATATTAAACCAACAGCACAAGTATTACGGATTTTGAATATGCCTGCATACAATCATCAGCAATGGAAGAAATACATGCGTCGCCACGAAGCAAATGTATTCAATGCCATCTTTTATGACAAGGAAGAAGTCACGGAAGATGACATTCAGCGTATCATTGC
>CAKPZC010000021.1 GCA_934203355.1 uncultured Prevotella sp. | reverse complement strand
GCGCTCAAGCAATGCCACCACGCCAAACTCTACAAACACCTTGCCTATAGCACCCGTTATCACGCATATACTCATCAGATAGAACACCGTGTTGAGCAATAGGTCGTGGGCTGTCTTCATAATTGTGTTGAGCATGTTGGGCACACCCATCACCATGCCAAGATAGCCGAAGAGCACTACTACCGATGTGATGCACCATACGCCACTCGGAACGAGCGACTTGCGATTGGACTTTTTCTTTTCCATAAGGCTATAGTTTTAGTTATTTACTTTTCCACGACAACAGATGCAGTTTGGCGATAAACGACAGTCTCACAGTGGTTTGATTGTCGTTTAATGCTCCCGAGGGGTTGGAGTTGGTACCCTGCGAGTGCGACATGCCAAGGCTGACACGCACGTCGTTTCGATTCTTAATAGGATAAACCTCCACACCGCCTCCATAGGCAGTCATCTCGGTGCCCGAGTGTACGCATTTGTCGGCTTCGGTGTCCGTGCGGTTCACGTCGTATGTGAACTTACCATAGAGTCCAAGCTGTGGCATGAGTTTATAGTCGAATCGCGCCATCACCGAACAGTCTTTCAAAAGGAAAGTCTGATGGCTTGCCGCACGGTTCATAAAGTCGAGTTCCAATGACGCATTGCCCACATTGAATTTGTTGCCAAGGGCTATATACGAGATGAATCGGCTCGGCTCATACTCAACCATGTTAACTGAATAGAGGCTGTTAAACCATCCGTAATTGCCAGCCCAATGCAAATGATAAGCAAACATATCGCGGTTGGCGGGAGTGTTGAACAAACTTTGAGTCACCTGTCCAGTGAAACGACTTTTGCCATTGGTAGTGGTGTAAGTGGCACTTGCTCCAAACTGGAATGGCGAGATATTATTCCAGAATTCAGAAGAAAGATATATGTCGATAGGACAGCGGTCGTACTCGTAGCCTCCCACCATAGCCACCTGCTTACCAGCAGCTAAATTCCAGTGATCGTTAGCTTTATAGTCCACATACACCCAGTCGGTGCCATCGAACCTATCGTTAACTTCTTTCTTTTGGTTTATACGCTGTCTCCAAGCATAAGAGATACGGTCGTTCAACTGTCCGCTTATACTGAACAACATGTACTCGCCTTTAAAGCCCGAAACATCATGTCTTATCTGATTGTCCACACGGTCGTTTAGGTAGCCAACACGTGTCATAAAGTCAACGTTAATAGTAGGTTTGTCGTCGTCGGCAAGCGTTGGCAAAGCCATGCAAAACAAGCCGGCAAGTAGAGCAAAAGTTTGTTTCATAAAAAGTAATAAGTAGTTAAAGGATTTTTTGTTTTGTAAATACCTCGCAAAGGTATTAATAAAAACTGAATAAATAAAAAAAGTATCACTCTTTTTCAATAGCAAGGCTTTATGTTGTCCCAAAAGATTTATACCAGAACCTGAAACAAGAGGTACCAGAACAAAAAACAAGAGGTACCAGAACCTGGAACAAGAGGTACCAGAACAAAAAACAAGAGTGATACCAAAACCAAAATAATTGGCGTCCCTATCTTAATGCCTCTTAACTATGGCTGGCAGATATTCATCTTAGGATGGCAGATATTCACCTCTGGATGGCAGATATTCACCTCACAACTCGAAAGTGACATGTATCTGCCATACTTTAATACACTGACAATAAGCACATTGCGGCATTCATGTCACTTATGTCAGATTTTTTCACCAAAACATTTTTTTGCGATGTAAAAGTAAGAATGAGGGACAACAGCAAAAAGCCTCACTCTTTTTAAGAGTGAGGCTTTATGTTGTCCCAGGCGGATTCGAACCACCACAAACAGAACCAAAAACTGTTGTGCTACCATTACACCATAGGACAAATTGTGACTGCAAAGGTAATAAAAATTCTCTTTGCAGCCAAATTTTTCTCTATTATTTAACTGTAATCAGATAATAGTTTTTCTTTCCACGCTGCACGAGCAAGTATTTTCCGTCGATAAGATCCTCCGAAGTCACCACACGGTCGAAGGCAGCCAACTTCTCCTTATTGAGCGACACACCTCCACCCTGCACGAGCTTGCGCATCTCGCCCTTAGAGTTGAATATCTTCACGTCGTCGCGTGTGAAGAGGTCTACGGCAGGCTGTCCGAGCTGGTCGGCAGGCAATGTGAAGTGAGGCACACCCTCGAAGATAGAGAGCAACGTAGCCTCGTCGAACTTCTGCAGTGTCTCCTTGGTTCCCTTGCCGAAGAGGATGCTTGATGCTTCCTGTGCCATTTCGAGGTCTTCGCGTGAGTGTACCATTGTGGTAACTTCCTCAGCCAGGCGCTTCTGCAGAGTGCGGCGTCCTGGATCCTCGTTGTGCTCAGCCACGAGAGCGTCGATAGTCTCCTTGTCAAGGTCGGTGAATATCTTGATATACTTCTCAGCCTCAACATCGCTCACATTGAGCCAGAACTGATAGAAGGCATAAGGAGTAGTGCGGTTGCGGTCGAGCCATACGTTGCCGCTCTCGGTCTTGCCGAACTTCTTGCCGTCGCTCTTGGTGATGAGCGGGCAGGTGAGGCAGTAGGCTTCCGACTCGTTGCCCAGTGTACGGCGGATAAGCTCAGTACCGGTGGTCATGTTGCCCCACTGGTCGTTGCCTCCGAGCTGCAGGCGTACGCCGTACTTCTGATACTGATAGAGGAAGTCGTAGCCCTGGAGCAGCTGGTATGTGAACTCGGTGAAAGAGAGTCCGTCGCGTGCCTCGCCATTAAGACGCTTCTGCACAGAGTCCTTTGCCATCATATAGTTCACGGTGATGTGTTTGCCCACCTCGCGTGCAAAGTCGAGGAAGGTGAAGTCCTTCATCCAGTCGTAGTTGTTGACAAGCTCAGCCTTGTTAGGCTCGTTGCCGTCGAAGTCGAGGAACTTTGACACCTGCTTCTTGATGGCCTCCTGGTTGTGGTAGAGGGTCTCGGAGTCGAGCAGGTTGCGCTCCTGGCTCTTGCCCGACGGGTCGCCAATCATACCAGTGGCACCGCCCACAAGCAGATAAGGCTTGTGACCGCAACGCTGGAGATGACGCAGCATCATAATGCCGCAGAGATGACCTATGTGGAGAGAGTCGGCAGTTGGGTCGGTGCCCAGATACGCAGACACCATGTGGGTATTGAGATATTCCTCAGTACCGGGCATAATCTGCGCGAGCATGCCGCGCCAGCGCAGTTCTTCAACGAAATTTTTTGCCATTGTTATAGTTGTTAAATATTGGTTATGGGCCTTGCTAGGCCTTTCTGAGCTTTTCTGAGCCTTTGCTAGGCTTTACTGAGCC
This sequence comes from uncultured Prevotella sp., assembly GCA_934203355.1. Classification (GTDB taxonomy): domain Bacteria; phylum Bacteroidota; class Bacteroidia; order Bacteroidales; family Bacteroidaceae; genus Prevotella. Next base: position 30,010 of record CAKPZC010000021.1, on the reverse strand, counting down.
TTACTAAGCCTTGCTAGGCCTAACTGAGCCTTACTAGGCCTTACTAAGCCTTTGCTAAGCCTTACTATGCTTTTGGGGGGCTTTGATGGGGCTTTAATTCAAAATTCAAAATTCAAAATTCAAAACTCAAAATTCCACCTACGGCACTGGGTCGTAGCCCGAGCCTCCCCATGGGTTGCATCTCAATATGCGCCATATGGCAAGCGCCATACCCTTGAAGAAACCATGCTTCAGCAGAGCCTGGCGCGCATATTCCGAGCAAGTGGGCTGGAATCGGCATGATGCCGGAGTGTAGGGTGTGATGAACTTCTGGTAGAAGCGTATGGGCTGAATTGTGAGCCATGCCAAGGCGTGCGAAATTCGATTCATTTTGCGATGTTCTCCTCGTCGGTTTTCGACATTTTCTCGCTCAGCCTTGTGAGCAGGTTGCTCATTCGCCCCATCACCTCGCTTGTAGGCAGCAAACGGTCGGCAGTCCAAATAAAGCACAGCGAGAGTTTGCGCTCCTTAGTGGTAGCCAGACAGTCGACGATGATGTGCTTGTTGAGTCGGTAAGCCTCGCGCACCTGTCTCTTTATTCTGTTGCGCTTAACGGCGCGCTTGAAAAAGCGTTTGGGTACACTCACCATCATCTGTGCCAATGGTTCACCGTCATTCTCGCCCCTCTCTTCAGCCATGTAGACCATGCGTAGGGGCGAGGCCGTCATGGCTTTCGATCCGCCTCCACGGAAAAGCCGGTCTATTTGCTTCTTGCTATTGATTCGTTCCGACTGTGGGAGTGAGAATTGTGTTGCCATTTTTTTATTCTTCTTTATTGTTCTCAAGATACCAGCGCAGTGCTGCTGTCATCGACGGGCACTCCTTGGTTGGAGCTTCGAGGTCGAGTCTGAATCCCTCGTCCTCCACAGCCTTGGCTGTAGCAGGTCCGAATGCAGCGATGCGCACGCTGCCCTGATTAAATTCTGGGAAGTTCTTTGTGAACGCCTTGATGCCAGTTGGGCTGAAGAACACGAGCATGTCGCAGTCGAAGTTCTTTGCTTCCTCCTCGGTGAAGTCGTTGCTCACGGTGCGGTACATCACACACTCCTTATGATTGAGTTTCTTGGCATCGAGCAGTCGCTCCACGTCGTCGTTGTGTACAGAGCTCAGTGGCACGAGATACTTCTCGCTCTTGTGCTTAACCATAGTTGGGATGAGCGAATCGAGTTTTCCGGTTGTGCCGAAGAACACCTTGCGCTTGCGGTATTGCACATATTTCTGAATATAGAGAGCGATAGTCTCTGTCACGCAAAAGTATTTCATATCCTCGGGAATAGTTATGCGCATTTCCTTGGCAAGTTTGAAATAGTTGTCAATAGCATGGCGCGACGTGAAGACTACAGCAGTGAAATCCAACAGTCCGATTTTCTGCTGACGGAATTCCTTGGGACTGATTCCTTCAACTTTGATAAAGGGGCGGAAAAGCAATTCCACACCGAAATCATTGGCTATGTCATAGTAAGGCGACTTTTCGCTTGATGGTTCGGGCTGTGAGATCAGAATTTTCTTTATCATTTCTCTATGTTAAAAACAGTGTCGTAATATATATATGTTGTCTTAAAAATTCACTTTCAGATAGTTGCCTGTCATGGCAAGTGCCCCAAGCAATACAGCGAGAGGCATCAATTCAAGCGTGCAAAAGTACAAAAAAATTTGCAAAGAATTGCCTGTATGCCTGAAAAAGATGATGTAAGTCTTGTAAAGTGCCAGCAATTTGAACACGGCGAGCACCACTCCAGTGCAAACAAGAGTTGTTTCGACGGGCATCTCGAAGTAAGCCTGGAGCATTACTATAGGGAATATGCACACACCCTCCATAGCCACAAGAAACAGAAACGACTTCATCCATAAGTCATTGCGCCTGCGGTCGAAGAACACCCATCCCGACAGCCAATACATGGCGGCCTTAAGTATGACATAAACAAGGTTGATTAAGGCGAAGATGCCTATCACCTGATACTGGTCGATGATGAACGTGTCGGTGACTCGCTTCTGCACGTAGAAGAAGTAGACGAGTGCAAAAAGCAGGCAACTCTGCATTACGAGGAAGAACTGGAACCTTACCTCGCCCGATGTCTCGGACATTGCTGTCATCTTCTCGCTGTGGGGCGGTCGGAAGAAGCCCTTTGCCTGGCGCAGTATGAAGCGTTTCGACTTGGCGTAAGCCACGGCTGCAAGGACGAAGCATATCATCAGCAATGCGGTGATGACGTTGTCGCGCGGGATGCTGTAGGGCACTGGGTCGCCAGCTGTTCCCAGACGTCCTCCAAACAGGTTGGGATGAAACCATGGTTTGCCAGTGAAGTACGACTCGCGGTAGTACTTGGGCATGTTGATGTTGATGTCGCGCCACGAGTGCCCGGCTGTATGTCCGGGCAAATGGAGCGTGTCGGGCTGCTGACTCCATGTTATCTCCGAGGGCTTTATGTTGGCCTGGATGGCAGAGTCCTGCTGCTCGGGGGTGGCGTTATTCGGAAGCCATGAGAGCACTTGGGCTGGCGTTGGCTGGTGGTGCTGTCGCTGCATAGCTTTTGCAGCTACCGGCATACCATCCTCGCCGAGGACTATCTCCTCGGATTGTATGGAGTCAGAAGCGAGTAAGTTCATTGTGATAATTGTTTATTACAAACCAAATTCTTTCTTGATGTCGTCCACGCGGTCGAGTTTCTCCCAAGTGAAGAGTTCCACCTTCATCACCTTGGTCTCGTGATAGCGCGATGTGAATGTCTTCTCCACTACCTCGTTCTTGCGTCCCATGTGTCCATAGGCTGCTGTCTCGCGGTAGATGGGCTGGCGCAGTTTGAGTGTGCGCTCTATTGCCTTCGGGCGCAGGTCGAAGAGTTTCTCTATCTTCTTGGCAATCTCGCCGTCGCTCATGTTGACGCGCGAGCGTCCGTAGGTGTTCACATAGATGTTCACGGGCTCAGCCACACCGATGGCGTAGCTCACCTGCACGAGCATCTCGTCGGCCACTCCAGCTGCCACCATGTTCTTGGCGATGTGACGTGCGGCATAGGCTGCCGAGCGGTCTACCTTAGAGGGGTCCTTGCCCGAGAATGCTCCACCGCCGTGTGCTCCCTTGCCACCATAGGTGTCGACAATAATTTTGCGTCCAGTCAGACCAGTGTCGCCGTGAGGGCCACCGATAACAAACTTGCCAGTTGGGTTGACAAAATACTTGATGTCGTCGCCGAAGAGTGCAAGCACCTTCTCGCTGTGGATTTGCTCCTTAACGCGCGGCATGAGGATGTTGATTACGTCGTCCTTGATTTTTGCAAGCATGCGCTCGTCGTCGTTGTCGAATTCGTCGTGCTGTGTAGACACAACGATGGTGTCGATGCGCTGTGGTATGCCCTCCTCCGAGTATTCAACAGTCACCTGGCTCTTTGAGTCGGGGCGCAGATAGGTCATCAGCTTGCCCTCCTTGCGAATGTCGGCAAGTGTGCGCATGATGAGCTGTGCCAGGTCGAGTGTCACTGGCATATAGCTTTCGGTCTCGTTAGTAGCATATCCGAACATCATACCCTGGTCGCCGGCTCCCTGCTCCTCTTCCTCGGCGCGGCTTACGCCACGATTGATGTCGTCCGACTGCTCATGGATGGCAGTGAGCACACCGCAAGAGTTGCCGTCGAACTGATAATCCGACTTATTGTAACCAATCTGGTTGATGGTCTTGCGTGCGATGGTCTGAAGGTCGATGTATACACCCGAGCGCACTTCGCCCATTATGATTACCTGTCCGGTGGTCACAAACGACTCAATGGCACAGTGAGCATTCTCGTCATAAGCGAGAAACTGATCGACTAAAGCGTCTGAAATCTGGTCGGCGACTTTGTCGGGATGACCTTCTGAAACTGATTCTGATGAAAAAAGATAATTCATTTTTTCCAATTTTTGAATTAAAAAAATTAGTGGAAAAATACCAATTACCGCTGTCTAACACTATTTGTTATCCATTTTGTGATAGGCGCATGGCGCATAGTTAGACGTTGCAGTTTTAGCATTTTTTAGTGTGGTTGCAAGCAGCCAAATTCTTCCACAGAGTTATACATGTTATGAAATCGAGTGCAAAGGTACTGCAAAAAATCGATTAAGCGAAGCGATTACATATTTATTTGCATTCGCAACCGCGAGATTTTCATTTTCACTGTCAATTACACGTCCATACAAAAAAACGCACGTCGATTACACGATAATTACACGTGTAATCGACGTAGAATTCTTGCGTCGCGGTTGACACTTTTGTTTGCTCTCAATCAGTGAGGTCGACATGATTCACCACCACATCCTCGTGCAGGAAGATGCGAGCTGTCTCGCTGAATCGCTCCTCGCTTTCTGTGGTAAGATAGCGACATGTGCCACCTTGAGTGATATTGCGCTCCATTTCGGGATGTCGTTGCAGATAGTTCTGCAGCGAGTTTGCCACATATGCACCTTGCGCCATGATGCGCACGCCGTCAGGTATATTCTTCACCACCGACGACATGAGCAGCGGATAGTGTGTGCATCCCAGTATGACGGTGTCGATCAATGGGTCCTTGCGCATTAGTTGGTCAATGCGTTTCTTCACGAAATAGTCGGCTCCTGGCGAGTCGGCCTCGCCAGCCTCCACGATAGCCGCCCACAGTGGACACGCCACTCCCGACACCTGTATGTCGGGAAAGAGTTTTTTGATTTCCATGCTGTACGACTCGCTCTTGATTGTGCCCTCGGTGGCAAGCACGCCGACATGTCGCGAGTGGGTCAGACAGCCAATCACCTCGGCTGTTGGGCGTATGATGCCCAGCACGCGGCGATCGGGGGCAAGCTCGGGCAGGTCGCGCTGCTGAATGGTGCGCAATGCCTTTGCCGAGGCAGTGTTGCATCCCAGGATGATGAGGTGACACCCCATGGCGAACAACTTAAGCACAGCCTGCCGCGTGAACTGATAGACCACCTCGAATGAGCGCGAGCCATAGGGCGCGCGAGCGTTGTCGCCGAGATACATATAGTCGTATTGCGGGAGAAGCTGGCGTATGCCGTGCAAGACGGTCAGTCCACCATAGCCAGAGTCGAACACTCCAATGGGTCCGGGTGATTGTGGAAAATTCATGGTGTGCATTCTCTTCTTTTTTTTACATAATTGCAGCCTTGATTAGCTCTGTGGCGTCCTCGCCGAGCTCAGGATTGACGTAGGGGCATGCGTCTCCGTCGGTGTTGAGCACAAAGGCATAGCCGTGCTCGGCAGCAATCTTAGCCACTGCCTCGTTGAGTTTTTTCTTCACTGGCACATAGGCGTCGGTCTCGGCCTGCTTGAGCAGTCGCTGTGCGTCCTTCTTGAACTCGATGTTCTTATTCATCATCTCCTGTAGCTCGGTCTGGCGCTTGCGCAGGATGGAAGGCACGAGGTCGCGCTGCACCTCAAGAAACTCCTCATACTTGGCATTGAAATCCTGTTCGGCACGTTTCATCTCGCTCTCGTATTTCAGTCGCAGGTCGTCGACACTACGCTGTGCGAGCAAGTAGTCGGGCATCTGCTTCAACACTGTCTCGTAGCTGAAATAGCCGAAGCGTATCTGGGCACTCGCCATTATGGGCAGTACCATCATAAACAAGAATAATAAGAACTTCTTCATAATGTCGTGTTGTTGTTTTAATAAAAAAGGAGGCTGCGGCTTTCTTGCCTTAGCCTCCTAACTTTAAAGCGTGCTATTTATTTGTCCTTTGCCAGCTATTACTTCTTGGCAGGAGCAGCAGTCTTGTTGAGCTGAGCCTTAACCTCAGCTGTCACGTCCTTGCTGAGAGTGTCGCTGATGTAAGGAATGCCCGAGGTGATGTCCATGATGTAGACATAACCGCCAGCCTTGCCCACAGCCTTGATTGCCTCGACGAGCTTGTTGGTGATAGGACCAATCTTGTCCTGCTGCAACTTGCCAAGAGCCTGCTGGTTGTCCTGTGCAGTCTGCTGAATCTTCTGATACATCTGATTGAGGCTTTCCTCGGTCTCCTTCTTCTTGGTCTCGTTCATTGTGGCTGCGTTCTTGTCGTAGTCCTGAGCCTTGCGCTGGAGTTCGTCCTGCATAGCCTTGAGGTCGTTGTCATACTGCTTGGCAGCAGCCTCTACCTCGCCACGTGCCTTGATAAACTCGGGCATAGAAGCCATCACCTCCTGTGCGTTGATGTGTCCGAATTTCTGTGCGAATGTTGCCAATGGCATGAACAACATAAGCATTAAGATAAGTTTCTTCATTGTTTTTTTTTATTACTTTGTTATTAATTATTTTATTCTATTACTCCATTTTCCTAATTCGAATATCCCAGTTTCTGCAACACCTCGTTGCTGATATCAATTTTGGGCGATCCGAATATGATGCCGGTATCTGAGGCGCGGTCGAGCACAAGCGAGTAGCCACGCAGTTCGGATATTTCCTTCACGGCTGTATAGATTTCCTCTTGAATTGGCGACATGAGGCTCTCGCGTTTCTTGAATAGCTCGCCCTCTGGTCCGAAATACTTGCGTTTCAGCTCACTGGCCTCCTTTTCCTTGTTCATAATTGCCTCTTGTCGCGACTTCTTCTGCTCTGCCGAGAGGAACACCATCTCGTTCTGGTAGTTCTTGTACATTGTGGAGGCCTCGGTGTTGAGTGCCTCCACTTCTGCCTGCCACTTCTTCGACACCTGATTGAGCTGCTCGTTGGCTCGCTCATAAGCGGGTATATTCTTTAGGATATACTCCATATCGAGAAGTGCGAACTTCTGTGCGTTTGCCGTCAATGCCATAATAGCAAAGAGGCATACTAACATTATTTTCCTCATAGTTCTATTTCTTGTTTAAAATTGAACAATTCCTCATTCCTCATTGAAAATTCATCATCGGCATCGCCGACAATTCAACATTCAACATTCCTCATTCAACATTCCTCATTAGAATTCCTGTCCGAGGATGAAGTGGAACTGTCCTCCACCGCGTTTGCCGAACACCTTGTCGAAGCCGTAAGCCCAGTCGATACCCATCAATCCCACCATCGGGAGGAAGATGCGCACACCGACACCGGCAGAACGCTTCATGTCGAAGGGGTTGAACTTCTTTGTCTCGGTCCATGCATTACCGCCCTCGACGAATCCGAGTCCGTAGATGGTGGTGTTGCCCAGCAAGAACGGATAACGCAGTTCGAGCGACATGCGGTCGTAGGCATAGCCCTCGTAGCCATAGGGAGTGAGCGAACCGTTTTCGTAGCCTCGCAGACCGATGGTCTCTTCGGCATAAGATGTAGAGTAGCCAGTCATGCCGTCGCCACCCATGTAGTAGGTTTCAAACGGCGACTTCTTCCACTTGTTGAATGATCCGAGGATACCAAACTCCACGCGTGTCATCAACACCAGACACTTCTGTCCGCTGGTGAGAGCGGTGAATGTGCGTCCCTTGAACTTCCACTTGTGATACTCCACCCAGCGGTATTTCTCCTGCTGTTCGCGGTTATAGGTAGGCGACTTGATATTAGTAGCAAGATGCTCATAGTCCTTGCCATCCCATGCCGACCAAGGCGGTGTGACAGAAACCGAAGCCACAAACTCCGAACCGCGGCGCGGGAAGAGTTGATTGTCGGTAGATGTGCGCGACAGCTGTATGCTGAGGTTGAGGTTGTTGGAGTTGCCGTTGGTCATAAGGAAGTAGCTCCAATTCTTCAGCATGTAGCGTGTGTACGACAGCGAGAGCGACAGCTGGAAGTAGTCGTCGGGCCAGCGCAGCTGCTTGCCCCATCCCAACGAGAATCCGAACAGCTTGATATACTTGTCGGGGTCGTAGTACGACTCGTAGTTGTTGTAGTAGTTGCTGTAGTTGCCGTAGCCATACATATAATTATAGTAGTTGTTGAAGTAACCACTATTATAGTAGTTGCTCGACACGTCGGTCTGCTTCGAGAAGTAGGCTCCTACCGAGAACTGTATCGGTCGCTTGCCACCAAACCAGTTGGTTGAGTACGAGGTGTTGTACGACTGGTAGTATGTACCGTTGGTCTGAGCTCCTATCGAGAGCACCTCGCCGTCGCCGATAGGCATGATGCCGCGGTGTTCCTTGTTCTTGTTGAAGAGGTTGCGCATAGAGAAGTTGTTCAGCTTCAGTCCGATGCGTCCTATGACACCAGTCTGTCCCCATCCGAGCGAGAATTCAATCTGGTCGTTAGATTTCTGCTCCAAGTTGTAGTTGATGTCCACTGTTCCGTTCTCGGGGTCGGGTTTTGGATCTGGAACCACCTTCTCTGGGTCGAAGTGTCCCATTGAAGCAATCTCACGAGCCGAACGCATCAATGACTCCTTCGAGAAGAGGTCGCCCGGCTTTGTGCGGAGCTCACGGCGCACTACATTCTCATAGAGTCGGTCGTTGCCGTTGATGCGCACATGGTTGACGTGTGCCTGTGGTCCCTCGAAGATACGCATCTCAAGGTCGATGGAGTCGCCCACGATGTTCACCTCGGTAGGATTGAGCGAGTAGAACAGGTAGCCGTTGTTCCAGTAGTTGTTGCCCACAGCATCGTCGTCCTCGGTGAGTCGCTTCTTCATAAGCTTCTGGTTGTAGACGTCGCCCTTCTCCATGCCGAGCACGCGAGCGAGATAGTCAGACGAGTAGATGGTGTTGCCCACCCACTTGATGTTGCGTATGAAGTATTTCTTGCCTTCGTCCACACGTATGTTTATGCTCACGTGCTTGTCGTCGACATTCCACACCGAGTCGCCCAATATGACAGCATCGCGGAATCCCAGCTCATTGTATTTATCGATGAGTTTCTGCTTATCGGCCTTCCATCGTTCGGGTGTGTATTTCTTTGCCTTGAGGAAGGTGGCTAACTTTCCAGCCTCATGGGTCTTGGCAAATGCGCCCTTCTTCAGGAGTCCGCCCTTAATCTTGCTTGCCTTCAGGGCGTGGTTGCCCTCGATAGTGATTGTGCGCACCTTCATCTTCTCCTTTTTGTCGATGTTGATGTCGAGAATCACCTGATTTTTATTTGCAACGTCGTCGCGCTGTAGTATTTGTATATCGGCGTTCTTGAATCCCTTGTCGTCGAAGTAGCGCTTAGCGAGGATCTTGGCTCGGTCGATCATGTTGGGAGTGATCTGCGCTCCCTTGAGCAGTCCGAGTTTCTCCTCCATATCGGTGCGTTCCGACTTCTTAATGCCGTTATAGTTGATTGTTGACACACGCGGTCGCATCTGCAAGTAGATGTGCAGATAAGCCTTGTCGTGCACGAGCGAGTCGACCGCAATCGACACTTCCGAGAATAGTCCGTATTTCCAGTAGTGTTTCACGGCTTCGGTGATTTGGTCGCCAGGAAGCTCAATCTCCTCACCTATGGTGAGTCCTGAAATGCCGGTGAGCATGTAGTCCTCGTAGCCTTCGGCACCCGACACGGCAAGTCCGCCGATGGTCACGGTGCGTGGTGTTCCGGCATACGAGATGTCGGGGTATACGATTTTGTCCTGCGCGTTTGCTATGACGCTGCATGCAAATATGCAGAGTGTTGTCAACACCTTTCTAATGTTCATTGGTTTTATTGTATTGTTTTTTTACTGAAGTTTCGCAAGTTTTCAACTTGCTGTCAGTAAACGAGTTGACAAGTAGACAAGCTGCTACCCATACTTATCAAAGTTGTTATAAAGAGTTTGAGTTGTAAAAGCAAACAGCTCGTTAACTCGTCAACTTGTTAACTATCAGCATGCCAAAGGCATGCGAAACTTATTTTTTTTATTATCTTTTTCTTGGTGATTATGGGCTTAGTATTAGCGACGCGTCTAAGCCTTGTTCTCTTCTTCCACCTGTGCTCCGGTCTTTCCGAATCGGCGCTGTCGGTGCTGGAAGTCGGCTATAGCCTTGCGCAGGTTTTCCTCGCCGAAGTCGGGCCAATAGGTGTCGCAGAAGTAGAGTTCCGAGTAAGCCATCTGCCACAGCAGGTAGTTGCTGATTCGCTTCTCGCCTCCGGTGCGTATCATGAGGTCGGGGTCGGGCATGAATGCCGTTGTCATGTGGTTTGTGAGCATCTGCTCGTCGATGTCGTCGGGACTAATGCGTCCTGCTTTCACCTCGGCGGCAATGTCACGTGCCGCCTGAGTTATCTCCCATCTTGACGAGTAGCTCAGAGCCACCACCATTGTCATGGCAGTGTTGGCAGCGGTGTGGTCTATGGTCTCCTGAAGCTTTTGCTGCACCTCTTCGGGCAGTCTTTTCAGATCGCCTATCACTTGGAATCTCACATTGTTCTTCATGAATATCTCGTCTTCGAGCGACGAGAGCACAAGTCCCATAAGTGCCGCCACCTCTGTGGCAGGTCGGTTCCAGTTCTCGGTAGAGAAGGTGTAGAGCGTGAGGTATTTCACTCCGAGTCGTGTGCACTCCGACGTGATGCGTCGCACGGTGTCCACTCCTGCCTGATGGCCGTAGCTGCGAGGTTTGCCGCGTTCGGCAGCCCAGCGTCCGTTGCCGTCCATGATGATGGCAATATGCTGTGGTATATGGGTTGTGTCGAGAACGTTGTTCATTGTCTTTATTGTTTTATATATATTGCTTTACTGGCTTTCGCCTATTTGCTCTGATGGCTTTTGCCTCACTCGTCGTCGTTGTGGCATGTGCGGCATTTCGGCTGGAAGCTATAAGTGAGTGTCACTTGCAGCATCGAGTAGCAGTCGGTGTTCTTGAACAATCCACTACTTTTTATTCCATAGGGATCTGCCACGCCGTCGAGTTTGTCGCTGAACGTGAAGTGTGCCGCCCACTCCACTCCGAGGTTCAGCCTTCGCGCTATCTTGTATTTCACTCCGAGTCCGAGCGGTACATTTGCCGTGAACACTCCCGATGGACTACCCGAGACGTAGGTAGCTCCGAGTCCGGCGAATATGAATGGTGTCAGTCGTCGCGCTCCCCGGTAGTCGAATCCGGTGCCGTAGGGCCAGAAGTTGTACTCGTAGGTGGCACTCACGTCGACGAGTGTGTTCGAGAATGTATAGGGATGCTCCACATAGTCGGGATAATATGTCTTCACGTCTGCCGACGACCCCTTTAGTGTGCCATACGACGCTGCGAGCTTTATTCCCATGTATGGACTGAACAGTCGGCGCATCACCACCGACGCCATGGGCTGCATGCCGTGGGTTATGCTGCCATTGAAGTCGCCCTCATACGCCACGGTGCCTATTCCGGCACCCACCTCCATTCGGTATTCATAGTCCGACTGTGCCTGGGCAGTGGTTGCCATGGCGGCGAGCCATAGGGATATGGCGAGGGTTCTCTTCATTGTTATGCCTTATTGTTTGTTTTCTACATAAAATAAGTATTACCGCCCTTACTTTGTAAAGGCGGTTTGTCGACGTGCCCAACCGAGTCGGTTGATACGTCCACACCATGTCTTGCCGTTCTTGGCGTTGACAATCCAGAGTCGGTTCTCACGGTCAACAGTCATCGCATAGGCAGTGGTGTTGTCGTTGAGGTTCACTCCCTCGACAAAGTCCTCTGGCATAGCGACCAGTGTGTCGGCTTTCCATGTGATGCCGTTGTCGCGGCTCTTGTATAAAGTCGGCACTATGTTGCCATTGGCTGAGCCGAGCAGATAAACAGCACTGTCGTAGGGCAGAGCGTGTATGTCGTTGAGCTTCGGAACTGCATACTTCATATCCTCTGTGATGTTGTAGTATGCCCATGGCTGGTTGTCGCTACCCTCGGCTCCCTCGTCGATTTTGCCCCAGATGGTGAGGTTCTTGTCGCCGGGATATATCGAGTGGTCGCGTGAGCCGATAAGCAGCACGTGGTCGGTCATGGCGTTGGTCTTGAGCGGCACCGACACATAGGCTGTCTCCTGAGTTGGCAGCAGTGTGATGGCGTCGTCGATTGCCGATGCAGTCCATGTCTGTCCGTTGTCGGTTGATGCCATCATTGAGCCGTCGGCAGCATAGCCGTAAAGGCTGAATGGTGTGGCAGCCACGAGTCGCTCCACTCCGGTGGCTTTAGCCACGAGTGTCCACTCGCTACCGTCGGCTGATGTCATAATGTCGCCGCCGTCGCTGATAAAGGCGTTGCCGTTCTTTGCCACCACTCCCTTATAGGCGTCGGCGGCAAGCGTATGATTGAAGTTGAATGTGCACTGTGTCCAGTTGGTGCCGTCGTGGGCAAACGCAATGGTCTGTGTGCCTTTGGTGCCGAAGAGCAGCAAGCAGTTCTTTAGTGCTACTGCCTTGACGGCTGTGAGTCGCTTCAATTCGTCACAGTTTGCCTTGGCGTGCCATGCAAACGAGTCGGGTTGTTCCTTGTGTATGTTCACGCGTACCTTATATTTACGCACGCTCTTTGTCGACATGCTGTATGCCAACAACTGACGCTCGGTCGAGAAGTCGACGGAGTCGCTTGTACTAAAGTAAAAAATCGAGTCGCTTGTGACACTCTTTATCACTACATTGCTTGAATAGCCTGTTGACACAGAGCACACGAGTTTCTTTGGGTCGACTCCGCATGGCAGCGAGTCGGGATTGTATATCTCGCCCTTCAGTTGATCGATATAGAACTTATAGGAGCTTAGTGTTGGCGACTGTATGACGAGACTGTCCTTGCCGGTCGATGTCTTGAGGTAGACATACTGTTTTCCGCCTGACACGGAGAAAGCAGTGATGACAGTGTCGTCGGTGTATGTATACTCGTCGTCGTCGTTGCCAAGACATGACGAAAGGGCAAAAACCGCTAAAAACAGCAGCGCAAAAGTTGCGAACTTATTTCTCATTATACTCAATCTTATTGTTTTTAGCTGCAAAATTACTCAGAAATCTGCAAATAGTGTCTCTTTTATCGGCTTAATTATGCTATTTATTGATTAATAGGGCGATTTTTAAGGTTGTTTATGAAAAGTCGTTGTTTGTCTGTTGCCTTTGTCATAAGGCTATAAAACAAAAGTGGCAACCATTACCCGTCTGATTACAAATCAGTTACAGATAATGCTGCCACTTGTGTAGGTTTATTTGTTTCTAATGTTTCTTTTCTGTCATTATCCCACCTGCGAGCCTGGCTTCACGTTGCCGAGCACGCTGGTCACGTTGAGGGTTCCGTCGAAGTTTACTGCCGAGAGAATCATGCCCTGGCTCTCGATGCCCATCATCTTGCGCGGAGCGAAGTTGGCAACGAACAGCACGTCTTTGCCGATGAGCTGCTCTGGCTCGTAGTAGGCGGCAATGCCGCTGAGGATGGTGCGGTCCTTACCCGAACCGTCGTCGATGGTGAACTGAAGGAGTTTCTTCGACTTCTTCACCTTCTGGCAGTCCTTGATGTGTCCCACGCGGATGTCCATCTTCTCGAATGTCTCGAAGTCGACGTTCTCCTTGATAGGAGCGGCAACATAGGCGGCTGCCTCGTTGGCTTTCTTGGTGTCCTCGAGTTTCTGGAGCTGAGCGTTGATAGCGTCGTCCTCGATTTTCTCGAACAGCAGGGCTGGAGTGCCGAGCTGGTGTCCTGGTTTGAGGAGCTCTGTGCTGCCGAGCTGGTCCCATTCGGTTTCGGCTACACCAAGCATCTCGCGGAGCTTGGCAGAGCTGAACGGCAGGAACGGTTCGAAGGCAATCTCAAGGTTGGCAACGAGCTGCAATGAGATGTAGAGTATGGTCTTCACGCGCTCCATGTCGGTCTTTGCCACGTGCCACGGCTCGCAGTCGGTGATGTATTTGTTGCCGATGCGTGCCAGGTTCATAGCCTCCTTCTGAGCGTCGCGGAACTTGAATGTGTCGAGCAGTGCCTCCACCTTCTGCTTCACATCCTTGAATTCCTCGATGGCTGCGCGATCGACGTCCTGAAGCTCGCCGCACTCAGGCACAATGCCGTTGAAGTACTTCTTAGTGAGCTGCAAAGCGCGGTTCACGAAATTGCCGTAAACAGCCACAAGCTCGTTGTTGTTGCGGTCCTGGAAGTCCTTCCATGTGAAGTTGTTGTCCTTGGTCTCGGGAGCGTTGGCAGTGAGCACATAGCGCAGCACGTCCTGCTTGCCGGGGAAGTCGACGAGATACTCGTGGAGCCATACAGCCCAGTTGCGCGATGTAGATATCTTGTCGTTCTCAAGGTTGAGGAACTCGTTCGACGGTACGTTGTCCGGAAGGATGTAGTCGCCGTGAGCCTTAAGCATAGTTGGGAACACGATGCAGTGGAACACGATGTTGTCCTTGCCGATGAAGTGCACGAGGCGTGATGATGGGTCTTGCCACCACTTCTGCCACGGTCCCCACTTCTCGGGCTGAGCATCGCACAGCTCCTTAGTGTTAGAAATGTAGCCGATAGGAGCGTCGAACCATACGTAGAGCACCTTGCCCTCGGCTCCCTCTACGGGAACGGGGATGCCCCAGTCGAGGTCGCGTGTCATAGCACGCGGCTGCAGGTCCATGTCGAGCCAAGACTTGCACTGTCCGTATACGTTAGGACGCCACTCCTTGTGGTCCTCAAGAATCCACTTCTTGAGCCAGTCCTGCCACTTGTTGAGCGGCAAGTACCAGTTCTTCGTGGCCTTCTTAATGAGTCCGTGACCAGGATTGTTCTTGTTGGTGGGGTTGATAAGCTCCTCGGGCGAGAGTGTGGCACCACACTTCTCGCACTGGTCGCCATAAGCACCCTCGGCACCACAGCGCGGACATGTGCCCACGATGTTACGGTCGGTGAGGAACTCACCTGTCACCTCGTCGCAGAACTGCTCCTCGGTCTTCTCCACAAGCTCGTGCTTGTCGTAGAGAGTGCGGAAGAAGTCGCTGGCAAACTTGTGGTGAATCTTGGATGTCGTGCGGCTATAGATGTCGAACGAAATGCCGAAGTCCTCGAACGATTTCTTGATGAGGTTATGGTAGCGGTCTACCACTTCCTGAACGGTGATGCCTTCCTTGCGAGCGCGGATGGTCACGGGCACACCGTGCTCGTCGCTACCGCCGATGAACATCACCTCCTGCTTCTTCAGGCGCAGATAGCGCACGTAGATGTCGGCAGGAACATACACTCCAGCCAAGTGGCCGATGTGTACTCCACCGTTGGCATACGGCAAAGCCGCAGTGACGGTGGTGCGTTTGAAATTCTTCTTTTCCATTTATATAATGTGATTTTTATTTGTTTTCTGGGTGCAAAGGTACGGAAAAATCAATATAATTTGAAACAAGCGAGCTTGTTTTTGTTGATTCTATGCCACCTATATATTATAAAGGTGGTGAAATGCCGCAAAACATGAAGGCTCCAATTCTTTCCAATTTTGCAAACATTGGAAAGAATTGGAATTAAACCGAGGCGAGAACATCTTCAAAACTATCGCCTTTGACATACCCTTTCTTCACTTTGTTGAAAGAAATCTCCGTTAGTATTCCTCTTTTCATAAGTCCAATTATGTCGGTTTTGGCGGTTGTCGGACTGACAAGGAACTTAGCCTGCATATCGCTTACGGTGATAACAGCCTTCGGGTCGTCGGCAAAAATCTTTATTATCTGAGCCTGTCGGCTGTTTATATCGCCAATATGCAAGAATATGTTGGCAGCCTTCTTCTCTTCTTGCTTGCGCTTGATGTATTGCTGCAACTGCTTGAACGATTGCTGAAGCACCTTCATGTTGTAAGCTACAAAATAACCAATGTCCATATTGTCGGCTTCGGAATAAAGGAATGCCTTTTCATAAGACTTCTTCGACTTTGCAATAACTCGCGAAATAGACAAATACTCTGTAAGCCAATAACCACGTTTTAGCATATACCAATAGAATAAGGCTCTTGCTGTGCGTCCGTTGCCATCGGTGAATGGATGCACATACGAAATCATGAAATGAATGATAAAGCCACGGATTATAGGATGTATAAACTGGTGGGAGTTGGTGTCATTGAAGAACTTGCACAAATCATCGATAAAACAAGGTATCTCGGCAAATGTGGGTGGAGTGTGTACTATTTCGTGGGTTATGCCATTCTCTACAACCACATCGTCGTTTTGTCGGAAACGTCCAGCATCTTCTGGATTAGGCATTGTGTGTTCAGTCATAAGACGATGCACTTGTATCAACATCTCTGGCGACAATGGGGTGTCCTTATGTGATACTATAAATTGTATCGTCTGATAGTTATTGGCTATCATTTGCTGCGACTTGTCCTTTGGAGTCATCTTTTTGCGCAACATTTCCTTTGCCACTTTACGTGTTGTTGCGGCTCCCTCCATCTGACTGGAGAATATGGCCTCCTCCATCAGCGAACCTACAAGATACTGCTCCTTGTTGGTGTTGTCAATAATGGAGCTTGCACCCCAGCTACCGCCCCAGTTCATGTCAAACTCATGGCACATGCGCTGCATGGAGTTGGTAAGGCTCAAAGTGATTCCATATTTTTTCCATACCATAATAGTGTTTTTCAATCTTGCAGCCTTCACATAAGTCCACAACTGTATTGGAGTGATTCCATCTGGACACTCCTTATACTTCACACTATCCCAATAGTCAAAAGTGGAGTTAATGGCGTTGACTATTTCTTCCACTTGTTCATTTGGGGGCGTTATAACGGCTGAAAGCAAATCAGATTGCTGTATGTGAGGAACCTTTTCTATTGACATAATCTTTATCACTGATATTCAAATGCAAAGCTATCCAATTCTTTCCAATTTTGCAAACATTGGAAAGAATTGGATAGCTTAGATTTGGATTAATTAACCAAATAGAGGCAAAAAAGCGCAGCTCCATGATGGAGTTGCGCTTTTAATATAGTGTATGTGATGTTTACTTCACTTCTACAGCCTCTGCCTCAAGAGCAGCCTCCTCCTTCTTGATCTTGCGACCGAGAGTGACGTAGGCTACAGGAGCAGCGATGAAGATAGACGACAGTGTGCCGAATACAACACCGAGCAACATTGCGAACGAGAAGCTACGTGTGCTCTCACCGCCGAAGCAGAAGATACAGAGCAGCACGATGAATGTTGAGAACGATGTATTGATGGTACGTGCGAGGGTCTCGTTCAATGAGTTGTTGAAGAGGTCCTGCAGGTCGTCCTTCTTGTGCAACTGGAGGTTCTCGCGAATACGGTCGAATACAACCACCTTATCGTTGATAGAGTAACCGATAACCGTAAGGATGGCGCCAATGAATGTCTGGTCTACCTCAAGCGAGAATGGAACGACGTCCCAAAGCAATGAGAAGAAGCCGATAACGATTGTGGCGTCGATGGCGAGTGCTACGGTAGAACCGATAGAGAATGCCACGTTGCGGAAACGTATCAAGATGTAGAGGAAGATGGCAGCGAGGGCGATAATCACTGAGATGATAGCACCATGAGTGATGTCCTTAGCCACTGCCGGACCTACCTTGGTAGAAGATACGATAGAGCCACCTGCGCGAACGTCAGGGTTCTTGAATGCCTCTACGCTACCCTGAGTAACGAGACCTGCACCATGCAGACCCTTGTAGAGGATGTCCTCTACCTCGTTGTCAATAGCTGGATTGTTCGACTCAATCTTGTAGTTGGTAGAGATACGGATGGTCTTGCCGTCGGTACCAAGGGCGAGAGCGTTGACTGTAGCTCCCTTGAAGTGAGGAAGGAGTGCTTCCTTCACCTGCTCAGGCTCGGTCTGCTTCTCAAGCACAACTACATAGTTGCGACCACCAGTGAAGTCGATGCCCTTGCTCAAACCACGCACCAGGAAGCTGCCAATCATCACGATGAGAATTGCAGCGAATACGATGAATGAAGTCTTAGAAGACGACATGAAGCGGAAGTTCTTGCCCACCATGAAGTTGCGCGATACCTTGGTTGTGAAGGTAAGCTTGGTCCACTTGTCGCGTGCCAGACGGTTCTCGTAAACGAGACGTGTGAGGAACACTGCGGTGAAGAACGAGCAGCAGATACCGATGATAAGTGTGGTAGCGAAGCCGCGGATTGGACCTGTACCGAACACGTAGAGAATCACACCAGTGATGATAGATGTCAAGTTGGAGTCGAAGATGGCAGAGAAGGCATTGCTGTAGCCCTGAGCCAGAGCCTGCTTGGTGCCGAGACCCTTCTTGAGTTCCTCCTTGGTGCGCTCGTAGATAAGCACGTTAGCATCCACAGCCATACCCAAAGCCAATACGATACCGGCGATACCTGGCATTGTCAACGCAGCCTGGAACGACGCCATGATACCCATGGTGAAGAATAGGTTGAGCAAGAGTGCGCCATTGGCAACCATACCTGGGATGAAGTCGTACATCACAACCATGTAGATCATCAAGATGATGAAGGCGAAGATGAACGAGATGAAGCCCTGCTGGATTGACTGTGCACCGAGTGTAGGACCTACAACCTCCTCCTGAACGATGTGGGCAGGAGCCGGCATACGACCCGACTTCAATGTGTTTGCCAAGTCCTTTGTATCCTCGATGGTGAAGTTACCCGTGATTGATGACTGTCCGCCAGAAATCTCGCCGTTAACGCGAGGTGCTGAGTATACAGTGCCGTCGAGTACGATGGCGATAGCCTTGCCCACGTTGGCCTTGGTGAGGGCAGCCCAGCGGCGTGCACCGTCAGAGTTCATTGTCATAGAAACCTCAGGAGTACCACTCATGTTGTTGAACTGGTCCTTGGCGTCGGTCACAACGTCGCCCTCAATAGGAGCGCGTCCGTTGGCTGATGTCACCTTGATGGCGTGCAGCTCATAGATATTCTTTGCCTGAATGCCGTCGGCTGGCTTAGCGCTCCAAAGGAGACGGAGGTCGGACGGCAGAATCTGCTTGGCAAGTTTAGAGTAGATAATCTTGTTCACGGCAGCGGTGTCGCGAGCCGAGGCATAGCCCACGAGGCTCAGTGCTCCATTGCCAGTAGGCTGGAAGATAGCGAAGAGCGGATGCTCCTTCTTTGCCTTCTCAATCTCTGCGGCGTTCTGCTTGGCGTCGGCAGGCTCGTTAGAGTCCTTCTTCACCTGGAACTTGGCAGCTGTTGCCTTTACAGGCTTAGCTGTCTCTACCTTGGCGGCAGCGGCTGTGTCGTTAGCAACTGTGTCGGTCTTCTCCTCGGTCTTGCCCGAGAGGACATCGGCCTCGCGCTGGTCGAGCTGTGAAAGGAACGGGATTATCTCGTCGCTGTTGTATGTTTCCCAGAACTCAAGGTTTGCGCTACCCTGGAGCAACTTGCGCACGCGCTCCGGCTCGTTGATACCCGGCATTTCCACCATGATGCGGCCCTGCTGACCCTCAAGCTTCTGGATGTTGGGCTGAACCACACCGAACTTGTCGATACGTGTACGTACCACGAGGAACGAGTTGTCGATGGCAGCCTGCACCTCTTCGCGGAGCACCTTCTCCACGTCCTTGTCGCTTGAGTTGGGCGAAACCTTGCCCTGGAGCTGCTGTGTAGCGAAAATCTCTGAGAGGTGGTGTCCCGGAGCGTTCTTCTTGTAAGCGTTGATGAATAGAGTGATGAAATCGCTCTGCGAAACTTCGTGCTCAGCGCGAGCTTCCTTCATCGAGTTTGTGAAAGCCACGTCAGTCTTGTGGTCGGCGAGGTTCTCCACTACGTCGGGAACGCTCACTTCGAGGATGACGTTCATACCGCCCTTGAGGTCAAGGCCAAGTCCGATCTGGGTCTCAAGACACTTCTGGTAAGAGTAGAGTCCGAGGAACTTCACGGAGTCCTTGTAGTCCTGCTGTGCTATAGGATCCTTAATCTTCGCAGCCTGGCTGTCATAGTATTTTGTGGCAGCCGAGAACGACAGATAGAAGATGCTTGCAAGCGTCAGAAGGACGGCAGTTACAATTACAATACCTTTGTTCTGCATTTTTTTGTTTTTTATTTTTGTTATTTATTTAATTCTTTAGGGCTTTTATGCCGTAGTGTCTCGGTCGTGTGGGCATTACGGGTATAGATAGCGTGCAAAGTTACAGATTTTCTCTCGTTTTGCGAAATTTATAGCTTTTTTTCTTCGATTTAGGATTGTTTCGGGCGTTAATTGGCTATGATTTAGGGGTTTCGGGGCGTTTTTTCGTTTTTAGCGACAGTTTTTTTCACTGTCGCTTCAGCTGGCACACAATGGGATAGTGGTCGGATGCCTTTATGCTGTTGTCCACGCGGCATGAGTAGGGTTTCCATTGGCTTGAGCACATGATGTTGTCGATGCGCACATAGAAGCCATTGTAGTGGTAGCTTATGCCGGGTCCGTTGGCTGTGGAGACATAGCAGTCGGTGAGTTCCTGTGCTATGCGTCGGCGCGTGTAGGACAGGGGGTGGTCGTTGAAGTCGCCCATGAGC
Organism: uncultured Prevotella sp.; assembly: GCA_934203355.1. GTDB lineage: Bacteria > Bacteroidota > Bacteroidia > Bacteroidales > Bacteroidaceae > Prevotella. Next base: position 9,751 of record CAKPZC010000021.1, on the reverse strand, counting down.
ACAATGCTCTTGCCTGTATGGCGGCTGATAAACTCAGCCACGGCGTCGGCTTGTGGCGCACGCACCGCAGCCGAATGTGCCAGACAGCTCCACAGTTGGCGTGTTTCTATTTCGGCTGAGTCCTTCTGTAGCTTGCCCTTGAGCATTGCCTTGAAGTGGGAGCGTTGTTCGAGCGTGATGCCTGTTATCTCGAAGTGGCTTGTCACCACGATGGTGGTGTCGCTCTTGCCGGTCTTCAGGAAGAACGCCGCCGACTGGCTGTGGTTCTCGGTGGAATAATTGATGCGCTCCTTGCCCACTATGGGGAATGCGGTGTATATGGCGAGCGAGCCGTCGCCGATGGTGTCCTTGTGGGGCAGAGTGGCGAGCAGTGTAGAGTCGATTATAGCTTGCTTGGCGCTGGTGGTGTTGGCTTCCTGCATACAGAGTATGTCGGGATTTTGCTCTTTGATGTATTCGAGTATCTCGCTTGGTTCCGAGGTGTCGCTCCATGTCGAGAAGCTGAACACGTTGTAGGACATCACCTTGAGGCATCCCTCGGGTGCTTCCTGGCTGACATTGAGCGGCGAGTATATACGCACAGGGCCGAACCCCACGAGGAGTCCGGCTACCGGAATCAGTGCCCACCGTTTCTTCACGACGAGCCAGAACACGAGAAAGGCTATATTGGCCAATAGAAACGCCGGAAACAGGAGTCCTATGTTGGCAAGCAGCGGGTGGGCAGTGGGGTTGACGCGGTCGGCATATCCCGTTATGAGCATGGCGATAATCAGCGCCACGTTGGCTCCCGCCACTACACGTATGGTGAAGTCTTTCATTTGCGGCTGTTGTCAAATAGTCGTTGCTTCTCCTCGCGTGTCAGGCTGTCGTAGCCCGAGCGGCGTATCTTGTCGAGAATGCGGTCCACCTCCTCCTGCTCTGTCTTGCGGCGAGCGTTGTAGTCCCAGTCGCTCTCGTGGCGTGTGCGGTTGTCGCTGCCACCAAAGGAGTTTGCCGAGCGGTGGGAGCGTCGCTCCCACGACGAGCGCAGCGAGTCGAAGAACGAGCGTCCGCCCATGCGATTGTATGACATGCCGGGGTTGCGGCGCCAATAGCGTATGAGGAAGAAGCCGAACACCATGCCACCAAGATGGGCAAGGTGGGCAACGCCGTCGCCACTGGTCGAGAACGCCATGAACAGCTCAATGGCGGCATAGCCCATGACAAACCACTTGGCCTTGACGGGCACGGGCAGCGGGAATATGAAGATGCGCTCCTCGGGATAGAGCATTCCGAAGGCGAGGAGTATGCCGTATATGGCACCCGATGCACCAACGGTGGTCCAGAGGTTTAGGAATGTGGCGTTGCTGTCGGCCACTATCATGGTCTGCGAAAGTCCGAATCCGGGTATCTGCTCGGCGGCGAGCATATAGAACTGGCAGAACTGGGCGAGCTCCTGAAACAATCCGGCTCCTATGCCACACACGGTGTAGTAGAACAGGAACTTGCGCGCTCCCCACGTGCGCTCCACGATGCAGCCGAACATCCACAGGGCGAACATATTGAAGAATATGTGGCTCAATCCGTCGTGGGCGAACATATAGGTGAAGAGCTGGTAGAGCTGGAAGTCGGGCGCAAGGATGAAGTGAAGTCCGAGCAATCCCTTAAGGTCGATACCTATTGTCTGTAGCGCGTAGGTGGCGAGAAACACCACTACGTTTATTATTAACAGGTTCTTTGTAACTGTTGGAATGTTGTTCATTGTTCAATTAATATACATGTTTTGCAGGTGACAAAATTACTAAAAATCCACGTAAATAGGCATAAAAAAGGGGTGTATGGAGTTTTTTTTCAGTAAATTATGAACTTTTTTCCGTTTTTTGTTTGAATTGTCATAGGAATAGTCTAAATTTGTCGTTGAAATGCGGTACGATTCGCAACAGAGACACTATTTTTCATTTGTATTCAGGTACATTTCCAATTAATAAGCAATAATATAAATATAAAAAATTAAAAAAAAAGACTATTATGAACAAGACAGAATTAATCGAGAAAATAGCTGTAGGCGCCGAGATTAAGAAGGAGGATGCTAAGAAGGCTCTTGAGGCCACTATCGAGGCTATCAAGAATGCTCTTATCGAGGGCGACAAGGTGCAGCTCATTGGTTTCGGAACATTCAGCGTTAACGAGCGTCCAGCTCGCGAGGGCATCAACCCTGCAACTAAGGAGAAGATTACTATCGCCGCTAAGAAGGTTGCCAAGTTCAAGGCTGGAGCCGAGCTTGCCGACGCTATCAAGTAAGTCAGCATACGACATTTTTCTTTTATATAATTCTAAGGAAAGGACAGTGGAGTCACCCGCGATGGATGAGCCACTGTCCTTTTCGCATTTTCTTGACACCAACCGACGGCTTGTGTTTTCGTTTTTTGCTTTTAGCAGCATACATATTTAACCTTAATTGTCGCTCAAATATTTTTATGGCAAAGTCAGTTCCATATTTCATTGTAATTTTGCAACCGTAACAAAGAATAAAACAATATGGAGCACAACACAAACATATCTATATATACTCAAGAGGGTAGCAAAAGTCAAACAAAAGCGGGCTTTCAGCCCGCATTGTATGAGTTTTGACACACCCTCTTAAATTAATAAGTAACAGTTCAGAATTATCTTTATATATAGAAGGAGAGGCCTGACAATCATGGTATAGTGGAGGATATGTCAAAACTCAAAAAATGCGGGCTGAAAGCCCAATGACCTCCATAGCCCAGGGCACCGCCCTGGGTAAACGGATACAAACCGAACAACGCGCCCTGTAAGGGCAACTATAAAAACAATGGAATATTAAAACTGCCCTTACAGGGCGCATTATCCGTAAATACCTTATACCCAGGGCGGTGCCCTGGGCTATGGAGGTCATTGGGCTTTCAGCCCGCTTTTGTTTGACTCTTGCCATATCCTCCTATAGATTGCTGCTCATATATAAAGATAATTATGAACACATACTTACATACTTAAAAAAAACAAAGCTAATGACTAAAAAAGAAACTTCAATGACAAACAAAACAATTTCAATGACAAACAAGACAACTTTAATGATTAACAAAGAAACATCAATGACTAACAAAGAAAAAAAGAGTATGACAAAAAAGGAAAAGTTTATGACCAGTGAAAAGAATGCAGCCCAAACCGCTGCACAAACCGCAAAGACCCAAACAGCAACAGCCCAGACTGTGAAGAACGGAGCAGTGACAGTCTACGACGAATTGCCCAACCTACAACTCACCGAGCATTTCAATCTGCGCGAGTTCATTATCTCGTCGACTGCCATCTACTTTGCGCTCGACAACATGCCGTCGGACGACGGAATAGACCGCATCAAGGCTTTGTGTGTCAACGTGCTGGAGCCTCTGCGCCGCCGGTTTGGAGTGATACGCATCACGAGTGGCTACAGGTCGGAGGTGTTGAACAAGCTTGTTCATGGAGCTGTCAACTCACAACACTTGCTCGGCGAGGCTGCTGACATTAGTGTGGGCAACCGCGAAGTGGGACTTAAGATGTATGAGTTTATACGCAAAAATCTCGACTTCGACCAGCTGATTCTGGAGCACGACCGCAAAAGGGGCACCTACTGGATGCACGTGAGCTACCGACGCGACGGCAACAACCGACACATGGCTCTCGAAATGACGGTGTAAGGAAGAAAGCCAGAAACTGAGAGTGTTCTGGCTGGAATGAAACGAGGGTGTATTAAAAGTCAATTGGTTTTCTTATTGACTTTTAATACACCCTCAACTTTTATAAGTTTTTTTTTTATTTTTTTTCGTTCACGACACGAGGTCGGGCTATTGCCTCCTCAATTTTCTCTACTATTTTCATCGGGTTGATGCTATTTAGGCAGGCGTAATCGCCCCGTAGGCATGCGCGGTTGCCATAGATAGAGCACGGGCGACATGGCATGTCTATCTGCAAACAGTCGCTCGGTGCCTGCCCCCACCCCAGGAATCCTGCATAGGGATGAGTGGCTCCCCACACGCTCACAACCCTTGTGCCCACAACCGATGCAAGATGCATGTTGGCACCGTCAATTGCCACCATAACGTCGAGATGGCTCATAAGAATCATTTCGTGCTGCACCGATGGCATCATCGCCGTGGCGTTGATGCAGTTCTTGAACTGGTTGCAGAAGACGTTGATGTATTCCATCTCGCCCGCACCGCCGCCAAACATGAATATGCGGCACGACGGATGGCGGCGCACAAGTTCGACAATCACCTTTTCGGTCTTCGATGCGGGCAGTGCCTTTGCCTTTCGCTGCGAGAACAGCGCCAAGCCAATCCACTGCTGGAAAGGTTTCTTATCGCCCACTAATCCGTCGAGAAGCCTCAGGCTTCCGCCCAGAGGCGGAAACGCCGAACTATAGTCGAGCTTCACCGGATAGCCAAGTCTGCCGAGCACGTCGGCATAGTCTTCGAATATAGACGGAAGCTGACTTAGATGGCGGTCGCGCTGCGATGTGAGCAGCCGGCGCTCATGGCGGTGCTTGTCGATATGCTCCACCCGGAAGTGGCCCAAGTTGAACCGCATGCGCAGGTAGGACGAGCGCAGGATGTTGTGCATGTCGGCTATTGCCGTGAAGTTTTTTGCCACAAGTCGGCGGAACAGGGCGTTGAGCCCCTTCACGCCGTGGTATTCACCGCCAAGGTCAGCCTCCATGAACCCCACATTCGGGGCAAGTCCGTCGAAGAGCGGGCGTGCGAACGGCCTGCTCAGCACGGTTATGCGCAAGTCGGGATACTGGCTTGCGAGCGAGCTTACCACTGGCACGAGCATCGTGACCTCGCCCAGTGCCGAGAAGCGCATTATCAGGAGGTGGTCGGTTTTCATAATGTTATTGAACTTTCGCAAGTTCAGAAGTTAATGGAATTAAAGAAGTTACCACTCCCTTTGGTCGTTCAAGAAGTTAACGGACAATAGCTTTATTGCTTAAACAATAGGACATTTGTCCATTAACTTCACGAGCGAAGCGAGTTATCTTCCAATAACTTCCTATAACTACTTTCGCTTGCGAAACTTAAATAATGTTTTTATTTCTTGTAGAGCACGGGGTTGGTCGACGGGTCGTTGTACATCTTCATCTGTCGGTAGACCTTCATGTACTTGCGTCCTGCCTGAATGTCGTCGAGAAGCTGGTCGATGGCTGTCGACAGGTCGCGCTGCTGTTCGAGCAAGACGTTGAGCTTCGACTGACACTTCTGTTTATGCTCTGGTGTGGCGTCGTTGCGCTCCACCTGTTCGCGCATGTGATATATCTTCAGCGCAAGAATCGAGAGTCGGTCTACAGCCCATGCTGGCGACTCGGTATTGATACGTGCGTCGGGAAGCACGTTCACGTCGCTATACTTCTGGCGGAAGTAAGAGTCGATTTGCTCTACGAGGTCGGTGCGGTCCTGGTTGGAGCGGTCGATGCGGCGTTTCAGCGACAGTGCCTCCACGGGGTTGATGTGCGGGTCGCGTATGATGTCCTCAAAGTGCCACTGCACGGTGTCGATCCAACACTTCAGATAGAGTCGGTTCTCTATCTCGTCGCGCTCGTAGGGGTTGTTGATAGGCGTTTCGATGTCGTCCTTGATGTGATAGTCGCGGATTGCCTGATTGAAAATGTGGTTGCAAAGTTCTGCGAATGACATGTCTTTTTTATGGAGTTTTTATTATTAATATGCAAGATTTAGGGGTAACATACAATTTGTCTGTAGAATTATGCAAATATAAGGCAAAACGGCCAAACTGCCAAAGAAAGTGCCGTTTTTTTTTGTTTTTAACCTACATTTGTATTGTAAGCGAGGGGGTGGTAAAATAGGAGTTAACGGAAGTTAAGAGGAAGTTAATCCATCTACGATGGATGGAAGTTAACGGACAAATGCTTTTTTTTCAGCAATTTATACATATGTCCGTTAACTTCGGGCGAAGCCCAAACTTCCTCTTAACTTCCTCTTAACTTCCTCTTACTTTCCTACAAACACCTTGCGTGTGGTGCCGTCTGCCATTTTCAGTATGTTTATGCCCTTCTGTGGGGCAGCGAGGCGTGTACCGTCGGCTGCATAGCGTGCCACTACGGCTGTTGGCTCATTGCCTACTGTCTCAATGCCGGTGGTTTCGCCATTCTTCAGATTTAGCGTCAGACACTGGTTCACCCATGCGTTGTTGGTGTCCATGTTCCACTTCTTCTCGCCGTCCTTGTCGACCATGAATGGCAGGCTCACGAAAGCCACAGCCTGCAAGCCACTATCTTGGCCTATCTGTGTTGTCTCCGTGTGATCGAGCTCCAGGCTGTATGTTTTCTCAAAGCGGTCGCCATCCCACACGATGGGGTCGCCTGAGGGGTTGTCGGTGGCTACTGCCCTGAGCACATAGTTGTGGCTATAGTCGTCGACCCATCCATTGGCTGTGTTCTGCTTTCCGATGACTTCTTTCTGGGTGATGTAGAGTCCGAGCACCGCTGTGTCGAGAATCTTCGACGCGTTCTCCACTCCCTCGCCTGTGACGGTGATAGTGAGTCGCGAATTGGGTATCACATCTGCTGCGCTGATTTCGAGATTGGCACTCATTCCGAGCTTCACGAATGCCGGCACCTTCTCGTCAAACGCGTCGATGGCGTTGGCGATGGAGTCGGCTGTGAGCTTGGCACTGCCCAGGACGGTGGTCATGGCAGTCTGCACGTTGTCGAGTTTCGAGCGGTTGACATTGAACGCTGGGTAGGCGTTGGCAGAGTAGTAGAATATGGGGCTTGCCTTGTCCACCGCCATCGGGTCGGGCTGCTGCTCGTCGGCAGTGCCGTGGATTGACACCCAAGCCACGTCGCTGCGCTGTTTCTGCAGTGTGCGCATGGCGTCGTAGCCAACGGTGCATCCTTGCAGGCTCGACGATGTGAAGTGTTCCACGAGCGAGTTCTGGCGCGGCAGCTCATCGGTGTAGATGCGCAACTCGGTCAGATACTCGTCGTCGGCTGTGTTGCCCACGGGATCCTTGCCGTTCACCTTCTTCACCTTTATGCCAAGCGTGTGCACACCGTCGTTGTGCTTGTGGCGGCTGGGATAGAAGCCTGTCGACATGATGGCTCCCTGCTTGCCAATGCCATAGCCTGCCACCGTCTCGCAGTAGCCCACTTCCTCGCCGTCGAACATGATGGCAAAGAGGCAGTCGTCGCACTCGCCGTCGCTTGAGTTGCGGGCGATGAACTGGAATGGGAACAACACCATGTTCTCTACCATCACCGTGGGGTCGGCAATGACGCTGACAATCGATATGTCGTCGGCAAAACTGCCACCTTCTTTCTCGACGAGCAGCTCCACACTAAGGGTGTTGCCCGTGCGCACGTCCTTCCACTCCTCGCCGTTGCCGAAGTCGCCAAACGCCTTTATCACGGCTTTCTTGTCGGTGGTCTTGCCCATGAGGAAGCAGTAGCCCTCGGCGTCCTGGGTGGATGCCTGAGTGTAGTCGAACGCCACCATTAGGTCGACTGGTGTCGACGGCAATACGTAGGGTTTGGCAAACATCGCGTCGTTCCAATGCTCGTCAAAGGCGGTGTGCTCCTCGTTGAGCGTCGAGGCTGCTGTGAGCATCTCGGTTCCCGATGCCACCTCCTTAATCTCCTTGCCCACCTCCATGAGGTGCGGGGTGACGGTCTGCGCCGACTGTGTGAGGAAGCGCATACCTATCACCTTGGCTCCGGCATACGCCTCGGTGTATTGCGAGGGGATGACGCATCCCATGCGTGTCACCTTGCCTGCGTTCTTGGGCATGCCCCACCCCGACACGGGGTCGTCGGCACCCGGCACAAACACGTATTTCTGATTGTCGGCGATTTCTTTTGCCATTGCTGGCTTCACTGTGACTGTGGGCAATGTGCGTAATGTCTGCGCCATGGCTGCAACTGACGACAGGGCAAGCACGAGGAACGAAAGTAAAAATTTTCTCATAGATTGTTGGTATTTACTTACTTTATTGATTGTAAATATTGGTTGTCAATATCATTTTGCAAAGATAATATTTTGATTTGAATTGACAATAATAGTGGCAATAAAATAAAATGTTGATAATACAAAAAAGGAGCGACTGCGCTCCACACAATGCTGTGCGAAATGCAGCCACTCCCTTTATTATGGAAAAATTAGTAATTCTTTACTTAACCATCACCTTGCGTGTGGTGCCGTCAGACATCTTAACGATGTTCAGACCCTTCTGAGGTGCAGAAATCTGTGTGCCGTCAACTGTGTAGTACTTAGAAGCAACAGCATTCTTTGAACCCTTGATGCCGATAACTGATGTACCTTTCGGATTCTCAAAAATCATCTGGAATAAAGGAACGTAGTTCTGCTTCTCAGAAGAAATGACATAGATTCCTTCTTTCTTGCCCTTCTCAGGAACGCCACCAACAAGGAACATATTGCCATAGTCCTTTGACTCTTTCTCTACACCGAAGAGGAATGAATCGTCGTCAGGATCGTCGTACTGAAGACCATACATCAACTCTGTCTCCTCGCCTGTAAATTCATAAGGCTGGTCGAAAGTAACCTCATTCCATTTTATATCTACCTGTTTACTTGTCTTGTCAATAGGAGAAACGTCATAGTCCTCTACCTTAGCTCCTACTACACCGAGCTGTTCTTCGCCAGCAGCTACAGATGTAAGGGCAATTACTTCTTCACCAAGATCGCCAACAACGGCAAATCTCAGACCTACTAACTTATAACCCACAAGTTCTTCAGCCATGTCAGTTACATCTAAAGCAGACAATACCATATTGTTAGAAACCCATTTTGAGAAACCAGCGATGCCAAGACCGTTTTCGCCAGTAGAACCCTTATAACCCACAAGGAACTGGTTATCTGCTACCTTCTTAGGACCGTTAAGAGTTTCTTTCTTAGCATAGTCAGCTTTGAGATCAGCAGATACTTCTGCCTTCACTACATTGTTGAGATTCTGTGCGTTTGCGCCTACAGCAAGAAGCATGAGCGACATAACTGAAAGTAAAAATTTCTTCATACAAATAGGATTTTTTATAAAATTGTTTGGTAATGTTTATTATATACGTTGCAAAGATAAGAAAAAATAATAAGCCAATCGCAATTTAACCTAAATAATTCGGATTTTAACTATAAAAAATCAATAAACCAATGGTTTTCGGGGTTTACATGGGTCTACAGCTTACATAAGTTAAGGCATTCATCTTATATGTCTATTGACATTGAGGATGAATGGATTTTTCATTTGCGATATTTTTCGTTACGAAATTTTTCGCAAAGATAATGCAAAAAATGGAACGAAGCAAGTGAACGAGTTGGATGGGGCAATGGGAAACCGGTTTTTGGATTCTGGTACAACTGGTTTCTGGTTCTGGTACGACGTGTTTCCGGTTCTGGTACGACATGTTTCTGGTTCTGGTAAGCCTTGTTTTAGAATTCTGATACGCCTGGCTTTGTCCATTAACTTCCTATAACTACTTTCGCTTGCGAAACTTAAGTATAAGTAACAGTTCAGAATTATCTTTACATATAGTATAAGGGTATGGCAAGAGTCAAACAAAAGCGGGCTGAAAGCCCAATATCTCCACAGCCCTGGGCCGCTCGGCTCTGCCGCTTGCCTAAGCAAGAACACCCTGGGTATAAGGTATTTACGGATAAGTATGTGTTCATATTTATATATGAGCAGCAATTTATAGGAGGATATGGCAAGAGTCAAACAAAAGCGGGCTGAAAGCCCAATGTCTCCA
>CAKPZC010000020.1 GCA_934203355.1 uncultured Prevotella sp. | reverse complement strand
GTCGCGTCCCACTGTGAAACGCTCAATCTCCTCGTTTACGGAGAAATTCTTTTCCCAAAGTTTGCTTGCCATAGTTTTTAAATTATTAAATAAGTTGACGAGTTGACGAGTTGACGAGTTGACTTTTGAAGTTGACAAGCTGTTTGCTTTTACTACTCAAACTCTTTATAACAACTTTGATAAGTATGGGTAGCAGCTTGTCAACTCGTTAACTCGTCAACTTGTCAACTTCAAAAGTCAACTTGTCAACTCGTCAATTAGTTATACTGAATCATTTGCAATACGTCGGCAATCTTCTCGATGCCCTCGCTGAGTGGCTTCTTCACCATTTGCTTGATGAACATGTTGAGTTCTGCCTTGATGGTGAGTTTCATCTTGCACGTTGTCGAAGTCACGGGCAATAGCTGAATCCAGAAATTGAATGGTATAGGGCTTTGCTCCGTCTCGAACTTAATGCACTTAGGTTCCTCGCGGTTCACCACTCGCAGCTTGATGCTTCCCACTGGTGGCACGTTCACCGAGAGAGAGTCGTGGTCGAATTCCAGGTCTTTGATTTTCTCAGCCTGCTTGCGTGCCTCTTCGGGCATGGTGTCTTTCATAAGCTCGTAGCGTTCCTTGAGCTTTTGCAGGTTGTTGAGGTCGCTCAGCTTCTCGTAGACGTTCTGCTGAGGAAATGGAATCTGTCGTATTGAACTTTCGAATGTACTTGTACTCATATTTTTTCTTTACTTCTTCCAGTTAGCCGGGTCCTTGCGCCACTCGGCGAGAACCTCCAGGTCTTCCTTCTTGATGTAGCCAGTCTCGGCAGCGATGGCAGTGGTGTGCTCATAGTCGGAGAGAGTGACGAGGCGCACGTTGGCAGCCTTGAAAGCCTCCTCGGCAATGGGGAATCCATAGGTGTAGCTTGCCACCATGCCCACTACCTCGTAGCCAGCCTTGCGCAGAGCGTCGACAGCCTTGAGCGAAGAGCCGCCAGTAGAGATAAGGTCCTCTACAACAACAACCTTTGCACCCTCAGGAATAGTGCCCTCAATCTGGTTGCCCATGCCATGATCCTTCGGCTTCGGACGCACGTAGCAGTAGGGCAGAAGCAACTCGTCGGCAACGAGAGCACCCTGGGCGATGGCTCCAGTGGCAACACCGGCAACAGCAGTAGCCTCGGGGAACTCCTCGTGGATGAGGTGTACCAACTCCTGCTTAACAAACGAGCGCAACTCGGGATAAGCCAAAGTCTTGCGGTTGTCGGTATAGATAGGCGATTTCCAGCCCGAAGCCCATGTGAAGGGGTCGTTGGGCTGAAGCTTGATGGCCTTTACTTCAAGAAGTTTTGATGCAAAAATCTTTTTCAGTGTACTCATAGTTATAATCGTTTTAAAATGTTTGTAGTGTATAACAATGCAAATGTAGGCAAAAAAAGCGAGAAAACTCACAAGTTAGGACTATTTAATTGTAGTTTCGCAAGTTTTACGTTCTGCTTTGCATCTCGCTTTGGCAAGAACATGCCAGCTCGTCAACTCATCAACTTGTCTACTGTTTGTTTTGCCATTTGGAATATTATCGCTAACTTAGCGTCGCGAATCCAAAAACATCACTATTATGGCATTGAAGTTATATCCTATAGGAATGCAGACCTTCTCGGAGATACGCGAGAAGGACATGCTGTATGTCGACAAGACGGAGTATGTCTACCGTATGTCGCATGGCAGTGGCAAGTTCTTTTTCCTGAGCCGACCGCGACGGTTTGGCAAGTCGTTGTTGGTTTCAACAATGAAAAGCTATTTCGAGGGACGCAAGGAGCTTTTCCAAGGACTTGCAATGGAGCGCTTGGAGACGGAATGGATAGAATATCCTGTGCTCCATTTCAGCATGGCAGGAGGAAAGCACATGGACAAAGAGGCTTTAGAACTATTCATCAGCAACAGCCTTAGTGACGAGGAACTGCGTTTTGGAATAACAGAACATTCAAAGTATTGCAACATTCGTCTGATGAATCTTGTAAAGACCGCCTATGAGAAAACGGGTAAACCCGTTGTGGTGCTCATTGACGAGTATGACGCTCCTCTGCTCGATGTTGTCCATGAGGACGAGCAATTGCCTGAGCTCAGAAATGTTATGCGCAATTTCTTTAGTCCGCTTAAGGATTGCGACCCTTACCTTCGTTTCGTATTCCTTACTGGCATCACTAAGTTCTCGCAACTGAGCATATTCAGCGAGCTGAACAATATCATAAACATAAGTATGGATACCCGTTACGACGGAATATGCGGCATCACAAAAGACGAGTTGCTCACATGTATGTCGGAGGATATTGACAGTCTTGCAGAACACTTGGGGCTTACACGTGAGCAGACTCTCACACGTCTCACACAACAGTATGACGGCTATCACTTCACATGGCCATCAGCTGATGTCTTTAATCCTTACAGCTTGATAAACTGTTTCGATAGCGGACGTATCGGGTCGTTTTGGTTTGCATCCGGCACTCCTACATATCTTATTGAGATGATGCGCAAGTTTAAGCTAAAACCGGCTCGAATAGAAAACATGAGAGCCGACTCTGCCTCATTCGATGCCCCTACAGAGCGAATGACATCTATAGTGCCATTGCTCTATCAGAGCGGATATCTAACAATTAAGGATTATGATGAGGAAATAGACATCTATACTCTCGATATACCCAATAATGAAATTAGAGTGGGACTTTACAATAGTCTGCTTTCCAATTATCTTGGAGAAGAGGCAGTAGAGGGTAGAGTTTTGATTGCAGAAATGTCGCGTGGTATAAAAAGTGGTGATATTGAAGGAGCATTAGAGTTGTTGCAAACATTTCTTGAGACTGTACCTTATTGTGACAACACAGCATACGAGGGACATTACCAGCAGTTGATGTTTGTGATATTCTCGTTGCTCACACCTTATCGCATAACTGTTGAGCAGCGCACATCACGTGGACGTACCGACATCACATTGGAGACTGAACGCTATGTGTATATAATGGAACTGAAGTTCTGCAAGTCGGCTGATGAGGCTCTTGCCCAGATTGATGAACGTAAATATGCCAATGCTTTTGCGTTAAGCGGAAAAGAAGTAGTGAAGGTTGGCATAAATTTCGATGTGGCAGGTGAACATAATATTGTGGAGTGGAAGGTTTCGTAATAAATGTTTTGAACAGTTGCTAAATATAAAATGAATAGAATTTTACATCCTTTGGATGTCTCAATACAGCCGCCCCGGCAGTTTACTTATCCCTTCTGTTATGAGCCGCATCCGCTTTGTGTGGCTGCTGCCAAGCTGGTGCAGCAGTATATAGAGGAGTCGGGAGTATGGAAGGGGGAGCAAAGTCCGGGCAAGATGTTCGGCGTGCTTGTGGTAAGGGGAAGTGATAAGAGAGAAGTGGAAAGTGAAGGCTCCAGTTGTCATAACGGGCAGTTGGGCTTCCTTGCTGCTTACTCGGGATTGCTTGCCGGACGCAACGACTGGGATTATTTTGTGCCTCCGGTGTTCGACGCACAGCAGCCCAACGGGCATTTCAAGGTGAGAGAACGAGAAATCTCTGCCATCAACAAAGAGATAGAAACCCTCGTGGAATCGGACGACTATAAAACTCATCTTGCGCTTTATGAAAATACGAAACAAACCGTAGAGATAGGACTGGAACAGATGCGTCTGAAGGTTGTTGAGGCTAAGGCTCGGCGCGATGGCCGTCGGCGTGAGGCTGAGCAGGGTGGGGAACCCTTGACGGCAGAAGAGAAGGCGGCAATGGTGGGCGAGAGTCAATTTCTGAAGGCAGAACAGCGTAGGCTCAGACAGCAATGCGACGCCATGCTTGCCAGTATGCGTCAACCGATAAAGGAGCATGAGGAGCGTATTGCTGTCCTGCGCAACCGTCGTCGCAATATGAGTGATGAGTTGCAGAAGTGGTTGTTCGGTTGCTACAGGATGCTTAATGCCCTCGGTGAGGAGCGCGACCTCATTGACATTTTCAGCGACACCATTCATGCTATGCCGCCGGGAGGGTCGGGCGACTGTTGTGCACCGAAGCTGTTGCAATATGCCTATAAGCATGGGCTTGAGCCTGTGTGCATGGCTGAGTTCTGGTGGGGTGAGTCGCCCAAGCAAGAGATACGCCATCACTTGCATTATTATCCGGCTTGTCGCTCTAAGTGTCTGCCCATCCTCACCCACATGCTCCGTGGACTCGACGTGGAGCCAAATCCTTTGGCTCAGTCAAAGATGACGGAAAAGCCAAGCGTGGTTTTCGAGGATGAATATATAATGGTGGTGAACAAGCCTGCCGGAATGCTGTCGGTTCCCGGGAAAAAGGAGACAGCGGAAGATAGTAACCTCAGCATCGAAGAATACTTCGCCGACAATTCACAATTCAACATTGAACAATTCCAAATCGGCAAAGCCGACAATTCAACATTCAAAACTCAAAACTCACAATTCAACATTGAACAATTCCAAATCGGCAAAGCCGATAATTCAAAACTCAAAACTCAAAATTCAAAATTCCTCAAGCCCGTTCACCGTCTCGACATGGACACCAGTGGACTGCTTGTTCTTGCCAAATCGGAAGCTGTATATGTAGCCCTTCAGCATCAGTTTGCCTCTCGCGAGGTGAAGAAGCGTTATGAGGCAATCCTCGATGGTCGTCCTGCTACCAGTGAAGGCAGAATCTCCTTGCCCTTGATAGCCGACATAATGGATCGTCCACGTCAGCGTGTGGATTTAGAGAATGGCAAACAGGCCATTACCGATTTCCGTGTGGAGCAGTTGTTGCCCGAAGGTCGCACCCTTATCTATCTCTATCCCCTTACAGGCAGGACCCATCAGTTGCGTGTGCATTGTGCCCATCAGATGGGTTTGGCTTGTCCTATTCTTGGCGATCCGCTCTACGGGCATGGCAACCGCAAGACCCGCATGTATCTCCATGCCGCAATGGTGGAGTTTCGTCATCCCGTTACGGGCGAGAGAATGAGGATTGAAGCATCAAGTGAATGGGGAAATAAATATTAGCGAATTTAAGTTTCGCAAGCGAAAGAAGTTATTGGCAGGTATAGGAAGGTAACTCGCTTTGCTCGTGAAGTTAATGGACATATGTCCTATTGTTTAAGTAATAAAGCTATTGTCTGTTCGCTCGGCTTTGCCGTTTGCCTTACACAAGAACTGCTTGAACGACCAAAGGGAGTGGAGTTTTGTTGAGCTCCGCGAAAAACTTCTTTAATTCCATTAACTTCTGAACTTGCGAAAGTTCAATTGTTTATAAAGAATACCAGTCCTGTGGGGAATTAGGTGGGCTTCTTTATGAAAAATATACATTATGTTCTAATTGTTGTTTGCGCACACTTTTGCTGTATGAGTTAAAATGTGTTTAATAGCAATATTTTTTTTATATTATTGTTTCTTTTACTAGCTGATTTAATATAAATTTGTAAGCAGAAATCCATATATGGATTCAAAGTGTTCATTAATAATAGTATTAACTTTTAACATTTAGTAGTATGAAACATGTGTTACTTTTTCTAAATGTTATTTTTAGTTGCCTATTTTCAACAATTTCATTAGCACAGACAACTAAAAGTATTTCAAAAAAAGATGCGTTAGTCATCGCACAAAGACAATTTGTAGGTGAAGATGTTGACTATTACATTCTTAGTAATAGCACATCTGCTGTTTGGAATATCTTTGTAGATGCCGAACCGATGAAAGGCTGGCAACACGATTGCTATGTTTTGACAATACCTAAGGCTACGACAACAGATATCAATACTATTAGGCCAAGAAGTGTATTGAGGAAAATGCCTCCACTAGAAGATTATGCCCCTCTACTTGTTAAGAATCGTTATGGTAGTAATGCCAATTCAAAACCACAGGTAAGAAAAGCCGCTTCTTCCAATGGAAGCAATGAAGCTGCACAAAGAACTTACGCAATAATACTGAGTGGTGGTGTGAACAAAAACTCAAACTATGAGCGTTATTGGAATGATTGTTCATTTATATATCAAACATTAGTCAATAAGTACAGCATACCAAAAGGAAACATTTATCCTATTATGTCTGACGGAAATAATCCTGCAGCAGACATGAGAAGTATATTCGGAGGCTATAAATCGCAGCCACTTGACCTTGACAACGATGGTTTTGATGAGATAAAACTTGCAGCAACAAAAGCTAATATAAAGAATACTTTAGGAATATTAGCTAATAAACTAAACAAGGATGACCATTTATTCATCTTTGTAATAGATCATGGTGGTACAGATGACTATAATACAAATTCATATATCTGTTTATGGAATTATGAAAGTTTGTATGATTATGAATTAGCTACAATGCTAGAGCCATTTACTTCAAAATTTGTTAATGTCAATGTTGTACTTGGTCAATGTTTTTCTGGCGGATTTAACGACAATCTAAAAAAAGTTGGTTGTGTTGTAGCATCAGCTTCAACAGGCAGTGAATCGTCTTGGGCTTGTTCTGATATTCCTTATGATGAATTTGTTTATCAATGGACGTGTGCTGTAAATGAGGCAACCCATATAAATGTGCCCGTAAAATCCGATGTGGACAACAATGATCGAGTGACCATGGAAGAAGCTTTTAATTACGCAAAGACTAACGATAGAGTTTCTGATGAGCATCCAATGTATAATTCTACTCCTATTTCTGTAGGAGAAGATTTGGCTTTTAATAATCTTGCTCCATCTGTAGACCTTTATATTAAAGATAATCCAGAGGATACTGGCAAGGAGCCAAATTTAACTATAGTTGAATTCTGGAAGAGTCCGTCAATTTGGGTTCGCAACCAAGATGATGGTATTTATGAACATCAAAATCCAGAATATTCTTCTACTCACCAGATGTCGTATATCTATGTGCGCGTTCACAACAGGGGTAAAGAAAAATTTAATGGAAAGAACAAATGGATTCTTGTGTATTGGGCACAGGCTTCTACTGGGCTTAGAACGGAGACATGGAAAGGACGCGAATTATATAATGGTCAAGATGTAACAGGTTATTATTTGGAACCTACTGGCATTCCTGAGATAGACCCTGGAGATTCTGTGGATGTAAAGGTTCGTTGGCCATTGCCTAATATGTTAGCAGACTATCCAGAAGGCAATTTCCATTTCTGTTTGTTGGCAAAAATAATGGATAAACCATTTGATGATGGATACGTTGAAGGACGTACATATTTTGATGTGCTAGGTAGTAATAAGCAAGCACAAAAAAATGTTACTCTTATTTGTAAGAAAGATATAGAAAAAGCATTTTATGTTTATGTGCGGAATGTATCCTCTTCTGATAAGGCGTACACACTTGAACTCATACCACAGACAGATGATGATGCAAAATTATATACAAAAGGAAAAGTCGAAATGATTATGAGTCCTAAAATCTATGATGCTTGGGAACGTGGTGGTTTTAAATCACAAGATATAGAATTGGTATCAACTATTTCAAATACGACAAGTCCTCGCTCCGTAAAATTTGTATCGCCACAAAGTAAAATACAAAATGTGTCACTTAAAGCGAATGAATTTGATGTGATACAGTTAAAATTTGATTTTAACAAATATACATATAATAGCTCTATATACACTTTCGACTTAGTTCAAAAGGACGAGAATGGAAATATTGTAGGAGGAGAAACTTTTATTGTTGAAACTCCTGGGGTTACACTTAAACCAATGAATGCACCTATCATAACTCCTACTCCAATTAAAGATGGATTGTTGCAACTCAAAGTAGATAATTCATCAGATTTTAATTGTCTTAAATGGATTGATGGCAAAGGTGAGACTATAGGAAATAATGAAGTCATAAATGTATCGCCAACAATAAACGGAAATGACTATACAGTTATTGCTATGACTAAGGAAGGGGAAATTTCAACGCAGAGTATATCTTTGGAAAACTTATATGGAATACAAACGGTGTCAACCGCAAATGGCAACATTGAAGTTAAGTTGAAAGAAACAGCTCCAAATAATGCAGTAATTGTTGTGAAAACCATCACAGATGGAATAACAAAAGTTATACGGCAAATCCCCGTAGGGGCAAATATGGTAGCCTTTAATGGATTAGATTTATCCAAAGGAGTATATTTAGTTCGTTATGTTGTGAACTCAGTAGTAGTTGACCAACAAAAAGTTAGAATAGAATAATAATTGTCACGTGTGATTTATACCAATCACACGTGACCATAAAATTTTATCTGTTATGAAAATATCGCGTTTTTTATTATTTCTTGCATTTTTCACAACTTCGGTGTATGGTCAGAAAATTGATACGACTTTTGTCAGTAAACTACGGACTGCCATATTCAATCGCCCTACTTACAGCTATTCAATAAACGCTCCCAAAACCACAGAAGACGAGCATGATTTTCTGAGTATAGATATTACGTCTAGTGCAGGAGATTTAGCAAAAGTCTTGGGTGACAATATTTATAATGTAGACTCTTTGGTGGTAAGAGGAACTGTGGATGATGCTGATATTCACACGCTTTGGGATGCTTCTTTCAACGGAAGGCTTTCTGTCATAAATCTTGAAAATGCCGAAATAGAAAATGGCATTATTCCAGAGGATGCCTTTTGGCATCAAAGTGAACAGTTAGACCCCAGTTGGGAATTTATTAACACCATACATCTAAGAAGAATCATACTGCCGGATGGAGTTAAGCGAATTGAAGATATGGCTTTCTCTTACTGCATCAATCTTGAAGAGGTAAATATACCGTCATCCTTACAGTATTTGGGAACTTATGCATTTTCGGATTGTGTAAATCTCAAGACTGACCCGTTGGTGTTTTCAGAAGGTTTTGAAAGGTTTGGAAATTTGGTTTTCCAAAACTGTCGTAGCTTGACAGGTGAAGTCGTATTGCCTTCTACCATTAAGGAAATAGGTGATGGTGCTTTTTTCTGCTCAAAAATTTCGTCAATCAATTTGCCAGAAGGATTGGAGAAAATTGGTGATGCTGCTTTTTATGCTTGTCGTCTGAAGGAAGTTTGGATTCCAAATTCTTGCCAAACGATAGCAGGTACCAATAATTTTCAACAGAACTATCCTCTGAAAAAGATACGTTTGCCAGAAGGATTGGTAAGAATCCCCAGTTGTTTTGCTAATAGTTGTTGGGATTTGCAAGAGGTTAATATTCCATCTACTGTGAAAAGTATTGGTCATACAGCATTCAGCAGTTGCAAATCATTAAGAAAAATAAATTTGCCAAATGGACTTGAAACGATAGAAAGAGAAGCCTTTTGTTATTGTGACTCGTTGGAACAGATAGTATTTCCTGCAACATTGAAATCGTTAGGTCAAGAGAGTTTTTCCTATGTATCGTGTTTAAAGCGCATTTATTGCATGGCTACAGAACCTCCGGTATGCGTGGAAAGCCCCCTTAATTCTGGGAAAACTCCATTTGGAAGATACAATTCTGATACTCCAAATGATATTCCAGTATATGTTCCAGTCGGTACTGCTGAAAAATACCGCAAGACTTGGGGATGGGATTATTTCACTAATTTTATAGAGACAGATGATTTCCCTACAGCAATACATAATGTCACTACTGAGCACTATGATTCCAAGAATTGTGTTTATGATTTAAACGGCAGAAAAGTGATAAATCCGCAAAAGGGACAGGTATACATTAAGAATGGAAAGAAGATAATATGTCCTCGTTGACACTACTTAATTTAAGTAAACAAGGAGATTTGCCTTGCTGCTTTAAGCCTTGCAAACAACGATTTTCAAGAAAAATCGTATCTCCTTGTCTACTTGAAGAAACTTAAAAAACCATTCTATAAAAAATCAGAGTCTTATCAATGGTTATTCTTCACTTCCTTGTCGCTCTCAAGCACTTGTCGCACATCGTCTGCACTTCTGTCAAACGGTCCGCTATGCTCCAGCTTAAGCGTACACATAGCGGCGGCGAAACGTCCCGATTCCTCGAAGCTCATACCCTGGGCACGACACCACAGATAGCCGGCTGAATAGGTGTCGCCACAACCAGTGGCATCCACAATCTCGCATGGCTCATAAGCCGGAATGTCATAGAATCTGCCGCCGGCAAGAATTATGCTGCCCTCGCTTCCGAGTGTCACACACACCTCTTTCACTCCCCATTCGGCAAGCCTCAACGCTGCCTCGCGCGGGTCGGTGAGTCCGGTGATTACCTCCATCTCGTGCTCGTTGACCTTAATAATGTCGGTATGGGCAAGTATCTCGCGCTTTTCGGTCCAATCAATGGGATACACCTTCTCGCCACGCACTTCGCGCAAGTAGCCCTGCGCGTCGATAGAGATGCGACCCTTGGTAGAAAGATACTTCACCACCTCGATAGAGAAGTCGTCGCTAAGCAGCGAACCAAGATGATAAACCCCAGCGTCAACGCTTTGCATCTCGTCGACAGTGAACGGGTCGGCACGTTCCAACACGCGCTGCGTGCGGTCGTTCTGGTTCTCGCCATACTTGTTCTCAAAATACACCGTGTGACGGCTCGGATAGGTAAGCACATCAATGCCCGCATTGCGCATGTCGTCGACCGACTTCATCTCCGTCTCGCCAAGCTTTGTGACGAGTTGAAAACTTACGTTCTTCGGCAAATGGTTTAAGGCATAAGAGAAATAAAACGATGTGCCGCCTGCCATATATACGGTCTGGCGCGGCGTTATAATCTTGTCTTTTGTAATGTGGCCTATGCAGCAAATATCCTTCATTTATATATTTTTAATCCAATTAATGGTGCAAAAGTACTGCAATTTGACGAAATGACAAAAGTTTTAGTCTTTATTTGCACTATCAGCATGTAGTTTACGGAATATTCTCAACGATTATTTTCAAAAAACTTTACCCTAAATTTCATTTCACAAGCACAACGGCAAGACAGACGTTGCGTATTCTTTTGGGCTCATCCGATATTTGGAGTGATGTAAACATGAGCATTTCGTCCCATGCTTATACAAGTAAGGGCTGACGGGCTGAAAGCCCAATGTCCTCCACTAAATCGGTTGAACAATTATGCACATTTTCTTGGTATAGGCTTAAAATATTTTATTATGGAACTGTTTTGATTTACGAAACGGAAGTGAATAGGTGGTTTGTGATTACAATTTATTGTTTGTTTTGTTGGATTTACATGAAATTGTAATCGTTTTCTTGTTCTATATCAAAAAAATAGTAATTAATTAGGTTTTATGTATTGCTTTTTGAAAGTAAATTATTACTTTTGCAAGCACTTTGATAGGAATAATAATGGTTTACTAATTAAAAGCAATGTAAGATGGGTAAAATACAAGACCATCAAGCCTGCCATGCGTTGGCAGAGGAGAGATTTTCAGGACTTTACAACACCGCCTACGAGCACGACGCGTGTGGTGTGGGCATGGTAGTGAATATTCATGGTAACAAGAGCCACGAATTAGTAGACAACGCTCTGCGCGTGCTTGAGAACATGCGCCACCGCGGTGCCGAAGGAGCCGACAACAAGACTGGCGACGGTGCGGGCATCATGCTTCAGATTCCGCACGAGTTCATATTGTTGCAGGGCATACCAGTGCCAGAGAAAGGAAAATACGGCACCGGTCTTGTTTTTCTGCCCAAAGATGAGAAGAAACAGCAGGAAATACTCTCCATAATGATAGAGGAGATAGAGCGCGAAGGCCTGTCGCTGATGCACCTTCGCACAGTGCCCACCAATCCCGACTGCCTTGGCGAGTCGGCTCTTGAGACAGAGCCTGCCATCAAACAGGTGTTCATCACGGGAGTCACCGACGACAAAGTGCCCGTCTTCGAGCGCACATTATATATTATACGCAAGAAGATAGAAAACCGCGTAGAGGACAAGGATTTTTATATCTGCTCGCTGTCGAGCCGCAACATTGTTTATAAGGGTATGCTGTCGTCGATGCAGGTGCGCCAGTACTACCCCGACCTCACCAACAACTATTTCACGTCGGGCTTGGCACTTGTCCACTCCCGATTCTCCACCAACACGTTCCCCACATGGAGCCTGGCACAGCCGTTCCGCCTATTGGCACACAACGGCGAGATAAACACCATACGCGGCAACCGCTCGTGGTTTAAGGCTCGCGAGTCGGTGTTGTCGAGCGAGACTTTGGGCGACATACGTGGCATATCGCCTATTATACAGGCCGACATGTCCGACTCGGCAAGTCTCGACAACGTGTTTGAGTTCTTCGTGATGAGTGGATTGTCGTTGCCTCATGCCATGGCAGTGATGGTACCAGAGAGTTTCAACGACAAGAACCCCATCCCCGAAGACCTGAAGGCTTTCTATGAATACCACTCCATCCTGATGGAGCCATGGGACGGTCCTGCCGCCCTGCTCTTCAGCGACGGACGCTATGCCGGAGGAATGCTCGACCGCAACGGTCTGCGCCCGGCACGATATACTATTACCAAGAACGACACCATGGTCGTGGCATCCGAAGTGGGTGTCATGGACTTTGACCCGACTGAGATTGCCGAGAAGGGACGCCTGCAACCAGGCAAGATTCTGCTTGTCGACACTCAGGAGGGTAAAATCTACTACGATGGCGAGATAAAGGAACGTCTCGCCAGTGCACATCCCTATCGTCAGTGGCTATCGACCAACTGCATTCAGTTGGAGAAACTACATTCGGGCCGCAAGGTGGACAATTCGGTCGACGACCTGACACGCAAGGAACTGATGTTCGGATTTGGCGAGGAGGATGTCGACGGCACCATAGTGCCCATGGCAACCAACGGTCAGGAGCCTACAGCGTCGATGGGCAACGACACACCATTGGCTGTGTTGTCAAGCCATTCGCAGGTGTTCTTCAACTATTTCCGCCAGCAGTTTGCACAGGTGACCAACCCTGCCATCGACTCCATACGCGAGTCGCTCGTGATGTCGCTGACCGAATATATCGGTCGTGTGGGTTCGGGAATATTGTCGCCCGACGAGTCGAACTGCAAGATGGTGCGTCTGCCACATCCTATTCTTACCAATACACAGCTCGACATACTGTGCAACATCCGATATAAAGGCTTTAACACCGTGAAACTGTCCATGCTCTTCGAATGTAGCAAGGGCGAGGACGGACTGCGCGAGGCTCTCGACGCCCTCTGCAAGCAGGCAGAGCGCAGTGTCGACGACGGCTACAACTACATCATACTGAGCGACCGCGACATCGACGAGACGCATGCCGCAATACCGTCGCTGCTCGCCGTGAGTGCCGTACACCACTACTTGATATCAGTGGGCAAGCGTGTGCAGACAGCCCTTATCGTGGAGAGTGGCGAGATACGCGAGGTGATGCACGCAGCCCTGCTTCTGGGCTATGGAGCCTCGGCTCTGTGCCCGTATATGACCTATGCCATACTCGACGACCTCGTGAAGCGAGGCAAGATACAGGAGAACTATGCCACTGCCGAAGCCAACTATATCAAGGCGGTGAAGAAGGGATTGCTGAAGATAATGGCAAAGATGGGCATATCCACAATACGCTCCTATCGTGGTGCGAAGATATTCGAGAGCATCGGACTGTCGGAGGCTCTGTTGAAAGCCTACTTTGGTACGGAGGTGAGCACCATAGGTGGCGTGGGATTGGAGACAATTGCCCGCGATGCCATCAATATGCACGACAAGGCATTCAAGAACAACAAGAAGCTCGACTTCCTGCCCAACCTCGGACAGTTCCACTGGCGCCGCGACGGCATACGCCATGCCTGGAACCCAGAAACAATAGCAACATTGCAGCTTGCCACACGCACTGGCAACTATGCAAAATATAAAGAATTCACGAAGTTTGTCGACGAAAAGGAAGAACCTATCTTCATTCGCGACTTCTTCGACTTCAAACATAATCCGATACCAGTCGACGAGGTAGAACCCGTCGAGAACATTGTTAAACACTTCGTGACGGGAGCCATGTCGTTCGGAGCCTTGTCGAAAGAGGCCCACGAGGCAATGGCACTTGCCATGAACAAGCTCGGCGCACGCTCAAACACAGGCGAAGGCGGCGAACTCAGCGAACGCTTCCACGAGACGGTGGATGGCGTCTCGCTGTCGAGCAAGACGAAGCAGGTGGCTTCGGGACGATTTGGCGTCACCACAGAATACCTTGTCAATGCCGAGGAAATTCAGATTAAGGTGGCGCAGGGCGCAAAACCAGGAGAGGGCGGACAGCTGCCGGGATTCAAGGTGAACGAGGTGATTGCAAAGACTCGTCACTCCATCCCTGGCATCTCGCTCATCTCGCCACCGCCTCATCACGACATCTATTCCATCGAGGACTTGGCGCAACTCATTTTCGACCTTAAGAACGTCAATCCGAAAGCAGCGATAAGTGTGAAGCTCGTTGCCGAGAGTGGAGTGGGCACTATTGCAGCCGGTGTGGCAAAGGCAAAGGCCGACCTCATCGTCATCTCGGGTGCCGAAGGCGGAACAGGTGCTTCGCCAGCATCAAGTATGCGCTTTGCGGGCATCTCGCCCGAGATAGGACTCTCCGAGACTCAGCAGACTCTCGTGAAGAACGGTTTGCGCAGTCAGGTGAGGTTGCAGGTCGACGGACAGTTGAAGACAGGTCGCGACGTTGTGCTCATGGCACTGCTTGGTGCCGAGGAGTTTGGATTCGGCACAGCTGCCCTGATAGTGCTCGGTTGTGTGATGATGCGCAAGTGCAATCTCAACACCTGTCCTATGGGTGTGGCAACACAGAATCCGGAACTACGCAAACTGTTCCGTGGCAAGGCAGAATACCTTGTCAACTACTTCACATTCGTGGCTCAAGAAGTGCGCGAATATTTGGCAGAGATGGGATTCCGCAGTCTTAACGACATCGTGGGACACACGGAGCTTATACTCACAAAACAAGACGAGAAGAATCCGAAATCGGCACTTCTCGACTTCCGACGCATGTTGTTCAAGGAGGAGAACGGTTGCTCGCTATATCATACTGCACAGCAACGCCACGAACTCGGCGACGTGCTCGACCAGCATCTCATACGTGGGGCGCAGAATGCCATTGAGCGACAGGACGAAGTGTCGCTCGACTTCACAATCAAGAACACCGACCGTGCCGTGGGCGCCATGCTCAGCGGAATGATAGCACAGAAGTATGGCGAGACGGGGCTGCCCGACAAGACCATCAACGTGAAGTTTAAAGGTTCGGCAGGACAAAGCTTCGGTGCCTTCCTTGTGAATGGTGTCGACTTTAAACTTGAGGGCGAGGCTAACGACTACTTTGCCAAGGGACTCTCTGGCGGTCGTGTGTCGATACTCCCACCAATCCGCAGCAACTTCTCGGCAGAGGACAATATCATTGCCGGCAACACAGGTCTGTATGGAGCAACAAGCGGCGAACTATATATTAATGGTAAGGTGGGCGAGCGCTTCGGTGTGCGCAACTCGGGAGCTACTGCCGTGATAGAGGGTGCCGGCGACCACTGCTGTGAGTATATGACGGGTGGACGTGTTGTGGTGCTCGGCGAGACTGGACGCAATTTTGCCGCAGGTATGTCGGGTGGTGTTGCCTATGTGTGGGACAAGAACCACAACTTCGACTATTTCTGCAATATGGATATGGTGGAGATAAATCTCGTGGAGGACAGCAACTATCGCAAGGAACTGCACGAACTCATACGACAGCACTATCTATACACAGGCTCGAAACTCGCACGCACAATGCTCGACGACTGGAACCGCTACGTGGAGGACTTCATACAGATTGTCCCCATCGAGTATAAGCGTGTGCTGCAGGAAGAGCAGGTGCGCAAACTGCAACAGAAGATTGCAGACATGCAGAGAGACTACTGATTTGCGCAAATCAGAGTTTTGAGTTTTGAATTTTGAGTTTTGAATTATCGGCATAGCCGATTAGGAATTGTTCATTTTTGAATTGATTGGTCTATCTGAATTGATTGGTCTTTTTGAATTGTTCATTTTTGAATTGATCGGTCTATTTGAAATTCAAACTGTATAACTCAGAAACAATACCTGAACAACTCAAAATTCAAAACTGAATAATTCAAAATGCGCAAAGCGCACAACTCAAAATTCAAAATTCAAAAATCAAAATTCGAATCATGGGCAATCCAAAAGCATTTCTCACTATACACCGCAAGGAAGCGGGCTATCGTCCGATTCACGACCGTATTCACGACTTTGGTGAAGTCGAACAAACTCTCAATAGCAACGACCGCCGTCAGCAGGCGTCGCGTTGCATGGACTGTGGCGTTCCGTTCTGCCACTGGGCATGTCCGCTGGGCAACAAGGCACCCGAGTGGAACGACGCTCTGTATAAAGGCGATTGGGAACTGGCATATCGCCTATTGAACTCAACCAACGACTTCCCGGAGTTCACCGGACGCATCTGCCCGGCACTCTGCGAGAAGGCATGTGTGCTCAATCTTGTGGAGCACGAGCCTACAACCAACCGCGAGGACGAATGTGCCATCACGGAGCATGCCTTCCAGGAGGACTATGTGCGTGTGGAGCAACCACAGCGCAATGGCAAGAAAGTTTGTGTTGTCGGTGCCGGACCTGCTGGACTGGTGGCTGCCAACCGACTCAACCATATGGGCTACACTGTCACCGTGATGGAGAAGAACGAAAGCGCTGGCGGTCTGCTGCGCTTCGGCATTCCTAACTTCAAACTCAACAAGGCTGTCATCGACCGCCGCATCGCTCTGCTCGAAGAGGAGGGCATCGTGTTTAAATATAACTCGCTCGTCGACGTGGAACATTTGCCCGAAGGATTCGACGCTTATGTGGTGTCTACAGGCACCCCAACAGCACGCGACCTGCCTATACCCGGACGTGAATTCAAGGGTGTCTACTTTGCTCTTGAGATGCTGTCGCAGCAGAATAGAGTGTTGGCAGGTATGGAGTTTAAGAAGGACGAACTCGTGAATGCCAAGGGCAAGGACGTGCTTGTCATCGGTGGTGGCGACACGGGTAGCGACTGTATCGGTACGGCGCATCGTCAGGGTTGCAAGTCGGTCACTCAGATTGAGATTATGCCGCGTCCAGTGGAAGGACCTGAGGACCCGAAGAACCCTTGGCCCAACTGGCCTCGCACACTCAAGACCACATCGTCGCACGAGGAGGGATGCACACGCCGCTGGAACATCAACTCGCTTGAATTCGTGGGCGACAAGAATGGCAAACTCACTGGTGTGCGAGTGCAGGAGATAACATGGAAACCTAATCCAGAAGGCGGACGTCCACTGATGGAACCAGTGGGCAAACCAGAGATAATAAAGTGTGAGATGGTGTTGCTCGCCATGGGCTTCCTGAAACCAGAGCAACCAAAATTTGCCCCTAACGTGTTCGTGGCTGGCGATGCCGCAAATGGTGCGTCGCTCGTTGTTCGCGCTATGGCAAGCGGAAAGAAAATAGCTGCCGAAGTAGACAGATTCCTATCGAAGTAATTGCATTATGATTTTGCCTTTCATATTCAGTAGAAGAAAGGCATGGCAGCCATACGTGGACGGGACTCACGCCGGATGAGGCGAGGGTCCCGTTGTTTGTTTATAATATCATCAAGAACCTTGCACCGTTGGGGTAGTTCTCGTCGAGCTTTATCTCAGCCCCAAGTTTCTTGGCTATGGTGCAACAGATGTGCAGTCCGAGTCCGGATCCTTGCACAAGGTTGTTGACCTTCATGTAGCGTTTGAATATATCTTTCGCCTTGTCGACGGGTATTCCTTCGCCAGTGTCGGCCACCGAGAAGGTGAGTCGACCCGGTGTCTCGTTTAACGACAGATGCAGATGTATCTCGCCCTTAATAGTGTGTTTGCACGAATTGGTGAGCAGGTTGACGAGTATTTGTTGTATGCGTCGGCAGTCGGACTCAATGGTGTAGTCGTCGGTCACTTCCGACGTGAAGTACATTTTTACGGGACCTTGTTTCCTTAGCTCCGCCATACGTATAGCGTCGCGACATACACGGTTGACGGCGAATTGGCTCATCTGCACACGGTAGTTGCCGTGCTCCACGTCGGTGAGGTCCATCACGTCGTCGATAATCATCGATAGCATGTTGAAGCTGTTGTGTATATAGTCGAAGAACTCAGTCTTTTCATCTTCCGTGAAGCTTCCGTCGGGCATGCAGAGCAGTTGTGAGAATCCGTAGAGAGCATTGAGCGGTGTGCGAATCTCGTGTGTCATGTTTTGCAGCATCATGGTCTTCGCCTTGTTTGCCTCGATATTCTCCTTCAGCTTAGCGAGCATATTGTTCTCCTCGTGTTTCTGCTGTGTGATGTCCTTTACCGATACCACCATGTGGCTCACGTTGCCGTTTTCGTCACGGTCGCACACAACTAATGAAAGCTCAATCCATTCAATTCGAGTTCCATGATACTGTATGGATATGGAGTTGCGGTTGTGCAGGCGTGAGTTGAGAGTGGAGAGGTCTACAAATTCGAGCATCCTCTGGCGGTCGCATTCATGGCAAAGACAGTTAACAAAATTCTGGATATTCACCGACAGGCTTCCAGACTTAGGAAATACATCTCCAATATAAGGACGGTTGTATATATAAGATGTATACCAATCTTTCTCTAAATCTACATAAAAAATACTTGAGTAGGTATTGACGAACGATTCCACAACAAGCTTGTCTTGCATACGAGGAGCCACGATGTCAGTCGCGTCGTAGTGGTAGCCCTCATATATAATGTTGCCATTATCATCGTTGTAGCCAATGCCGCCACACCGTATGTAGCGTATGCCCAATTGCGGATGTTTCCATTTGTATAATACTTCGTCGTTTTTTCTAGCTTTCATTTTCTGTAGAGAGCTGCGCACAGATTCGAAATCTTCTGGACATACGCCAGCCTTCCATATCTCAAATATTTCTTCCTCGGTTTTGTTGCAGTTTCTTTCAAGTCCCAACAGCTCAAGCATCTTGGACGACGTGCTTAGGCGTGGCTTTTTACCGTCACGCAAGGTTAGACGCCATACTCCCATAGATGCAGAGTCAAGCACATCCATGATATTACTCATGTTCATGCTCGACGATTTTGAGTCGTTGATAGATGTAGTTTGTTTCATTAATAATCTTGGTTTTGTATTATTGATATTCTGTTTTTTTTTGTATTATTATATTATTAGGCTTCAAAAGTACATATTTTTGCTTTTTAATGATTGATTTACAGGCTATTTAACAATTTATTAACAGATTGAGACTATATATTTGCGTCATAGTGTATTTCTTCATGACAACATGACCACAATCGTTGCCTCAATCGTTGAGGCAATGGTGACAAAACAAGATGGAAAGAATTTTGAAAAATGTAGCCCAAAAAGTTTGGGGGTATCATTTAAAATATGTACCTTTACCACCGTAAAACCGAGATGCGCACCGCAAAGGCGTTTTGTGCGCACACAGCCTAAATCTATCCATACTACTCGCGTGAGCGTAAGTATTGAGGACGGTTCTTTTCAACGTTTTGGAAGGGAGTGTTGTCGTATTTACGTGGATTGAATATTTATATATTTTATCATTCTAAAAAACTTCTCCCCAGCCTGCGCTGTTATATATTACCGTCAGAAAGCCCTTGACTCGTGCTTTCCCAATGCCTGTGTGGCACATCTTCTCGCGATTATGAAGATATTGTAAAACTTCTAAATGACTATACCTATGGAACTAAAACAAGCAACAGCCGGAACAATGGAGTCCGGCGACATCATGATTCAGATAGCCCCCACCGACCGTGAAGGGCTTGACATCCAACTGCAGAGTTCCGTCGCCTTCCAGTTTGGCGACCAAATTAAGAAGGTGATAGGCGAGACCCTCGCAGGTCTTGGCATCACACAAGCTGAAGTGCACGCTACCGATAAAGGCGCGCTCGACTGCACCATACGTGCGCGCACCACGGCTGCTGCTGTGAGAGCCACCGGAAAGGACGTGTGGAAGGATTAATTTTCGCGAGTTTATTCATAATTAAAAATCCGAAAAAAGATGAAACGACTTAGAAGAACAATGATGTTCGTGCCGGGTAATAATCCTGGCATGATGCAAGACGCATATATATATAGTCCCGACTCCATAATGCTCGACCTTGAGGACTCTGTCACTATGGCTGAGAAGGACACTGCACGACTGCTCGTGCACAATGCGCTGAAGTCGATTGACTACGGCAAAACCGAAATGGTGGTTAGAATCAACCCTCTCTCTACTCCTTACGGCAAGAAGGATATCGAGGCTGTTGTGAAGGCTGGTGTCGACGTGATACGTATGCCTAAGACTGAGACAGCCGAGGAAGTTGTAGAGGTGGAAGAGGAAATCGAGAAGGTGGAGCGCGAGATTGGTTGTCTCGGACGCACACAGATTATGGCTGCCATCGAGAGCACTCTCGGCGTTGTTAACGCCTATGCCATCGCTACTGCCTCGAAGCGCATGATGGGTATTGCCCTTGGTGCCGAGGACTATTGTGCCAACCTGAAGACACAGCGTTCGCCCGAGGGTATGGAGTTGCTCATGGCTCGCCAGACCATCGTGGTGGCTGCACGTGCCGCTGGCATCGACGCTCTCGACACTGTATACAGCAACCTCAACGATATGGAGACATTCCGCAAGGAGGTGGAACTTATCCACCAGCTTGGATTCGACGGAAAGTCTATCATCAACCCGCGACAGATAGAGATAATCAACGAGGTGTTCACACCTACTCAGAAGGCTATCGACAAGGCTCTCGCCGTTATTGCAGCCATCAAGGAGGCTGAGCGTAAGGGCTCTGGCGTGATTGCCGTAAATGGAAAAATGGTTGACCGTCCGGTGGTGATCCGCGCACAGCGCGTGATTGACCTTGCATTGGCATCGGGTGTTATTAAACAGGAGGACTTGGTATGAGCACACTGAATGAAAGAAAGACCCTCGTAGAGCAGGTGGCCCAGACTATGGGCAAGAGTGTATACAACGATGTTGAGCCTAAGCTCAAGGACATCACTCCGCGCTTGGAGTTGCAGCGCAAGAGCCCGAAACTCGTGACCCTTGAGGAGGCTATACGCCGCTCGGGATTGCGCGACGGCATGACTATCTCGTTCCACCATCATTTCCGCGGAGGCGACAAGGTGGTGAACATGGTTGTCGACAAACTCGCCGCAATGGGATTCAAGGGACTACATCTCGCTGCCTCAAGTTTGCAGGACGTTCACGCTCCGCTGATTGAGCATATTAAGAATGGTGTTATCACCGAGATTTCTACTTCTGGTCTGCGCGGCGAACTGGCTCGTGAGATTTCTCACGGTTTGTTGGAGAAACCTGTTGTGTTCCGCTCACACGGCGGACGTGGCGAGGCTATTGCTACTGGCGATTTGCACATCGACGTTGCATTCCTCGGAGCTTCTTCGTCTGACCCTCTGGGCAATGCTTGCGGATACTCTCGCTCGGAAAATGCCAAGAGTATATGCGGCTCATTGGGCTACGCTCTTCCTGACGCACATTATGCCGACAAGGTGGTGATTCTCACCGACGACCTTGTGGCTTATCCTAATACACCTAACGCAATATCCGAGCACGACGTTGACTTCGTTGTTGAGGTGGACAGCGTGGGCGACTCTTCTAAGATTGCATCGGGTGCCATTCGCGACACAAAGAACCCGCGTGATATTCTTCTCGCCAAGCAGGCTGCCAAGGTGATTGTGAACAGTGGCTATTTCAAGGAAGGATTCTCTATACAGACTGGTTCGGGTGGTGCCTCGTTGGCTGCTGTCAAGTATATCCGCCAGAGCATGATTGATCAGGGCATCAAGGCTTCGTTTGCACTGGGTGGCATCACCGCTCATATGGTGAAGATGCACGAAGAGGGACTCATCGAGCGTCTCATCGACGTTCAGTCGTTCGACAAGGTGGCTGCCGAGTCGTTAAAGAACGACCCGACACACAAGGAAGTTGCTGCCTATGAGTATGCAAGCAAGAACGAGCAAGGTTCGGCAACTCATTGTCTCGACATAGTGATTCTTTCGGCACTTGAGGTTGACGTTAACTTCAATGTTAATGTTCTCGTTGGTAGCGACGGCATCATACGTGGTGCGGTGGGTGGTCATCCCGACACAGCCGAAGATTCGGCTCTCAGCATCATCGTTTGCCCGATGTTGCGTGGACGCATTCCGTGCATCGTCGACGAGGTGACAACACTCATCACTCCGGGTCGCACTGTCGACGTGGTGGTTACTGAGTATGGCATCGCTGTCAACCCGTTGCGCCCCGACATCGCAGAGCGTATGCGCGAGGCTGGTCTGCCTCTCGTCACTCTCGAAGAGTTGCGCGACCGTGCACTTAACATCATCGGTACTCCGGCACCGCTGCCATTCGGCGACAAGGTTGTTGGCGTTGTGCTCAACCGCGACGGATCTGTACAGGATGTAATTAAGAATATCGTTGAATAAGAATGTTGAATGTTGAGTGTTGAATGTTGAATGGTCTGCTTCGCAGATGTAGAATTGTATAATGAAGAATTTAGAATTCATCACTTCAGCATTCTACACTCCTCATTTCACATTCCACATTCCACATTCCACATTCCACATTCCACATTCAACATTCAACACTCCACATTCAACATTCACAATCCATGATTACGCTAAACGAACTTCTGGCGAGCCGCGACGCACGCCATGCTATGCAACAACAGTTGCTGGCTGAAAATTCGGGAAAGACACTGGTGTGCCTTACTGTAGTCATGCCAGGAAGCGTGAAGCGTAATGTTCAGTCGCTCACTGTAGCTCATGCGGCAGTTGAGGCGATGCGCAGAGCATATGGCTCTGATCAGCATATTATCGAGCGCGACCTTGCAACGGGCTACGAGGCTTATCTTGTCACCCCAATGCCGATGCTCGAAGCCAAGCGCACAGCAGTGGCTATAGAGGACTCTCATCCGCTCGGCAGACTATTCGACATCGACATCATCGACTCCGACGGAGTGCCTGTGTCGAGGGATAGAGTGGGGGGACAACCCCGACGCTGTCTTGTATGCGACCGAGAGGCAAGATATTGCATGAGGATGCGCTGGCATACGCAAGAAGAAATATGGGAAAGGATAAGACAAATGGTCGATTCCTATACCTCTGATAATCAAACATCAAACTTTAACATTTAATATTCAACTTTGGAAATACTTCAGCTTCACCCCACCGTTCCGCGCCAACGCCACCGCATAGAACAGTTTCTCGCGGCGAGCGGATTGCGACTCGACGATGTCGACTACTACGCTGTGCTCACCGATGAGTCAACAGGCGAAATCATAGCCGGAGGAGGACTCAAAGGAGCCGTGGTGAAATGTGTGGCTGTGGCAGATGGCCACAAAGGCGAGGCTGTTGCCAACACAATGGTGTCGCACCTCATAGCCGAGGCAAATGCCAAGGGCTACCAGTGTGTGAAACTGTTTACAAAACCTCAAAACCGACCCTTGTTCGAGAGTCTGTCGTTCAGGCTGCTTGCCGAGGCGCCACAGGCTATACTGATGGAGACAGGGGTAGGCGGTATAGGTAAATATTGCGAAGGGTTAAGAAGGATTAGAGAGACCTCAAATAGTGTCGAATGCAACGACGGTATTGAATGCAACGACGGTATTATAATAATGAATTGTAATCCCTTCACCCTCGGTCATCGTTATCTTATAGAGCAGTCGGCAAAGCAGGTGAGAAGGTTGTATATAGTAGTCGTAAGGGAAGACTGCTCAATGTTCTCGTATGAGGAGAGAAAGGCAATGGTCGACCAGGGGGTAAGGGACTTGGGAAATGTCGTCGTCTGCGATGGAAGCGACTACTCCGTGAGCGCGACGACATTCCCAACTTATTTCCTTAAACAGTTGTCTGAGGCTTCGGACACACAGATGACGCTCGACATCGACATCTATAGGCGACATATCGCACCAGCTCTACAGGCTAATGTGAGATTTGTAGGCTCTGAACCTACCGACCCGCTAACCCGACGCTACAACGAATTAATGGGGCTTATGCTTCTTGATGTGCGTGAACTGCCAAGGCTCGAAAAAGACGGACTGCCCGTCAGTGCGTCGAGAGTAAGAAAGGCTATCGTGGAGAACAACTTGGCTGAGGCATCAAGACTTGTGCCGCCAACGACTCTTCCATATATCATAGCCCACCTCGCCACACGTGCCTTGAAGACAGAACTCAACACCACTCCCAAGCCGGGACTTGTGGACAGCCACGACAGTGGTGCCCACCGCGACATGGACCATGCGCTGATGATGTGCAGCATTCGCGCCCTGCATCCTTACTTCGTGAGGCTCGCTCTCTTGGGATATTCCGACGTGTTGCCCTGTCATGAGGACATTGTGAACACCGGACTTGAGGCGGAGAAAGCGATGTTTGCAGCCACCGGAGGAGTAAACACCTACAAAGGGGCACTCTTCTCAATGGGACTCGCCGTGGTGGCAGCTGCACAGTTGGCACACTCGACAACACAGTTGCCCCACTCGGCAACGAAGGTGTCGCCACAAAGCTTCATCTCGAATACTATAATAAGTCTCGCCGCTCGATTCCCCGACACGAGTGGCACTCATGGCAGTCGTGCTAAGCAACTTGCCACTCCTGGTGTAAGACTGAAGTCGGCATTGGACAATGCTCGCGACGGATATAGCGAGCTCTTCAGCGAATGGCTACCCTTCTACGAAAGCCGCCGCAAGAATGCCGATTCCTACGTGATACACCGCACTCTACTGCGCATCATGTGCGACCTCGACGACACCAATATCGTCTATCGCACATCCTACGACACAATGCAGCAAGTCAAGATAGAGTCACGACGGCTGCTCGAAGACTTCTCGGAGGCTGGAATGAACGCTATGAACCGCGATTTTATCAGCCGTAACATTTCGCCTGGAGGTAGTGCAGATATGTTGTCGTTGGTTGTCTTTTTGTATGGTGTTTTGCGTAAATAGTAGACTTTTTGCAAGAAATATACTAAAATAATCGATATTATAAACTAAAAAAAATAAAAATAGTAACGGTCTATATTGCTAACAACTTAAAAAGTAGTACCTTTATCTCTTGAATCTAAAAACTTTGACATTATGGTAGAAATTATCAATCATGGAGTTTATCTCCTAAACGGAACTGAGATTCGCGACGAGTATGCAGGCATGACAGCCGACGAGGCTCGCGAGAACACCATCACCTACGGCATCTTGCGTTCGCACGACGTTGACGGAGCGAAGGGCAATAAGATGCGCATCCGCTTCGACGCGATGATGTCGCACGACATCACTTATGTGGGCATCATTCAGACAGCTCGCGCCAGCGGCTTGGAGGAATTCCCTCTGCCTTATGCCATGACCAACTGCCACAACTCTCTTTGCGCAGTGGGCGGAACTATCAACGAGGACGACCACGTGTTTGGTCTCTCGGCTGCCAAGAAGTATGGTGGCATCTACGTTCCCGCCAACCAGGCTGTTATCCACCAGTATGCGCGTGAGATGATGGTGAAGTGCGGTAATATGATTCTTGGCTCCGACTCACATACACGCTACGGCTCTCTCGGCAACATGGGTGTTGGCGAAGGTGGTGGCGAACTTGTTAAGCAGCTCCTTAAGAACACATGGGATATCAACGCTCCTGAGGTTGTGTTGGTATGGCTCGAGGGCGCACCCAAGAAGGGTGTTGGTCCGCACGACGTTGCCATTTCTCTTGTTAAGGCTACATTCGAGAGCGGTGTAGTAAAGAATAAGGTACTTGAGTTTGCTGGACCTGGTGTGAAGAACTTGCCTATCGACTTCCGTAATGGCATCGACATCATGACCACCGAGACCACTTGCTTGAGCTCTATTTGGGTGACCGACGAGGAGGTTAAGCACCACTACGATATTCATGAGCGTCCTCAGGACTTCCGCGAGTTGAAGCCGGGCGAGGTTGCTTACTATGATATGATGATTCGCATCGACCTCTCTACACAGGAGGCTATGATTGCATTGCCGTTCCACCCGTCTAACGCAGTTACTATCCACGAGCTTCAGGCCGACCCAGTGGGTATCCTCACACGCATCGAGGAAGACGCAAAGCGTCGTTTCGGCGACAAGGTCGACGTGCATCTCGTTGACAAGGTGGTCGACGGCAAGGTTTATGCCGACCAGGGTATCATCGCTGGTTGCTCGGGTGGTACATACGACAACCTTGCTGAGGCTAGTGCTATCCTTAAGGGCAAGAACATCGGCAACGACTACTTCACAGCTTCGGCTTATCCGCAGTCGACACCGGTTTCTATGGCTGTCACACGCGAGGGCATCACAGCCGACTTGATCGAGGCTGGTGTTGTTATGAAGCCTGCATTCTGCGGTCCGTGCTTCGGCGCTGGCGACGTTCCTTCAAACAACGGTTTGAGTATCCGCCACACCACACGTAACTTCCCCAACCGCGAGGGTTCTAAGCCTGGTCAGGGTCAGCTCTCATTGGTAGCTCTTATGGACGCACGCTCTATCGCTGCTACTGCTGCCAACGGTGGTGTTATCACAGCTGCTACCGACGTGGAATACGAGAATACACACAAGCCATACGTTTATGACGACAAGATTTATAAGTGCCGCGTATACAACGGATACGGCAAGGCTAAGCCTGAGACCGAGCTTCGCTATGGTCCTAACATCAAGGACTGGCCTAAGATGTATCCTATGCAGGAGAACATGCTCGTAGAGCTTGCTGCCGTTATCCACGATCCAGTGACAACAACCGACGAACTCATTCCTTCGGGTGAGACAAGTTCTTATCGCTCTAACCCGTTAAAGCTCTCTGAGTTTGCTCTTTCTCGCCGCGTTCCTGAGTACGTAGGCTTGAGCAAGGAGATTCAGAAGCAGGACCTCGCTCGTCGTGAGGGTAATGTCAGCGAGAATGTGGCTGAGGCATTGAAGGCTGTTGGCGCTTCTGCCGAGAACACTTCGTTTGGCTCATGCGTATTTGCTAATCGTCCTGGCGACGGCTCGGCACGCGAGCAGGCTGCCAGCTGTCAGAAGGTGCTCGGTGGCGATGCTAACATCTGCTACGAGTATGCCACAAAGCGCTATCGTTCTAACTGTATCAACTGGGGTATCGTGCCTTTCACTATCGCCAAGGATGTTGAGTTCAACTTCGAGCCGGGCGATAAGGTATTTATCCCTGGCATCCGCGAGGCTATGCTCTCTGGCAAGGAGGAAATCGACGCTCAGGTAATCACCAAGAACGGCGTTCAGCCTATCCACCTCTTCTTCCAGAATCTCACAGCCAACGAGCGTCAGATTTTGGCAGACGGTTGCTTGATGAACTACTATGCTTCATCGAAGCGATAAAGGAATTAGGAATTTTGAATTTTGAGTTTTGAATTTTGAATTGTCGGCTACGCCGATTTTGAATTATTCAATTTGGAATTGGTAGACTACAATTCAAAATTCAAAACTCAAAATTCAAAACTCAAAACTCAAAACTCAAAATTGCCTCTGGCAACAATTCAAAACTCAAAATTCAAAACTCAAAAATCATATTACTATGGAACAGAAAATTCAGATGACCACTCCTATCGTAGAGATGGATGGCGACGAGATGACCCGTATATTGTGGAAAATGATTAAGGATGAGCTTATCCTTCCGTTCGTTGACCTCAAATCAGAATATTATGACCTCGGTCTTGTTAAGCGCGACGAGACAGGCGACCAGATTACTAAGGATGCTGCAGAGGCTACAAAGCGCCTTGGTGTTGCCGTGAAGTGTGCCACCATTACTCCCAACCATCAGCGCATGGACGAGTATAAACTCCATCAGATGTGGAAGAGCCCTAATGGCACTATCCGCTCTATCCTCGACGGCACCGTATTCCGTACTCCTATCACTATCCCGAGCATCCACCCGGCAGTGAAGAACTGGGAGAAGCCTATCACTATCGCACGTCACGCTTATGGCGACGTTTACAAGAGCGTTGAGATTCGCGCCGACGAGCCAGGTGTTGCCAAGCTCATTTTCGACGGCGAGAGCGGCAAGCACGAGGAGGTTGTAGTTCACACATTCAAGGGTGCTGGTGTGCTCCAGGCAATGCACAACACCGACAAGTCTATTCGTTCGTTTGCT
Organism: uncultured Prevotella sp.; assembly: GCA_934203355.1. Classification (GTDB taxonomy): domain Bacteria; phylum Bacteroidota; class Bacteroidia; order Bacteroidales; family Bacteroidaceae; genus Prevotella. The sequence goes on along the minus strand of CAKPZC010000020.1, from coordinate 6,588 downwards.
CACTCTTGCTTCAAGTTTGCTCTTGACACCAACCAGAGCCTCTGGTTCTCCACCAAAGACACCATCTCTAAGAAGTACGACGCACAGTTCAAGATTATCTTCTACGAGGTGTTCGAGGAGTATAAGGAGGAGTTCGAAAAGCGCGGATTGGAGTTCTTCTACACTCTCATCGACGACGCCGTAGCACGTGTTATCCGTTCTAAGGGTGGATTCATCTGGGCTTGCAAGAACTACGATGGCGACGTTATGTCCGACATGGTTTCTACAGCATTCGGCTCGTTGGCTATGATGACTTCTGTTCTCGTTTCGCCCGACGGCAAATATGAGTTCGAGGCTGCACACGGCACCGTTACTCGCCACTACTACAAGTATCTCAAGGGTGAGGAGACTTCTACCAACCCGATGGCTACTATCTTCGCATGGAGTGGCGCATTGCGCAAGCGCGGCGAGATGGACAACCTGCCCGAACTCGTCAACTTTGGCAACCAGCTCGAGGCTGCTTGCTTCGAGACTCTCAATGAGGGCATCGTGACCAAGGACCTCGCTGGTCTTATGGAGGGTGTAACTCCTCAGACCATGAATTCAGCTGGATTCATCGGCGCAATCCGTGAGCGTCTGGAGAAGCGTCTCGCTTAAAATGGGATGAATAGAGCTTAAACAATTGGGCATTTGTCCATTAACTTCACGAGCGAAGCGAGTTATCTTCTGATAAATTCCGATAACTTCTTTCGCTTGCGAAACTTAAATACTTTAAAACATACAGCACAGACAACACGCACAACGTGGACAACCTGGTTTCCGACGGTTGAATATGTTGAGCATGTTGTCTGTGTTGTTTTTATGTCTTGTCTGCATATTTCTGATTCTAAATTTGGTTGCTTCGCTTAAAGTTACTACCTTTACATCCAAATTCACAATTAGAGAGAAAACAAACACGTATGAAAAACTTAAAACTAATGACTCTTGGGCTTGCGCTTACGGCTTCGGTTGTTGCCGCCAACGCACAAGACAAGAGCGACCAGAGTTTCGTTCACGAACAGTCGGAGGTTTCCGACTATGTATGGCCCGAAGACAAGCAGGTGCTACAAAATCTTAAACACTGGCAAGACCAGAAATTCGGTGTTCTTATGCACTGGGGACTCTACAGCCAGGCTGGAGTGGTGGAGTCGTGGTCTATCTGCTCCGAAGATTGGATTCGACGCGAACGATTCGATGATTATGAGAAAGACAAACAGTGGTATTGGAGCCAGAAGGACTCCTTGAATCCAGTGAAGTTCAATCCCGACCTTTGGGCTGACGTTATGAAGAAGGCTGGTATGAAATACATGATTTTCACCACCAAGCACCACGACGGTTTCTGTATGTTCGATTCCAAGTATACCGACTTTTCCATCGCCAACGGACCCTTTGCCAACAATCCGCGCAAGAATGTGGCTAAGGAAGTGTTCGATGCCTATCGCAAGCAGGGCTTTATGATTGGCTGCTATTTCTCAAAACCCGACTGGCACTCCAAGTGGTTCTGGAATCCATATTATGCAACCCCACGACGTGGCATCAACTATAGCATTAAGCAACATCCCGATTGGTGGCAGAACTACGTGAAGTTCACACAGAATCAACTATCCGAACTTACTTCCGACTACGGCAAACTCGACATTCTGTGGCTCGACGGCGGATGGATTACTGGCGAACAAATAGGTCTCGACTCCTTGCTCGTTGAGGCACGCAAGCGCAACCCCGGACTTATCAGTGTCGACCGCACCATCCGTGGCAAGAACGAGAACTATCAGACTCCCGAGCAGGGCATTCCTGCCAAGCAACTCAATATTCCTTGGGAGAGCTGCATCACGTTGAGCCATGCCTGGAGCTATATTCCTGGTGCAAAGTTCAAGTCGCCTGCCAAGGTGATTGCTATCCTGTCGGAAATAGTGGCTAAGGGTGGCAGCCTGGCTTTGGGAGTGGGCCCAACTCCCGAGGGCACAATCCAGCCCGAGGTGCAGAAGATTTTGCTCAACATCGGTTCTTGGTTGAAACACAACGGCGAGGCTATATATAATACGGTAATCACTCCTCACTATAATGACGGCAAGACATGGTTCACCGCGTCGAAGGACAAGAAAACCCTCTATGCCATCTATGCCATTGAGGACGGCGAGTCGGCTCCGCAGACTATCACGTGGACAGCCAACAAACCTAAGGGAAAACTTACACTGCTCAATACCGGTAAGTCAGTGAAGTATTCTGTCAAGGGCGATCAGGTGATTGTGCAGATACCAGTCGGAACCAAGGCAGAGCCATTGGCGTTTAAGTTTGTAGCCAAGTAGAGAATACTTGCCTATCACATCACGGACAACAACCACAACACTACAAATAAGTTGTGGCTGTTGTCCGTTTTCTATTTTTTTTGAGTAATTTTGCCTGTCAAACGAAACCAACAACATTATGCAGTTAATTCGATTCATAAAAGACTGGACGCTTCCGGTTGCCATCACCACGGGCATTGTGGTGTATCTGTTCTTTGCCCTTATTCCCGCACTCGACAATTTCGCGTGTGCCGCAGCCCCCGTGTTCGATGCCCTTCTTCCGATGTTTATGTTTCTTGTTTTGTTTGTCACATTCTGCAAGGTCGACTATCGCAAACTGCGTCCCGTGGCATGGCATTGGAGCATTGCTCTGTTCCAGGTGCTCACGGTGCTGGCAGTGGTGGCAGTAATAGTTGTTTTCCAACTTTCGGGCAACAGCCTTATCCTTGCCGAGGCAGTGCTGACGTGCATCATCTGCCCCTGTGCCTCAGCCGCTGCCGTAGTCACCCAGAAACTTGGCGGCAACCTTGAGGAAATGACCACCTACACCTTCCTCTCCAATATCATCACCGCCCTGCTCATCCCTCTTTTCTTCCCGATAATCGACCAAGCAGCCGACATCCATTTCATGCAAGCCTTCCTCATGATATTAAACAAGGTGTTCACAGTGCTCGTCGTGCCTATGATTCTCGCCTATATTGTGAAGCACTATGCCAAGTGGCTCTGCCGACGCATCATAGCCATTAAGGACTTGTCGTATTATCTATGGGGATGCTCATTGTTGATAGTCTCTGGCACCACGATGAAGAACATCCTCCATGCTCAGACCACCATAGGCTTCCTGCTCCTTATAGCCCTCAGCGGACTGCTACTTTGTCTGTTCCAGTTTGGATGTGGACGCGTCATAGGCTCCCACTACCGACAGACCGTAAATGCAGGCCAAGCATTGGGACAGAAAAACACCGCCTTCGCCATATGGATAGCCTGTGCCTATCTCACACCACTCTCGTCAGTCGGACCGGGGTGCTACATCCTCTGGCAGAACATCATCAACAGTTGGGAGATATGGATTGCGCAGAAAAAACACAACGAAGAGTAAAAAAAAAGTACTCACATGTAATTAAACGTACAAATATTTGCAGAATCAATCCTAAAATGCTATCTTTGCATTACAAATCATAACACCCCGCACAACGATGACTGCATGACGGTCGTCTTTGGGTGGGGCGTATGGTATATGAGATAATGCACATAATTATAAACTTAAATCAAAAATAAAAATGGCAGAAAACAACAACAACCAGCCCCAGGGTCTTCAGATTGAGCTGAAGCCAGAAATCGGAGTAGGCGTATACGCTAACCTCGCTCTCATCACTCACTCTTCAAGCGATTTCATCCTCGACTTCACTTGCATGCTCCCCGGTATGCAGCAGCCTCAGGTTCGCAGCCGCGTCGTTATGGCTCCCGAGCACGCTAAGCGTTTGCTCATGGCTTTGAACGACAACATTCAGAAGTACGAGCAGCAGTTCGGCAAGATCAACCTTCCCGAGGCTCAGCAGCCCCGCACAGCTACTCCGTTCGAGCAGCCCGCAGAAGCTTAATTCTTAGAACTTTCTTAATATAGAGATAGGGCAGACAAGTCGCAAGGATTTGTCTGCCTTTTTATTTCCTTGGCGTTTTTTTTACTCACTAAATTTGTAGCCTACGCTAACCTGATTAAAGTTTGATATGACTCTTTCTTTCTTCACGAGAATAACAATAATAATCTCATGTCTCGCTTCACTTCTGGGACTTGTGGCATGCAACGACAAGCGCGCCGACGTGTTTGTGGCTCGCATGGACTCTCTCTATCAGGTGGAGCCCCAGACCTCTATCGATTCTATCGACAGTTTTATGGCTTCCGATATTAGCATCTCACGCCACAATCGCATGACCTTAAACCTCTATCGAATGCGAGCGCAGAACTCTTCCGACATACCGTTCACGTCGGATTCATTGCCACGCCTCGTAGCCGACTACTTCAACCATCACGGCACTCTCGACGAGCAGATGTCGGCATACTATGTGCTCGGCAGTGCTTATCGAGATATGAAAAATTTTCCCGAAGCTTTGACCAATTATCAGAAGGCAGTGGCACTGGCTGACACAACAAATCCCTCGACCAACTTTCAGCTACTTAGTCGTATATATGGACAGATGGGTTATATCTTTTATGACCAATATGACATGAACGATGCTATGAAGGCTTATTTGAATGTGGTGCATTCTGCGTATAAATGCGGTGATACTATTGTTGCGTTGATTGGTAAGGGATTATATGCGAATGGGTTATATGTGACTAAGCGAAAGGATGAAGCTGTGAAAATTAGAGAAAAGTTATACGCCGAATACATGAAGAGGGGGCTTAAAAGCTATGCAGTTAAAATTCTTATGCCTAATGTCTTTGTTTTGCTTAATAAAAATAATGTTGCCAAGGCTGATTGGATTGTTCGTCAGTTTGAAAAGTATTCTGGTGATGTAGATTCCACAGGGAATGTGGTGGCTGGTGGCGAAATATATTATTCTATGAGAGGTCATATATGTATGCGTAAGCATGATTATAATGGTGCTTTCCACTTTTTCCGTAAAGGACTTGCTTCTAATCCCGATAGTAATCACCGCGAGGAGTATTTTAATGGATTAAGATTGTTGTATATGAATCTTGGAATTGCTGATTCGGTTGCCAAATATTCCGAACTCGCACGACAAGAGAATGATGCTTATTATAACGAGGTAAATACTGCAAGAATACAACAATTGCAGGCAGCCTATAATTATAGCAGTAAAGAGCGCGAAGCTAATGAAGCCAACAAAAAAGTCAAAAATCTTATGCTGATAATTGTGGCTGTCGTGATGCTTTTAATAGTGATAGCTGTGTTTGTTGTATTGTATATCAACAAACGACAATATAAAATCAATATTGAACGCCAGGAAAGATTGCGACAAATAGCAACAATGCTGAAGAATGACCAAATTAGAAGCTTGCAACTTGAACAACTCGAACAAGGCAAGAAAGAATTGGAAATGATGATGTCACAACAACGACTCAAAATTTCACAACTCATAGATGATAAGAAACAGTTGCTCGACAAAATGCGTTGCAACTTAAAACTAAATACCGAAGACACATCCTTATCCTCTGAAGATGATATGGGTATCATTAATACTCTGCTGAATATTGTGGATACTAAACCACGTACAGCCACAAACGAAGAACTAACACGATTAGAAGAATTTATAGCTCGCTATCATAAAGAGGTATTTGTCTTGAAGTCTTCTCTTTCATACAATGAGTATTCGGTTTTAATGCTTGTCAAACTTGACTTTAAACCATCTGAGGTATCTGTGCTTACCGGACTTTCTATACAGAATGTGGCTAATATTCGTAAGAGAATGTACGAAAAACTTACAAAAACTAAAGGATCTGCTAAAGACTTTGACGAATATGTTAAAAGGCTGATATAGAAATAGTTAGATAGTTCATAAAAGGCACTTGTTAATCAATAAGTACCTTTTGTGAACTTTTTGTGAACTTTTTGTGAACTTTTTTTGACCTTATTTTTTTGTCGTATCGTGTTAATAAATTAAATTTGCAAAAAAACTTAAACAGTTAACGCTTATGAGGAAGTTTACATTGAAGTGATCAGGTCGTTCATACTATAGGTTTGAATGGTGGAGAGGAAAAGGTTCAACTGCCATTATTAAAGCCTGGCGTTTACAGCCTGTTCATCTATGAGAATTATTCTTATTGGGGTGAGTTTACTATCTTATTAATAACTATGGGTGTAAAGTACAGTCAATATAATACCTTATTAAAGGTGAATTCTCAAAAAAAATATTAATTTTGTGTCCTGTATGAACTTTTAATCAACTCTAAAATTTTTTGACTATGAAACACTGTGTTGCAATGCTCAAATTATGTTTAATATTGTTAGTTTTAACCTCTGCTTCAATGGCAAATGCCGAAAACGTAAAAGGCAAAATTGTCAGTGCAGAGACGGGTGAACCTCTTGCGAGGGCAGTTGTGCACAGTGTCGTGTATTTCCCTAACGGAGGAAATTATGAGGACAGAGTTGAAACTGATAGTGCCGGTTGTTTTAATTTTACAGCTAAAAATGAAGGCAGAATAGTTCTGACTTTTGATATGTTGGGCTATAAATTTCTTAAAAACCTTAAATTAGCAGACTTGTAATTTTACAAGAAAGCAAGTCATTGGATAACAATAAATTACCCAATGCTTGCATAT
>CAKPZC010000019.1 GCA_934203355.1 uncultured Prevotella sp. | reverse complement strand
GTTGAGTGTTGAATGTTGAGTGTTGAATGTTGAATTGTCGCCTTTGGCGATTTTGAATTGTTCAATGTTGAATTACTAAATGTTGAGTGTTGAATGTTGAGTGTTGAATGTTGAATTGTCGCCTTTGGCGATTTTGAATTGTTCAATGTTGAATTACTCAATGTTAAGTGTTGAATGTTAAATGTTAAATTGGGTGGAGGGGATTAGATAAATAATAAAATCTCCTCTGCCCAATATATCCGTTTATGAAACGCAACAACAAGATTAATAACTAATAATTAACAACTTATAATAAAAAATGGATCTACTAAGCAAAATAGGAAGCTACGACTTCCTCGTGGAACCCTTCCACTGTGATTTCTCCAATCACATTTTCATCGGTCATTTGGGTAATCATTTGCTCAACGCCGCCGACTTTCACTCCAATGAGCGTGGTTACGGCATGGATTATCTTAACACCGTACACAAAACGTGGGTGCTCTCGCGATTTGTAATCGAGATGAACGAGATGCCAAAGGCCTATGAGCGCATCACCGTTGACACATGGGTGGAGAATGTTATGAAGTTTTTCACCAGTCGCAACTTCGCCATACGAGGCAAGGACGGCAAAACATATGGTTATGGACGCAGTATATGGGCCATGATCGACACCGACACGCGACAACCAGTCGACATACTACAGGAACGCGACGGCCTAATCACCAAGTACATAGAGACAGAGCGCGAATGCCCCATCGAACCGTTCAAGCGTGTAAAGGTGGCTAAGACCGTGGAGAGCAACTGTAGTGTTGCAACCCATTATAGCGATGTTGATGTGAACGGACATATCAACTCTGTAAAATATATCGAGCATATTCTTGACATGTGGCAATTAGAATGGTATAAAACCCACCGTTTGCAACGTATCGACATCGCTTATGTGGCAGAATCGTATTTCGGCGACACGCTGCACTTTGCTGTTGAACAACGTTCCGACGAGGAATACGACATTATGGTGCTGAAAACGGAAAATAATGGCACAGAAAAGAAAGAAGTGTGCAGATGTAAGCTTTATTTTGTAAAAAAGTGACAGAAAAATTTGCTGGTTAGTTATAAATTATTACCTTTGCAGTCATAAAATAAACAAAATAACACCTCAACCATGGTTTTGAAAAACAACCTATAATAAGGAAATATAAACCCGCGGTCGTTCGTAGGCCGCATTAAAACAATTGTAATATGGCACAGATGAATTTCGGTGGCGTTGTAGAGACAGTAGTCACCAGTAAAGAGTTTTCATTGGAAAAAGCACGTGAAGTTCTTAAAAACGAAACAATTGCCATTTTGGGATACGGTATTCAAGGTCCAGGCCAGGCAGGCAACTTGCGCGACAACGGTTTCAATGTCATCGTTGGACAGCGTCCAGGTAAGACCTACGACAAGGCAGTGGCCGATGGTTGGGTTCCAGGAAAAACACTGTTCTCTGTAGAGGAGGCAGCCGAGAAAGGCACAATTATCTGTATGCTTCTTTCTGACGCAGGTCAGATTGCAGTATGGCCGAAAATTAAGCAATATCTCACTCCCGGCAAAACACTCTACTATTCACACGGTTTTGCCATCAACTGGAACGACCGCACAGGTGTAGTTCCGCCTGCTGATGTCGACGTTATCATGGTGGCTCCAAAAGGCTCGGGCACATCGCTTCGCACCATGTTCCTTGAGGGTCGTGGCTTGAACTGTTCTTATGCCGTTTATCAAGACCACTCGGGCAAGGCCGAGGAGAAGACTATCGCCTTCGGCATTGGTATCGGTGCAGGCTATCTGTTCAAAACCACATTCCAGCGCGAGGCAACAAGCGACCTTACGGGCGAGCGTGGCTCTCTGATGGGTGCTATCGAGGGATTACTTGAGGCTCAGTATGAGGTACTCCGTGAGCATGGACACTCTCCTTCAGAGGCTTTCAACGAGACTGTCGAGGAGCTTACACAGAGTCTTATGCCTCTTTTTGCCGATAAAGGTATGGACTGGATGTATGCCAACTGCTCTACTACAGCTCAGCGTGGCGCCTTGGATTGGGCTCCGCGTTTCCGCGAGGCTATCAAGCCAGTCATGGAGTGGCTCTATCTTTCAGTAAAGACAGGCAACGAGGCTCAGATTTCCATTGACTCCAACTCGAAGCCCGACTACCGTGAGAAACTCAACGCCGAGCTCAAGGCTATGCACGACATGGAGATGTGGCGTGCCGCCGAGACTGTTCGTCAGTTGCGCCCGGAGAACGAGGCAAAGTAATATGAACAAACCTTATTATATATAACTGAGTCCCTACTTTTGGTGTGGGCTCAATACATAACAAAATAATCGAGCAGAAGGACCGGCTAATTGGTTTCCTTTCTGCTCGATTTTTCATTTTTGCAGATTCTTTGTAATCTTCGATTTTATTTTTCTCTGTGCACTACAGTTCCATTGGCCTGATGTGTGGCAAGCACAAGCACTTCGGCTATCTGTACATGTTCTGGTGCGCTTGCCGCATAGAAAGCCACGTCGGCAATATCCTCACCACGCAAAGGCTCAATTCCCTTATACACATTGTTGGCGCGCTCATTGTCGCCATGGAAACGCACGTTTGAGAAATTGGTCTCCACAAGTCCGGGCTTCAGATTTGTCACTCTCACCTTGGTGTGAGCCACGTCTATGCGCAGTCCGTCGCTTAAAGCCTTTACGGCAGCTTTTGTGGCACAATATACTCCACCATTGGCATAAGCAGCGTCGCCAGCTACACTACCGATGTTGATTACATGCCCATGGTTTTGGTCCACCATCTCTGGCACCATTATGCGTGTCACGTTGAGCAGTCCCTTGATATTGGTGTCTATCATCTCGTCCCAGTCCTGGAAACTGCCCTCGTATTCTGGTTCAAGACCGCGGGCAAGTCCGGCGTTGTTGATGAGCACGTCGATAGGTTTGAATTCTTGGGGAATGCTTGTTAAAGCCTCGCGTGTTGCATTGCGGTCGCGCACGTCGAAAGCAAGATTAAGCACAGATACACCATCTGTCTCAAGTTCGGCCTTCAGCAGCTGGAGTTTGTCGGCTGAGCGACCAGTGATAATCAGATTGTAGCCACCAATAGCAAAGCGGCGAGCGCATGCCATACCGATTCCGCTTGTTGCGCCTGTGATAAGAGCTGTTTTTCTTTTCATAGTTTTTTGTTTTATAGGTTTTACAAGTTGTATGTTGTTTTAAAGTTTTTCGTAATTCGGCGTAAAGTTACAAATTATTAATGACATATTTCTCCTTGTGCAATACTTTCTGTAACTTTGCAACATGACTCTGCAAGAAATAATCACAAATAACCAATCATTGCCAGCATCGCATATAGCAAACAAAGTGAATGCGACGTTGGCAGACAAACACGCCATTGTTGTCACCGCCCCTCCAGGAGCTGGCAAATCAACACTTCTGCCACTCACAATATTAGCTGGGTTGCCCAATGATGGGGGCAAAATACTCATGCTCGAACCCCGACGCCTTGCTGCCCGGCAGATAGCCGAGCGTATGGCGAGCATTATTGGCGAGGAGGTGGGGAAGACAGTTGGCTACAGGGTGAGATTCGAGACCAAGGTGTCGAGGCAGACAAGGATTGAAGTGCTTACCGAGGGAATACTCACGCGTATGCTCGTCGGCGATGCCACACTCGACGGAGTGAGTGTCGTGATATTCGACGAGTTTCATGAGCGCAGCATCAACTCCGATCTCGCCTTTGCCCTGACACGCCAAACTCAAGAAATCATACGCCCCGATCTAAAAATCGTGATAATGTCGGCCACTATCGACACTTCGTATATCTGCACGGCATTGAAGGCTCCACTAATAGAAAGCCAGGGAAGAATGTTTCATGTGGATATTAACTATTTGCCCACCGACACTGAACGGCTTGACAATACGCAATTTGTATCCAACGCTCCAGCCATAGCCTCTGTGGCAGCATCTGCCATCGTCAAGGCTCACAGAGAACATGAAGGCGACATTCTTGTGTTCTTGCCAGGACAGGGTGAGATAGAACGCTGCAAGGAAATATTAGGCACGTCGCTCGCCCCCACCGAAGTGTTGCCTCTTTATGGCAACCTGTCGCCCGAGCAGCAGCGGCGCGCCATAGCTCCGTCGGGTAGTGGAATGCGTAAGGTGGTGCTTGCCACGCCAATTGCCGAAACATCAATCACTATTGAGGGAGTTAGGGTGGTTGTCGACACGGGATTGTGTCGTCGGGTAGTGTTCGATGCTCGCACCGGACTGAGCCATCTTGCCACCGTGCGCATAAGCCATGACATGGCAACGCAGCGCACAGGACGCGCAGGACGCGTAGCTGAAGGCGTTTGCTATCGTCTATGGACTAAAGCTTCGGAGCATCTTATGGCAGAACAACGCGAGGCGGAGATTATGGAAGCCGATCTTGCCCCTATGGTTCTCGCCATTGCCGCTTTTGGCGAGAACGATGTTGAGGCTTTGCCCTGGCTCACAGTTCCGCCACGCGCTAACGTCATAAAAGCAAGGCATCTGCTGATGCAACTCGGAGCAGTCGACCAACAGGGCAACATTACCCGTCTCGGAAGGAGCATGGCCACTTTGCCTTGTCATCCGCGCATAGCACGAATGATACTCGCCACAAAAACAACTACATACAATACACTACATTCTACATTCAACACATCACTTGCCTGCGACATAGCGGCCCTGCTCGAAGAGAAAGATCCGTTGGAGGACTCACCCGATACCGATCTTTCGCTGCGTGTGTCGATGCTTCGCTCAGCCAAAAAGCGAAAACAAACAGGACGATTCGCGCGAATAGCCATGATTGCTACTGAATACCGACACATGGCACATGCAGACGAGGACAACCGCGACCCGGCTCCCGAAGAAGTGGGTGCGCTCGTGGCTTATGCCTATCCCGAGCGAATAGCTATGAGCATGAACAATGCAGGAGCATTTAGACTGGCGAGTGGCGACAACGTGCAGCTTGCCCCCGACAATCAGCAATCAGCTAATACATGGCTGGCGATAGCGTCGCTTTATAGCCAACCCGGATCCACGGGTAGGGTGTTTTTGTCTGCCCCGCTCAATCCCGCCGACCTCGATGCCACCATCGTCGTTGAGCGCGACAACATTTCGTGGGACTCAAAGCAGGGCTGCGTGACGATGCAGCGGGAGAGAAGAATAGGGAAACTCGTAGTCGAAAGCAAGCCTATTCATAATGCCGACAAGCAGACGATAGTGAATATAATATGTGAGGCTATGGCGAAAAACGGGTTGAGCATGATGGCATGGAGCGACAACGATGTGCAACGACTTCAAAGGCGAGTTGCACAGGTGGCTGAATGGCATCCAGAACTCAATGTTCCTAACATTTCAACCGAACATATTCTTGCTACAGCCGACACATGGTTGCCATTTTATCTCGACGAGGGAGGACGAGTGAAAACCACTGCCAACGAGCTGAGGCGACTCAATCTTGCCGACATTCTGTGGAATATACTGCCCTACGACATTCAGAAGGAAGTAGACCGTCTGGCTCCCACGCACATAGTTGTGCCTACAGGTTCGCACATACGTATCGACTATCGTCAGGGAGCCGAGGCACCCGTGTTGAGTGTAAGACTACAGGAATGCTTTGGCATGGAACAAACACCGCGCGTCAACGAAGGTCGTCAACCCGTGCTCATGGAGCTGTTGTCGCCTGGATTCAAGCCCGTACAGCTCACTCAAGACTTGGCAAGTTTCTGGGAAACAACTTATTTTGAGGTGCGCAAGGAGCTGCGCCGCCGCTACCCAAAACACTATTGGCCAGAGAACCCGCTTGAGGCTGAGGCGGTGAGGGGTGTGAAAAGAAAATAAATATATTATTAAGCATCTCGAATATTCCAATATTTTTACGTAAATTTGCAAAATATACAATTAATGAACTTTCGCAAGTTCAGAGAATTCAGTAGTTAAAGTAGTTAAGAAGTGAAGCCAAATGCTTTTATTGCTATAAATAAAGCAAAAACTAATGGCTTCGCTCGGCTTTGGCTTTGCCGCTTGTTTGTAAGAAATCCTTAGCGACCGTAGGGCGTGAAGTTTCCTTGAGCTTCGCGAAAAACTCCTTTACTACTTTCGCTTGCGAAACTATAATACAGTTATAAAACGCTTTATATTATAAATTAACGACATATAAAAATGACAAAAAAGAGTTTGCTCATCAAAGACACTACAGTCGACGAGCGTATGGACATAGTGAAAGAGGCTATCGGCGGATTCGGCGATGGCGAATGCGAGGGTATCGACATGGACGACATGTACGACGACTATATCTTCGGACGCAAGGAACTGACCGAAATACATTTTGAATTCAGTCAGCGGATGGCAGGCTCAGTGAGAGCTGAGCACGACGAAAAGCCCATGGGATGTGCCATGCACTAAAAATGCGCTCAAGGCTTGAGACTAAGTTTAAAGAAAACTCATAACGACCCACTAAAAAATCAACGACAATGAAAAAAATCCTATTGACAACGCTGCTAACCACCTGTGGCATCTCTGCCATGGCAGTAGACAACCCGTTATGGCTGCGCCATCCAGCCATTTCGCCCGACGGCAAGACTGTGGCTTTCGCCTATCGTGGCGATATATTCACAGTGTCTGCCAATGGAGGAACAGCAAAACAATTGACTTCCAATGCAGCCTTCGACTCGTATCCCGTGTGGAGCCCTGACAGCCGTCACATTGCTTTTGCCTCAAGCCGTGAGGGAAGTATGGATGTATGGGTGATGGATGCCGACGGCGGTGTGCCGCGTCGACTCACCACCAACAGCGGCAATGAACTTCCGCTGCGCTGGCTAAATGACAACACCGTAATTTTCAAGACCGACTTGATGCCAACGGCACAGTCGATTATATTTAGTGGCTCGTTTGCTCAGGTGTACACGGTTGACATCAAGGGAGGACGCCCACGCCTATTCTCGGAAATCACAATGGATGCCCTCGACATCAATGCTAATGGCGAGGTGCTGTATATGGACAACAAGGGCTATGAGGACCAGTGGCGCAAGCACCACCGCTCACCAATCACGCGCGATATATGGCTGAAGAACGGCAACTCGTTCAAACAGCTTACAAACTTTAATGGCGAGGACCGCGACCCCGTGTGGGCAGCCGACGGAAAATCGTTCTACTATCTGAGTGAACTCGATGGCACATTTAATGTTTATCGTCGCACACCAGACGGCAAGGATACACAGATAACACGCCACGAGAAAAATCCCGTACGTTTCCTCTCGGCAGCAGTCAACGGCACTTTGTGCTATGGCTACGATGGCGAGATTTATACCGTTCGCGAAGGAGAGTCGCCAAAGAAACTGAGCATACGAATAACAGCCGACAACGAGGGCAAAAACCTTATACGCCAAATTCAATATTCTGGAGCAACCGACATCAAACTATCGCCAAACGGTAAGGAAGTGGCTTTTGTGATGCATGGCGACGTGTACGTGACCAACCTCGAATATCGCACCACAAAACAGATAACCGACACGCCTGAACAAGAGCGCAATATCGACTTCTCGCCAGACGGACGCACAATAGCCTACGACTCGGAGCGCAATGGCGTGTGGCAGATTTATTCGACAACAATAAAAAACAAGGACGAGAACCAGTTTGCCTATGCTACAGCTCTTGAGGAAGAACGCATCACAGATTCCGACAGTACCTCGCTATGTCCGCAGTTCAGTCCCGATGGCAAAGAGATTGCTTTCTGGGAAAACCGCTGCACTCTGCGCGTGATAAACGTCAAGAGCAAGAAAGTGCGCACGGTGATGGACGGCAAGTATCTGTTCTCCTACAGCGACGGTGACATAGACTTTGCGTGGAGTCCAGATAGCAAATGGTTGCTCGCCTCGTATATGGGCAATGGCGGATGGAACAGTCCCGACATAGCACTTGTCGACGCATCGGGCGACAGCGAGCCGCACAATCTTACCAATAGCGGCTACAGCGACGTGAGCGCACGCTGGGTGCTCGGAGGTAAGGCGATGCTGTTCTGTAGCGACCGGGCAGGTTATCGCAGTCATGGTAGTTGGGGTGCGGATTATGATGCCTACATCATGTTCTTCGACCAAGATGCCATGGAGCAGTTTATGATGAACAAGGAGGAACGACAACTCGCCAAGGACAATATGTCCAAGAAAGAGAAGAAGGAAGAGGAGAAAAAGGAAAAGAAGGAGAATGAGGCTAAAAACGCAGATAAGCCCAAACCAAATGAGGTGGAACCCCTGAAACTCGACCTCGACAACTGCCGCGACCGCATCATTCGACTCACAGTGAACTCTTCTAAACTCGGTGATGCCATACTCGACAAGGAAGGCGAGAACCTATACTACAAAGCCGCATTTGAGGGTGGCTACGACCTGTGGCGTCACAACCTGCTCGAAAACCGCACCGAATTGATAAGTAAGGGTATTGGAGGCGGAAACATGTATTTTGACAAGGACTACAAGAACCTCTATTATACAAGTGGAGGCAATATCAAGAAATTCGACACTTCGAGCCGCGCGATTAAGAACATAGACTTTGAGGCAACTTTCAACTACAAACCCTACAGCGAGCGCGCCTACATGTTCGACCATGTGTGGCGACAGATTAAGGATAAATTCTATGTTGCCGACTTACATAATGTCGACTGGGACGGCTATCGCAACACATACGAGCGATTCCTGCCCTACATCAATAACAATTACGACTTCCAGGAGATGCTGAGCGAAATGCTCGGAGAATTGAACGCTTCGCACACTGGAGCTCGCTATAATGGCTCATGGGCATCGCTACAGACGGCCAATCTCGGACTTTTCTACGACGAGAGCTACATGGGCGACGGACTCAAGGTGAAGGAGGTTGTGAAGAATGGGCCATGTTCTATAAAGAATACCGACATAAAGCCTGGTAGTATAATAATGAAAATTGATGGCGAGGATATCAAGGCAGGTATGGACTACTTCCCGCTGCTCGATGGCAAGATTGGAAAGTCAATACGCCTCACCGTGGCAAAGGAGAAAGGTGGCAAGACTTTCGATGTAGTGGTGAAGGGAATATCAAAGGGCAACCTCACCAATCTGCTCTATAAGCGATGGGTGGAGCGCAACAGCGAGTTGGTTGATAGCCTGTCGGGTGGACGCTTGGCTTATGTCCACGTGCGCGCCATGAACAGCGAGAGCTTCCGCGACGTATATCGTGACTTGCTCAGCGAAAAGAACCGCAATCGCGAGGCTGTCATCGTTGACGAACGCCACAACGGCGGAGGATGGCTCCACGACGACCTCTGCACTTTGCTCAATGGAAAGGAGTACCAGAATTTTGTACCGCGTGGTAAGTATATGGGTCGCGACCCGTTCAATAAATGGACTAAACCGTCGTGTGTACTTATCTGTGAGGACGACTACAGCAACGGTCACGGATTCCCATTGGTATACAAGACTCTCGGTATAGGCAAACTTATAGGAGCTCCTGTGGCTGGCACTATGACAGCAGTATGGTGGGAGACTCTGCTCGACCGCTCGATGGTCTACGGCATACCGCAGGTGGGTTGCCGCTCACTCGAAGGGGTCTATGGAGAGAATACCCAGCTCAATCCCGATATCGTGGTCTATAACACTCCCGAGGACTACCTCACAGGCAACGATCGTCAGCTGAAAGCTGCCGTCGAGGAAATGATGAAACAGATAAACAAGAACAAATAAACGAATATGGAATTGATAAACAAATATTTTCCAAACCTCACCGATACGCAACGCTTGCAATTCGGCAAGCTTAAGACACTCTACGAGGATTGGAACAGCAAGATAAACGTTATCTCGCGCAAGGACATGGACAACTTCTATGAGCACCACGTGCTCCACTCGCTTGCCATTGCCCACGAGATAAAGTTTAAACCAGGTACAAAAGTGCTCGACTTCGGCACGGGAGGAGGATTCCCAGGTATTCCACTGGCTATCATGTTCCCTGAAACTCAGTTCAAACTCATCGACCGCACGGGTAAAAAAATCCGTGTGGTCAACGAGGTGGCTCAAGCTATCGGTCTGACTAACGTCATCGCTCAACAACTTTCTGGTGAAGAGGAGAAGGCAAAATATGATTTTGTAGTGAGTCGCGCCGTGATGCCGCTGCCCGACCTCGTGAAAATCATTAAGAAGAACATCGAGCATAAGGACCAACACAACGCCCTGCCCAACGGACTTATATGTCTGAAGGGCGGCAACCTACAGACCGAAACCCAGCCATTCAAGAAGATTGTGAGCCTCACGGAGATTCACGATATGTTCAGCGAGGAATGGTTTAAGGAGAAATATCTTATTTATTTGCCGCTCTAAGGAGTGGCTAAAGAATTAAAATAAAATAAAGCCAAATGCTTTGGACTAATAAAACAGAGAGCCAAATGCATTTGGCTAAATACTGAAACTATGATTAATATAGAAACTTTCACCTGCAACATGTTGCAGGAAAACTGCTATGTCGTGAGCGACGAGACCAAAGAGTGTGTCATCATTGATTGTGGTGCCTACTATGAGGCTGAGAAGCTTGCCATCGAGAAATACATCAAGGAGAATAACTTGAAGCCAGTCCATCTCATAGCCACACACGGACACCTCGATCACAACTTCGGCGACACATTCATCGCCAAAACCTATGGACTGCCGCTTGAGATAGACTCTTCTGACGTGTGTCATGTGCGTGAGGCAGAAAAACAGGCTTCTCTTTTCGGAATTACTCTCACCGAACCGCTCGACATGGAGATTAAGACAATAACTATGGGCGATCATATCAATTTCGGTTCACACGAAATCGAGGTAATCGAGACTCCTGGTCACTCAATGGGTAGTGTGGTACTCTACATCAAGGACGAGAAAGTAGCGTTTACAGGCGACACTCTTTTCCGAGGTTCCATCGGACGCACTGATTTCGAGGGTGGAAGTATGCTCATGATAATCCAGAGCTTACGCATGTTTGTGCAATTCCCCGACGACATCACGTTGCTCCCAGGTCATGGACCCAAGACAACAATGGGGTATGAGCTGGCTCACAACCCGTATTTAGACAGATAATCCGACACTACATTGAAGACAGAAAAGATAATTCTCGGCATCGACCCTGGCACCAACGTGATGGGCTATGGAGTGCTACGCGTTGTAGGCAACAAGGCTGAAATGGTGGCCATGGGCGTTATCGATATGCGCAAGGACTCAGACCCTTATCTGCGTCTCGGTAAAATTCACAACCGAGTAGGGCTGATAATAGATGAGTTCTTGCCCGACGAGATGGCTATTGAGGCTCCATTTTTTGGCAAGAATGTGCAGTCGATGCTCAAACTTGGACGCTCGCAGGGTGTGGCTATTGCTGCTGCAGTTGGCCACAGTGTACCTGTGCATGAATACGCCCCGATGAAGATAAAAATGGCTATTACTGGGCAGGGCGCGGCATCGAAGGAACAAGTAGCTGCCATGTTGCAGAGGCTACTAAGGCTCGATGCTAAGGCAATGCCAAAACTGATGGATGCCACCGACGCTCTGGGCGTAGCTTATTGTCACTTCATGCAGCAGGGTAACCCCGTGAGCGACACACACTATAGTGGATGGAAGGATTTCATCAATAAAAATCAGGAAAGACTGCACACATAGGGATATAAAAAAGCAGACTAAAGTGTCTGAAAAAATAACCAATCAGGATAGACTATGCAGAAGATAATCAATATTGTGAATGGCATTACGCGTATGCCCGAATGGCGTATGCAGGAGCCGGTGAACTTCGCACTGTGCGAAGGCGAGAACCTCGCTATAATGGGTCGTAATGGTAGCGGCAAGTCGATGTTTGTTGACATTATCACGGGTAAATATCCGTTACTTGGCGACAGTATAAAATATGACTTTGCGCCGTCGACAAAACAATATGTCTCTGACAATATCAAATATGTGTGTTTTAAGGACACATATGGAGGTGACAACGACACCACTTATTATCTACAACAACGGTGGAATCAGACCGAAATCGACCCTGCGACAGCCACAGTAGGCTCGCGTCTTGAAACTGCCTATCAAGCCGCAGGCGACGACACTGACGAGCGCAGGGAGCTGCAAAAGCATATCTATGAGCTGTTTGGGCTTGATACCATGCTCGACAAATACGTGATACTATTGTCGAGTGGAGAACTGCGCAAACTTATTATCGCTTCGTCTATATTCTCTCAACCCCGATTGCTTATCATCGACAATCCTTACATTGGACTCGACAAGGAAGCGCGCCGCCAGCTCACTATTCTTCTGCAGACGCTATCCAAAGAGCACGGCATACAGATAATGATAGTCGTAAATCGTAGGCAAGACATACCGGAGTTCATTACACACGTGGTGGAGGTGAGCGGAATGAGGATAGGACGCAAGGTGACAAGGGATGAATATCTCGAATCTGGCAACGATAACCCTATGGAAAGCAGTCTGCCAGACAACTGGCAACAGCAAATCATCGACTTGCCATACAATGACGAAGAGTATAATGCCGAACGGGTGGTCGACATGCGAAAAGTGAGCATACGCTACGGAGAGCGCACCATACTCAATAACCTCGATTGGACTGTGCGTAGTGGCGAGCGGTGGGCACTTATGGGACGCAACGGTAGTGGCAAATCAACATTGCTGAGCCTGGTCTGTGCTGACAATCCGCAAAGCTATGCTTGCGACATTACGCTCTTCGACCGCGCGCGAGGCTCTGGCGAAAGCATTTGGGACATTAAGAAGCATATAGGTTATGTGTCGCCCGAGATGCACCGCGCTTTCCGAAGCAATGTCGATGTGGAACGTGTTGTGGCAAGCGGATTCAGTAATGCTGTGAGTCTTTATGTGAAGCCAGACCCACGAAACCGTGCTACTTGCTTGTTCTGGCTGCGCATCTTCGGTATTGAGCATCTGGTTGACAGGAGCTTTCTGAAATTGTCGAGCGGAGAACAACGCCTAGTATTGCTTGCTCGAGCCATGGTGAAAGATCCTGAATTACTCATTCTTGACGAGCCTCTTCATGGACTTGACGAGTCCAACCGCCGCCACGTGATAGAGGTGGTGGAGACATTTTGCCGACGCAAGGGCAAAACTCTGATTATGGTGACACACTATGAGGAGGATCTTCCGAAATGTGTCGACAAGACAAAGGTGCTCATAAGAAACTAAGACAGGCTGAAAGAAAAAACAATCGAACAACAACAAATCAAAAATAACAGTATGAACAAACTATCAATCGGAATTATTTCCGCATTAGCATTGGCAGCTACAATGCCAGCCAAAGCACAATTTAAACTTGTAAATCCAGTGCCGCAAAATGTCGAAAGTACTGGATTTGCTGCTCTGCCACAAAGTGTGAGCATAAAGACGAGCAATCAGCGTGAAAGCTCATTTGCAGTAGCTGCCCTGCGAGGCGGAGTGAAGGTTGAACCCAATGCCAAATATACAATCACTCTCGGCGTGAGGGGCGACAAGAGTGTCAAGACCTACGCAAAGTATCTGCCTAAGAAAGCTGAGGGCTATTGGATGAGTGTGGGCGACAAAGGTACTGTAATCGTGGGCAATGATGAGGTGGGACTTTTCTATGGAGTGCAGACTCTGCTTGGTTCTATTGCCGAGGGTAAACTCGAGACTGGAACAGTGACCGACTGGCCCGATGTGGATTTACGTGGAACGGTAGAGGGATTCTATGGCACTCCATGGAGTCACAAGGCACGTCTTAGTCAGATCGCTTTCTACGGACGCAACAAGATGAATACCTATATCTATGGTCCCAAGGATGATCCTTACCATCGCGACCAGTGGCGCAAACCCTATCCTGCCGATGAGGCTAACCGCATAAAGGAACTCAACGATGAGGCGAAGAAGAACGGAGTGAACTTCTATTGGGCAATCCATCCGGGCGTGGATATCAAGTGGAATACTGAAGACCGCGACAACCTTGTCAACAAGCTTGAATTGATGTACGCTCTCGGCATACGTTCGTTTGCAGTGTTCTTTGACGATATTTGGGGCGAAGGTGCTAAGGCCGATAAGCAGGCAGAATTACTGAACTATGTTGACAACAATTTCATCAATCGCCACCATGATATATCGCCGCTTATCATGTGTCCCACTGAGTATAACCGCGCATGGGCTAATGACGAGAAAGGGTATCTGCGTACGCTTGGTACCAAGATGAATAAGGACATACGCATCATGTGGACTGGAAACTCCGTGGTGCATTGCATCGACAAGGAGTCGATGGAGTGGATTAACAGCCGTATTGATCGCAAAGCTTACATTTGGTGGAACTTTCCAGTGAGCGACTTTGTGAGAGACCATGTACTGCTCGGACCTACCTATGGCAATGGCAAGGACATTGCAGACGACGTGTCGGGATTTGTGTCTAATCCTATGGAACACGCCGAGGCTTCGAAAATAGCACTCTATGGCATTGCGGATTATACTTGGAACATGAAAGCATATGATTCTGACACCGACTGGCTAAAGGGTATACGCAACTTGCTGCCCAACAACGCTGATGCGCTCCACACCTTTGCGCTCTACAACAAGGACCTCGGACAGAATGGTCATGGGTTCCGACGCGATGAGGGTGAGGAACTCAAAGATGTTGCCTCTGCTGCTATCAAGGGCAATCGCGACGCTATCGCTGAAATCAACGCCAAGTGTCTGAAACTAAAGAATGCCTGCGACCTACTGCTAGCCGACAAGAGCAACAAAGGGTTGATTCGAGAACTGCGCCCATGGCTCTTGCAAGCCAAGAATCTTGCTGACTACGGTTCTACGGTGGTAATGATGAACCTTGGCAATCCTAATGTGGAATTCACGGAACTATATCGACAGGCAGTATCAATACAGGAGCAGATGTTTGAACTTGAGAATTCCGATGTGCGTCATGCTCTGCAGCCAGGCATAAAGGTTGGTACAAAAGTGATGTTGCCCACACTACAGAAACTCTTCACTCTGGCTGTCGACAACTATAACACACAACATGGTACAAGCCTTTCAAACGTTTCGGAATACATGCCATATAAACTCTCAAGCGACGTGGAGCAATTGCGACTGTTGCCCGTGAGTATAAAGAACACCAACGTAACTGTTGCTCCGTCGAATGAGGTTATAAATTGGCAAAAGGACGGATTCATCGAAATATCCACCGAGCATGCTGTGACTCTCAATGGCATGGATTTCAATTTTGATGTGGAGGATGTTGCCAGTAAGTTCAAACTCGAAGTGATGGTCGATGGTTCATGGCGCCCAGTAAGCCTTATAATGAATCAGCGCAAAAAGACTGTCGTAAACACAGGAAGTGAAATCGACGGACTCAAAGCAACTAAATTGCGCCTCACCAACTCCTCGGGAAATGACCTGAAAGTATATTTCCGCAGTTTCAGATTTGCTACGAAGTAAATTAGGACGCATCTTGAATATATGTTCGTTTAGTATTGAATATATGTTTGTTTAGTATTGAAATATGTTGCCTGTCAAGCGTGAAAAGTTATCATATAGAGAGAATTTTTTGCGCTTGTCAGGTGGCTTTTTTTATTCGTGATTAACGAATGTAAAGTCGTTTCTTTTTATCTATATCTTGCAATTGGTGTTCATTATGATAGGTAATCTATCGTGTCAGTTTTGCCAAATAGTCATAGTGTTCGCCTGTTCCAACTATCTCGCATTTTAATCCATTTTGTTGGCAAATTGAGTTGAGTAGAGTGGGGTCGGTATATAGCCAGTCAAACGTTTCGCCCTTCACTCCGTGGTATTGCATACGGTAGTCCACCTCGCCATAGTAGGGGGCGTTAAGGTCGATGTCTATTGAGCCGTCTTCGTTTTCGTAGATATATCTCAAGTCGGAGGAGTCGATAAGAATACATCCGTCGGGGGCAAGGAGTTCCTTCAAGCGGTTGAGCAAATAGGGCAGTAGTTTGAGTTTTCCAGCTATACCAGTACCGTTCATCAGCAATAGCAGAGTGTCGAAAGTCCCTTGAAACTGAGTGTTGTAGATGTTTATACACTCCACGTCCTTTATGCCTCGCTCTCTCATAACTTCGCAACTTAGTGGTGAAATGTCAATCGCCTTAACCTCAATGCCTCGCTCTTGTAAGGCGAGAGCGTGGCATCCCGCACCCGCACCAATGTCGAGAACTCTGCCACTTGCCATGTTAATAGCCAATTGTTCCAGAGGTGGCATCTCGTTGAATGTGCGAAAGAGGTGTGGTACAGGCATCTCGTCATCGTCGAACATTGAGGACATGACTCGCAGGCGCGCGTTTTTACCCGTAAGATGATAGTCGCGTATGGCTGCCCCCATAGGGTCATGTGAGGGGTCGATTGTTGATACTTTCATAGTTTCTATTATGTATTTATTGTTCATTTGAAAAATGGAGAGGCAAGATTACAAATATTTTAGTGTATAATTATAGCTTATATCACCAACTTCGGTGACGGTTGACTTCTACATTTTGCAAAGTTATGTTTAAAATGTGAGATATACAAGTCTAAAACTGGCATTATCGTTGTGTAATCGTGGATTTGTAGATGAAAAAGGATTGATTTCGTTTTGTATTGCACCCGATTTGCGCTATCTTTGCAAAATAAAATCAAATCAACAATCAAAAAATGAACAAACGAGAATACGCTAAGGCAAATCTTGAATGGATTGCCGAGAAAGCCAAGGAAGAGGATGTGAAGGCCCTTTCGCGCGGTATTTACTATAAGGTGTTGTCGGAAGGCAACGCCGACGGTAAGCATCCCACTCCTCGCAGTATTGTTACAGCACATTACACAGGTTGGACGATAAATGGCAAGAAATTCGACTCCAGTCGTGGTGGAGCCCCGTTGGCAGTGCGCCTTTGTGACCTCATCGAAGGATGGATAATTGCCATGCAGGAGATGTGCGTGGGCGACAAGTGGGAGGTGTATATTCCTGCCAATATGGGTTATGGCAAGTTCTCACAGCCAGGAATACCAGGCGGCTCGACCCTTGTGTTCGAGATAGAATTGTTGGGAATAGCGTGATGGAACAGTTAAACTAATCAAATATAACCAATATGAACTTAAGCAGAACATTCTTTACTATTGGCTTGGCTGCAACTTTGTTGCAGATGCCAGCAACCGTGTCGGCAGAAGGTACGGGCGCACAACGTCAGAATCCGCTCTTACAGAAGAGCAGTTTGCCATTCGGTGCTCCTGATTTTACTCGTATTCAAGAGACCGATTATCTACCTGCAATCGAGGCTGCTGTGAAAATGCAGCGCGAGAACATCCAGAAGATAATCAACAACAAGAAGAAGCCTAACTTTCAGAACACTATCCTTGCTTATGAGGAAAGCGGTGAGTTGCTTGACCGTGTTACCAACGTGTTCTTCGGGCTTACAAGTGCTCACAAAACTCCTATCATCGCCGAGACCGAGGAAAAAGTGATGCCAATGCTGACAGACCTTGAGAACGAAATATCATTCAATCAGCAGCTGTTTGAGCGCATTAAATATGTTTACGACAACGAATATGCCAAACTTAAGGGTGAGGACCAGCGACTCACTGAGGAAATCTACAAGGGTTTTGTGCGCTCGGGTGCCTTGCTTTCGGCTGACAAGATGGAACGCATGAAGCAAATCAATATGCGAATATCTGAGTTGCAGCAGCAATGGGGCAACCTTCTGCCTGCTGCCACCAACAATGCTGTGGTATGGGTTGACAGTAAGGAACAACTTGCAGGACTCAGTGAAGCCGACATCGCGCAATGCAAGAAAGACGCTGAGAGCCGTGGTAGCAAGTCGCCCTATTGCATCGTCATAATCAATACTACACAACAGCCTATACTTGCCAGCTTGCAGAACCGCGAGTTGCGACGTAAGGTCTACATGGCAAGCATCCATCGTGCCGACGGCACTAACCCAGAATTCAATACTTTCCCTATAGTTACTGAGATAGCTAAACTGCGCGCCGAGAAAGGCAAACTGATGGGCTACAATTGCTATGCCGACTATTCGCTTGAAAAGACTATGGCAAAGAATACCAAGAATGTGGACGATTTCCTTACTCAGCTCATCAAGGAATACACGCCAAAGGCTAATGTCGAGACCCAGGCAATCGAGCAATATGCACAGAAGATAGAGGGCAAGGATTTCAGACTACAGCCCTACGACAGGTTCTATTATTCTGCCAAGATGAAGAAGGAGATGCTCAATATCTCCGACGACGAGATTAAACCCTACTTCAACGTAGACAGTGTTCAGCTGAATGGTGTGTTTTATGCAGCCAACCGTGTCTATGGATTGACTTTCAAACAGCGAAAGGACATCCCGACTTATCATCCTGACATGAAGGTGTTTGAGGTTGTCGACCGTAATGGTAAGACCATAGCACTCTTCTACAGCGACTTCTTCCGTCGTCCTACAAAGCGAGGTGGAGCATGGATGAGTGCGTTTGCAAAACAGAGTCGCCAGCGTGGGCAACTGCCTATTATATACAATGTGTGCAACAATGCTAAGGCTCCAGAGGGACAGCCTTCGCTCATAACATGGGACGAGGTATGCACAATGTTCCATGAGTTTGGACACGCACTTCATGGAATCCTCTCCGACTGTCAGTACAACACACTGTCGGGCACGGCTGTAGCTCGCGACTTTGTGGAAATGCCGTCGCAGTTTAATGAATCTTTTGCAAGTATTCCGGAGATTTTCGACCACTACGCACGCCACACTACTACAGGTGAGCCTATGCCTGCCGATTTAAAGGAGCGTATGTTGAAGAGCATCAACTTCCACACAGCCTATGCCTTGGGTGAGAACCTCGCGTCGACATGGCTTGACTTGGCTTGGCACAAGATTAGCACTGATGAAGTGCCATCGCCCTATATGGCTGGTGCTTTTGAGAAAGAACAGCTCCATAATGCGGGACTCCTCAATGTCCAGATTCCTCCTCGCTATAGCACGTCTTACTTCAATCATGTATGGGGTGGAGGTTATGCTGCCGGATACTATAGCTACCTATGGACTGAAGTGCTTGCTGTAAATATCGCCGACTATTTTGAGAAGCATGGAGCTTTGGATCCTGCTGTTGGTCAGGCTCTGCGTGACAAGATTTTGAGCCGTGGCAACACTAAGGATCAGATGCAGATGTTCACCGATTTTACTGGAATGGATAGTCCCGATGCCTCAGGATTGCTGAAGGCAAGAGGTTTGTAAAAAAAATAAATAAAGCTCCGTTTCCGACCATTGCGGTCGAAGGAGCGGAGCTTATAATATTAAAAACATAAGTATTACGATGATTAATCGACTTTTATCTTTTCTTGACGCTTCGCCAGTGAATTTTCTGGCAGTTAAAAATATAGCCGACATGCTTGAGGCTGCAGGCTTCCGCCGCCTTGACGCTTGTCAGCCACTTGGTGCAATCAGTGCTGGTGACAGATTCTTTGTGACCAAGAACGACTCCTCAATCTACGCTTTCCGCATAGGTAGCAAACCGCTTGCCGAGGCTGGATTTCACATGATTTGCGCTCATAGCGACTCGCCTACTTTCCGCATTAAACCCAACGCCGAGATGCTTGTCGAGGGCGGACTTGTGAAGCTTAACACTGAGGTGTATGGTGGACCAATCATGTCTACTTGGTTTGACCGTCCGCTCACACTTGCCGGACGTGTTATTGTCCGTGGCGTAGACGTGATGCATCCCGACACGATGCTGCTTCATATCAAGCGCCCATTGCTTCAGATAAGCAATCTTGCCATCCACTTCAACCGACAGGTGAATGATGGCGTGAAGCTAAGCCGACAGAAGGACGTGTTGCCGATTCTGGGTCAGATAACAAGCCAACTTGAGGCTGGAAACCTGTTGATGAACATAATAGTGGAGGAACTTAACAAGCAACGTAGTGTTAAGCCTGAGGATATTCTCGACTTTGATCTATATCTTGCCGACACCACTCCTGCCTGCACATTTGGAGTGCACAATGAGTTTATCTCTGCCGGACGTCTCGACGACCTTTCAATGTGTTTCGCAGGACTTGAGGCAATGCTTGCCGCTAATGAGACTGACACCACACAGGTGCTTGGAATCTTTGATAATGAAGAGACCGGTTCGCAGACAAAACAAGGAGCAGGTAGTCCGTTCCTCTCTTATATGCTCAAACGCATCGCACTGACTCAGAGCAATACTGAGGAGGCGTACTATCAAGCTGTGGAACGTGCCTTTATGATTTCTGCAGATAATGCCCATGCCTGGCATCCTAACTATCCTGAGAAATATGACCCAACAAACCACCCTATGCTCGGTGGTGGTCCGGTGATTAAGTTCAATGCAGCCCAGAAGTATGCTTCGGATGCGGCATCGGCTGCAATTTTTGCGGAATTATGTGCTAAGGCGGGAGTTCCTTGCCAGCGCTTTGTAAACCATAGCGATGTGGCTGGTGGAAGTACACTTGGCAACATTCTTGCCTCGTCGATTCCTTTGCGTGGCGTGGATATGGGCAACGCTATTCTTGCAATGCACAGCTGTCGTGAAACTGGTAGCGTGCGTGATCATGAGTATTGCGTAAAAGTATTTACGGAATTTTATAATCTTTAGCCTTCTACCAATTCCCTCATTCTTAAGGGAGAGGCATGCCCAGACTACTTATGAACGGCAGACTCCCATCCGATCACAGTTAACAACTTAAATGCTAACTGCGCGTCGGATAGGAGTCTGCCGTTCCGATTTTAATTACTTGGTTGAATAAATAATTCTTCATTCAAAATTTACCAATTCTTAATGCGCGTAGCGCACAATTCAACATTCAACATTCCAAATTCAACACTCAACAATATGTTTTCCCACGACGTGTCCCATTGTCCATGCTGCTTGTAGATTAAAACCGCCAGTTATGGCATCCACATCGAGCACTTCGCCGGCAAAGAAAAGTCCTTTGCATATTTTGCTTTCGAGAGTGTGCAAGTTGATAGAAGCAAGCGAAACACCTCCACACGTCACAAACTCGTCGCGCGCTTTGCCTCGTCCAGCAATTTGGTAGATGTCATTGGTGAGAGTTTCTATGATGCGGTTAAGATTCTTTTTGCTCAACTCACCCCAACGTTGCTCTGCGGTGTGTCCAGTACGCTGTATGATGTAATGCCAAAGTCGGGTAGGTATGTTGAACGGTCTCACATTGGCGAGTTGTTTATGGGGATTATAAGTGGCAATGCTTCCAATCTCGTCCTCGGTAGCTGTACGTCGGCTTTCGCCAGTCCAGTTGATGGCAACAGGCGACTTGTATTGCTGCTCGTTCAGATAGCGTGCGGCGTGTGACGACAGTTTTAGAGTGGCCGGACCGCTCATGCCCCAATGTGTGATGAGTAGAGGTCCCTCGGCGCGAAACTTAGTGCCTGGTATTGAAGTAATGACAGGCTCCACTACAGTGCCCATAAGCTCCAGAAAGTCCCGGTCTTTAATATTGAAGGTGAACAGCGATGGTATCGGCTGTTCTATTTCATGCCCAAGTGCGGCGTGTATTTTCAGTCCCTCCACTTTGGGGCTTCCGCCCGTAGTGATTGCAACACGATTGAAGTCGGCTTCTGTGTCATTGGCAAAAACGAGATGTAGTGTCCCGTCTTCGTTTTTTGAAAGACTTGTTAGGCAATGGCGTGTCTTTTGTTTTACACCAAGTTTCGAGGCAAGCCCAGTAAGGCAGTTGATGATGCTGTGGGAGTCCTGTGATACAGGAAACACGCATTCGTCGTCTTGAGTAGTGAGTCTCACGCCCTCGCGTTCAAACCATTCGTAGGCACTGTGGTGGTCAAAACGCTTGAAGAGTCGTTTCATTAGTTTGTGTCCACGTGGATAGGCTTGCTTTGTATCGCTGACTAGTCGGAAGGAGTTGGTGAGGTTGCATCGCCCGCCCCCCGTTATTTCTACCTTGGCAAGCATTTTCGGGTTTTTCTCGAAAATGGTGATGTCTGCCATAGGGCAGTTGCGCTTAGCCTCGATGGCAGCAAAGTAGCCAGCCGCTCCTCCGCCGATAATGGCGATAGAAATATGATGTGTAGTCATATAAATCTTGTTTTGTATGATTGTATTGTTTGCTTTTCTTGTTTTAGTTGTAATCTATTTGTTTTTAATAATCTGCTCAGCCGTTTTCACACTACCAGCTTTTAATATCATAGTTTTCACCTTCTCGTAATCGGTATATTGCGGATTGCGCTCCATGAAAATGCGCACAGCACGGTCTACGAGCTTGTTGTTGATGAGCTTTGCGTTGACCATTTTGTTGCCTTCCACGCGTCCGAGGCGTATCTGTACGGTGGTGCTAATCATGTCGAAGATGAGCTTCTGTGATGTGCCAGCCTTCATGCGTGTACTTCCGGTAACAAACTCTGGTCCAGTCAATACCTCAACCGGAAAGTCGGCTTCTGTTGCAATCGGAGAGTTGTAGTTGTTGACAATGCATCCAGTAGCTATTCCGTAGGCTCGACATTTCTTTAGGGCAGCGAGCACAAATGGGGTGGTGCCACTTGCCGAAACGCCCACCACGATGTCGCTGGCTGAAACTTCTTTGTCGAGAAGTTGCTGCCAACTGTCGTTGGTGTCGTCTTCGCGCGATTCCCATGTCTGTGTCAGACATGAAATGCCACCGGGGAATATTGCTTGTATTTGCGAGCCATCTGTGCCGTAGGTGTTTTGCACTTCGATGGTGTCGAGGGTGGCGAGTCGTCCGCCAGTGCCACAACCCACATAGAACAGACGTCCTCCATTTCTCAGTTTGTCTTCTATCGTGGTGATAAGTCTGTTGATGTCGGGCAATGCCTTGTCCACGGCAACAGGCACCGAGAAGTTCTCTTTGTTGATGTTGGCAGTAAGCTCTGCTACGGTCATTTGTTCCAAGTGGTCGTAGTGCGAAGGCTGCTCTGTGATTTTTTTGTCCATGAGTATAGCGTGTTTTTAGGTTTCGCGGTGCTAAGTTACAATATTTTTGTAAGTTAGGTGGCATTATAAGAATAAAAATAAATGTATTTATTTTGTATTGTCTCTGATTTACACTAACTTTGCAAATTATGATACAGGTAAAAGTTAAAGACGCTGCCCTTCGCGAGGCGGCTATGCAAGATATGGACGCATTCCTTGGTGTATTTGTCAACGCCACCAAGGAGGCTATTGGCGGCGAGTTGAACGCCGACGCTATGCAGCGTATGAGTGTCGCGCAGATTACGCTGTTGGCTTACGACATCCTACACGAGGAAGTGATGGATGGTGGATTTGTTCAGCTCATATACAATGGCTATGGTGGCTTTATTTTCGACAATCCATTCGCAAAGGTTTTGCGTGACTGGGGATTGCGTGATCTTGCCAAAATGCTTTTCTCGGTGCGCAAGCTATATAAAGAATACGGATCAAAGATACAGCGCGACTGCTCAGACGATGAGTTTATGGCAATGTTTGAGCAATACCCCGAGTTTGACGATTACGACGACGAGTTTGTGGAGAACGAGGAGGCGTGGACAGCCGAAGTTGCTCATTATGTGGATGAGCATATCGACGAATTTGTTGTGGTGGAGCAGTAGCGGAAAACAATGCTTCCCTCTGCTATTATTCAACTCTAAGAATTATGAACAAAGAACAGGAACTGAAGAGAAAGAAAAGTCCGGTGAACATAAAGAACAAGAAGGCCTCGTTTGAGTACTTTTTTGTGGAGACATATACGGCAGGTATAGTGCTTACCGGTACCGAGATAAAGTCGATAAGACTTGGAAAGGCGAGTCTTGTTGACACTTTCTGCTATATAAACAACCATGAGGTGTGGGTGAAGGGAATGAACATCTCGCCCTACTTCTACGGCTCGTTCAGCAACCATGAAGCACGACGCGACCGCAAGTTGTTGCTCAACAAACGCGAAATATACAAGCTTGAAGACGCAACAAAACAGCCGGGCTACACCATCGTGCCTACTCTCATATTCATCGATGAACACGGACGTGCCAAGGTGGACATTGCACTCTGCCGAGGTAAAAAGGAATACGACAAGCGACAGACGTTGAAGGAGAAGGAAGACAGGAGAGAGATGGATCGTGCGATGAAACACTATTAAGAAAACTTTTTTAGATGGCAAAGACTTTAAGAGAAGTTGTTAAAGACAGGATAATAATACTCGATGGTGCTATGGGCACCATGATTCAGCAGTATGGACTCGAAGAGGAGGACTTTCGTGGCTATCGCTATCGCAATAAACAGGGTATGATGAAGGGCAATAACGACATGCTCAATATTACTCGCCCCGACGTGATAAGCGACATACATCGAAAGTATCTTGAGGCTGGTGCAGACATCATTACCACAAACACATTTAGCTCGCAGCGCATCAGTCAGGCCGACTATCATCTGGAGGACTCAGCAAGGGCAATGGCTCTCGCTGGAGCACAATTGGCACGCAAGGCTGCCGACGCATTCTCTTCCGAGAATCATCCGCGCTTTGTGGCAGGTTCGGTTGGCCCTACAAACAAGACGTGCTCAATGAGTCCGGATGTGAGCAATCCTGCCGCACGCGACCTCGACTATACGACGCTCTATACTGACTATGTGGAGCAGATTGAGGCTTTAGCAGAGGGTGGGGTTGACGCCATACTGATTGAGACTGTCTTTGACACGCTCAACGCTAAGGCTGCCATCGACGCAACAATGGAGGTGGGTCGTCTTATAGGTAAGGATTTGCCTATAATGCTGAGCATCACCGTGAGCGACCTTGCAGGACGCACTCTGAGCGGACAAACGCTCGACGCTGTACTTGCGAGTGTGAGTAGCTATCCGATATTTTCCATAGGACTCAACTGTTCGTTTGGTGCCGACCAGATGAAGCCTTTCTTAAAGCAACTGGCTCATCGTGCACCTTATTATATAAGTGCCTATCCCAATGCCGGACTACCCAACAGTCTTGGTGCTTACGACGAGACTCCAGAATCGATGGCTCCACAGATTCAGGAATTCATTGACGAGGGATTGGTGAACATCATTGGTGGATGTTGTGGCACTACAGAGAAATTTATTGCCAAGTATGTGCCAATAGCCGAAGGCAAGAAGCCGCACGTGCAGCAACCTAAGCCGCAGACAATGTGGCTTAGCGGACTCGAACTTCTCGATGTTACGTCCGATGTGCGCTTTGTGAATGTGGGCGAGCGATGTAATGTAGCAGGTTCGCGCAAATTTCTACGACTCATCAAGGAAAAAAACTACGATGAGGCTATTAGCATAGCACGTAAACAGGTGGCAGATGGTGCACTGGTAATCGATGTGAACATGGACGATGGACTGCTCGACGCACGTGAGGAGATGAGCACTTTTCTTAACATCATAGCTTCGGAACCCGACATTGCTAAGGTGCCAGTGATGATTGACTCGTCGAAATGGGACGTGATAACAGCTGGATTGCAATGCGTACAGGGCAAGTGTATTGTCAACTCAATCTCGCTGAAAGAGGGCGAAGAAGTGTTCTTGAGTCATGCGCGTGACGTGATGCGATATGGTGCTGCTGTGGTGGTGATGTGCTTCGACGAGATAGGACAAGCCACAACATATGAACGGCGTATAGAAATAGCAGGCCGTGCCTACAAACTTCTCACCGAGAAGGTGGGCATGAATCCGCTTGACATAATATTCGACCCTAATGTGCTCGCTATTGCCACTGGTATGGAGGAGCACGACAACTATGCTGTCGACTTTATCAAGGCTGTCGACTGGATAAAGAGAAACTTGCCAGGAGCGCATGTGAGCGGTGGTGTGAGCAACCTTTCGTTCTCGTTCCGTGGCAACAATTATATTCGCGAGGCAATGCACTCTGTGTTCCTCTACCATGCCATTGGTCGTGGTATGGATTTCGGTATTGTCAACCCTGCAACAAAGGTGACATACGACGATATTCCCGCCGACCAGTTGGAGATAATAGAGGACGTGGTGCTCAACCGCAAAAAGGACGCTTCGGAACGTCTTGTGGCTCTTGCCGACGAGATTAAACAAAAACAGGAGGCTCTGAAGAACGGAGTCGCTACTGGACCCGGATCGACACAGATGGCTGCCGAACCCGAATGGCGTAAGACGGATGTTGCCACACGTCTCGCTACAGCTCTGCAAAAGGGAATAGCCGACTACATGGAGGAAGATATCAAGGAGGCTCTTGCTGTCTATCCTAAGGCGGTGGACATTATTGAGGGCCCGCTGATGGACGGCATGAACAAGGTGGGCGAACTGTTCGGGTGCGGCAAGATGTTCTTGCCACAGGTGGTGAAGACAGCCCGCACAATGAAGAGAGCTGTGGCTATATTGCAACCCTACATCGAGGCAGACAAGCAGGAAGGCGGCTCGTCGTCGGGCAAGGTGCTTATGGCTACAGTTAAGGGCGACGTTCACGACATTGGAAAGAATATTGTTGATGTGGTGATGTCGTGCAACAACTACGAGGTGATTGACCTCGGAGTGATGGTGCCTGCCGAGCAGATTCTGAAGAAGGCTATTGAGGAGAATGTTGACATGGTGGGGCTGAGCGGTCTTATCACGCCGAGTCTTGAAGAGATGGTCAACGTAGCTACGGAGTTTGAACACGCAGGTCTGCAGATTCCTATAATGGTGGGTGGTGCTACGACGTCCGAAATGCATGTGGCATTGAAAATAGCTCCTGTTTACAGCGGTATTGTGGTGTGGGTGAAGGATGCCGCGCAGAATCCGATGATAGCACAACGGCTTATGAATCCCAATGATTGTAGGGCGTTTAAGGCTGAACTGGAGAAACGTTATGCGAAGTTGCGCGAGGAATATGCTGCTCATCAGCAGAAACTCTCGTCGCTCGACGAAGCAAGAAAGAATAAGTTGGAATTGTTTTAAAATATCTATATTATTATGGTATTCAAAAAGAAGAGAGTTTGGCACTGTCTCTCAGGTCAGGAGCCGACAGAACTTGACAAAAAAGTAATGTATTGGGAAAACAAGGGTAAGGAAGTACCGTCGCGTGACCTTATCAAGACTCCCGAACAGATAGAAGGCATTCGCCGTAGTGGTGTGGTGAATACAGGTGTGCTCGATGAGGTAGCAAAGCACATCCGTGCTGGAATGAGTACTCTCGAAATCGACCAAATCTGCTACGACTACTGTACGTCGCACGGTGCTATTCCTGCTTGTCTCAATTACGAGGGCTTTCCTAAGAGTGTTTGTACAAGCATCAACGAGGTGGTGTGTCACGGAATTCCTAAGGAAGACGACATTCTGGAAGAGGGCGACATCGTGAATGTCGACTTCACTACAATTCTTGACGGCTATTATGCTGACGCTTCACGTATGTTCATTATCGGCAAGACAACTCCGGAGAAGGAGCAGCTGGTGCGTGTGGCAAAGGAGTGTCTTGAGATAGGTATGGAGGCAGCCAAGCCTTACTCTTTTGTGGGCGACATTGGTCATGCTATTCAGAAACACGCTGACAAGTATCACTACGGCATTGTGCGTGACCTCTGCGGTCACGGCGTAGGATTGAAATTCCACGAAAAGCCAGACGTTGTGCATTACGGTCATAGGGGTACAGGCATGTTGCTTGTGCCAGGTATGGTGTTCACTATTGAGCCAATGGTGAATATGGGCACTTGGGAAGTGTTTATTGATGAAGACGACGAATACGGATGGGAAGTAATAACTGGCGACGAGAAACCGAGCGCACAGTGGGAGCACACATTCGTAATGACAGAGCACGGAGTGGAAATATTGACTTATTAACACTTAAAAATCAGGAAAAATGTACATATTAGGTATAGAGAGCAGTTGCGATGACACTAGCGCAGCCGTGCTCCAGGATAATATATTGTTGAGCAACGTGACAGCTTCACAGGACGTTCATTTCGAGTATGGTGGCGTTGTGCCTGAACTTGCATCGCGCGCTCATCAACAAAATATAGTGCCCGTTGTGAGCGCTGCATTGAAGCGTGCAGGTATCACCAAGGAACAATTGTCGGCAGTAGCCTTCACGCGCGGTCCGGGACTCATGGGTTCGCTGCTTGTAGGCGTGAGCTTCACCAAGGGATTTGCTCGCAGTCTTGGCATTCCTATGATTGACGTTAATCACTTGCAGGGTCATGTGATGGCGCATTTTATCAAGGAGAAACCTGAAGACACAACACCTCCGTTTCCTTTCCTCTGTTTACTTGTGTCGGGTGGCAACTCGCAGATTGTCAAGGTGAATGCCTATAACGATATGGAGGTGCTTGGACAGACCATCGACGATGCTGCTGGAGAAGCAATCGACAAGTGTTCGAAGGTGATGGGGTTGGGCTATCCTGGTGGACCTATCATCGACCGTTTGGCGCGTCAGGGCAATCCGCTTGCCTATAAGTTCTCAGAGCCACACATCCCTGGATTGGATTATAGCTTCAGTGGATTGAAAACGTCGTTTCTCTATAGCTTGCGCAAATGGATACAAGACGACCCAGAATTTATAGAGCATCACAAGAATGACCTTGCAGCAAGTCTTGAGCATACCATTGTCGATATTTTGATGAAGAAACTTCGTCTTGCTGTGAAACAGACGGGTATAAAGCATGTGGCTGTGGCTGGCGGAGTGTCGGCCAACAATGGATTGCGCAATGCCTTCCACGACCATGCAAAGCGTTATGGCTGGACTATTTATATTCCCAAGTTTAGCTATACTACCGACAATGCGGCTATGATTGGTGTCACGGGCTACTACAAGTTCCTCGACAAGGACTTCTGCTCCATCGACAAGCCTGCATTTAGCAAGGTGACGTTCAAGTAGTTTGGAATATTTAAAATAATCAGATATAAAAATGGAATTTGAAAAGAAAATACTTAGCCGTGAGATTCAACAGTATCTCTACGAGTCTGGGCTAACTGTGGGCTCGGCAGAGAGCTGCACAGGTGGGCGAATAGCCGAGTCGATAATTGCAGTTCCAGGAGCTTCTACTTATTTCAAGGGTGGCATAATATCCTACACCAACGAGATAAAGGAGCGTCTGCTTGGAGTTGATCATCAGATGCTTGAGGAGCAAACTGCCGTCTGTGAGGATGTGGCAAAGGCAATGGTCGAGGGAGCTATTAAGGTTCTTGATGTAGATTTCGCTATAGCCTCTACTGGTACAGCAGGACCTGGTGGTGGAACAGCCGAGATACCAGTGGGTACAATATGGCTTGCTTGTGGCAATGCGAAAAATATTGTCACAATGAAGCTTACGGAGGACTATGGACGCGACATAAATCTTGCTATCGCCACAAGCAAAGCTTTACAGATGTTTATAGACTTCCTTAAGGAGAACGCACCAAAGGTGAAGAGAGAAGAAAAAGCCCCAATAATTCCCGTAAGTGAGTAAAAATGAGGCTGCAAAACAAAAAAAATATTAAATATACTATATTATTTAATAGAATGTTTTGCGTTCTCGGAAAAAGTCGCTAATTTTGCATCCTGTTTGGAATAGGTATCAAAAAACGAATACAAAAAAGCAGATAGAAATGTCGAAAATTTGTCAGATTACGGGAAAGAAAGCCCAGATAGGTAACAACGTATCACACTCAAAGCACCGCACAAAGCGTTCTTTCGATGTGAACTTGTTCAGCAAGAAGTTCTTCTATGTTGAGGAGAACTGCTGGATTAGCCTCAAGATTAGCGCAGCAGGTCTGCGTCTTATTAACAAAGTGGGCTTGGACGCTGCCCTCAAGCAGGCTGTGTCTAAAGGCTATTGTGACTGGAGTGACATTAAAGTAATAGGAGAATAAGTAAATGGCATCAAAGAAAGCAAAGGGCAACAGAGTACAGGTTATTCTCGAGTGCACTGAGATGAAGAACAGCGGTCTGCCTGGAACAAGCCGTTACGTGACTACCAAGAATCGTAAGAACACTCCAGACCGTATGGAATTAATGAAGTATAACCCCATCCTCAAGAAGATGACTCTTCACAAGGAGATTAAGTAATAACATATAAGATATGGCAAAGAAAGCGGTCGCTACCCTTCGTGAAGGTTCTACGGATGGTCGCGCATATACAAAGGTTATCAAGATGGTGAAGAGCCCGAAGACTGGTGCTTACATGTTTGATGAGCGCATGGTTGCTAACGAGGCTGTTAAGGACTTCTTCAAGAAGTAATTATCACCATAAAGCAAGATTCTTAATTGAATTAATATAAAAAAGGCAGTGTCAGCATTTGTGTTGACACTGCCTTTTGTGTTATATGTTATCTGTTCTGATACATATCGTCGTAGTATTTCTGGTAGTCTCCAGATGTCACGTTGTCCATCCATGCCTGGTTGTCGAGATACCATCTCACAGTTTTCTCAATGCCTTCCTCGAATTGTAACGACGGCTCCCAGCCAAGTTCACGTTGCAATTTGCGCGAGTCAATAGCATAGCGCATGTCGTGTCCCATACGGTCGGTGACGTGAGTAATGAGGTTGAGGTCTTCGCCTTCTTTGCGTCCCAACAGTCGGTCTACAGTATTAATGAGTACATGTATGATGTCAATGTTTTTCCATTCGTTGAATCCGCCGATGTTATAGGTGTCGGCTATCTTGCCTTGGTGGAAGATGAGGTCGATGGCACGTGCATGGTCCTCAACATAGAGCCAGTCGCGCACGTTGAGTCCTTCACCGTAAACTGGTAGCGGTTTGCGATGGCGTATGTTGTTGATAAAAAGCGGAATCAGTTTCTCGGGGAACTGGTAAGGACCATAGTTGTTGGAGCAATTGGTCACGACGGTAGGCATTCCGTAAGTGTCGTGGAAGGCACGCACGAAATGATCGCTCGAAGCCTTAGATGCAGAGTAGGGCGAGTGTGGGTTGTATTTCTTATCCTCTGTGAAGAAATCGTGGCCGTAGGCATGATGATGGTCGCTTGAGGCCTTGGTGGTGAATGGCGACTCGATGCCCTCGGGATTTGTTAATTCCAATGCTCCGTACACTTCATCGGTGGAAATGTGGTAGAAACGTTTGCCTTCATACTTCTCGGGCAGCGACTCCCAATAAAGTTTGGCTGCTTGCAGTAGGGTCAGAGTGCCCATAACGTTGGTGCGGGCAAAGGTGAAGGGGTCCTTGATGGAGCGGTCGACATGACTCTCGGCAGCAAGATGAATGATGCCGTCGACATGGTGTTTCTGCATGAGCTGCATGACGAGTTCAAAGTCGCATATGTCTCCCTTTATGAAAGTGTAGTTGTCGCGGTCCTCTATGTCCTTTAGATTGGCGAGGTTTCCTGCATAAGTTAGTTTGTCGAGATTGATGATATGATAGTTGGGATACTTGTTGACGAATAGTCTTACAACATGTGAGCCGATGAATCCGGCTCCGCCTGTGATGATGATTGTTCGCATGATGATGAAATTTAAAGTTTATTAATTATAGTAATGGTTAGTTGTTGTCGGTGGTATTGCCAGCCAGTTGCTTGATGCAAATCTTCAGCGAGTCGGTCCAGTAGGGGACATCGATGTCAAAAGTTTTCTTTAATTTCGACTTGTCGAGTACTGAGAAATGTGGACGTTTCACCGGACTTGGGAATTCCTCGCTATAGCATGGCTTTATGTTGCAAGTATTGCCCGACAGTTCGCAGATGATTTTTGCGAAGTCGAACCATGAGCACACACCTTCGTTTGAGAAGTGGTAGATTCCTGTCTTGTTCATTTGACGTGTGCTTATTATATGAGCGATAGTATCGGCAAGGTCGCCTGCGAAAGTTGGTGTTCCCACTTGGTCGAACACAACCTTCAGTTCGTCCTTCGATGCTGTGAGATACTGCATTGTCTTCACGAAGTTCTTTCCCCATTTCGAGTATAGCCATGCTGTGCGTAGAATGATGTGTTTGCATCCTGTTGTCTCGATGGCCTTTTCGCCAGCCAATTTTGTTTTGCCATAGACACCTAAAGGATTTGTAGTCCAATCCTCGCGACATGGAATATTGCGGTCGCCTTGAAACACATAGTCGGTGGATATATGTATTAGGGTGCCGTCGACTTCCTTTATAGCTGTGGCAAGGTTGCCCACTGCTATGTTGTTGATAAGGTTGGCTGTGTCATAGTCGGTTTCTGCACGGTCTACGTTGGTGTAGGCGGCACAATTTACTATCACTTCGATATTGTTGTCCTTTATTGTCTTGCGTATGGCTTCTATGTTTGTGATATCGAGATTTTCATATCCTTCAGCCACATCGGTGAATATAAAATGGTCATTGCTTTCTTTGGCTACGCGTTGCATCTCGTGTCCGAGTTGGCCGTTAGCTCCTGTAACAAGTATGTTCATGTGATTCCTTTTGTTATGTTTCATTTTGTCAAAATCGCTTTCGTGTAAGTAGCCACTTAGTAGAGAGGCTTATCTATACTGAAAGGAGAGTCGAAATCTTTCAGCAGTTCGTGTTTCGTATCTTTATCGCTGAGGATAGCCTTGTTTGTCGGTATGCGCCAGTCGATGTTGAGCGAATCGTCGAGTATGGATATTCCTCCGTCAGCCTCTGGATGATAGAAGTTGTCGCATTTGTATTGGAACACAGCCACATCGCTTAGCACAGCAAAACCGTGGGCGAATCCTCTTGGTATGAAGAACTGGCGGTGGTTGTCCTCCGTTAGTTCCACAGCCACGTGCTTGCCATATGTCGCACTTCCTTTGCGTATGTCGACTGCTACGTCGAGCACGCTTCCTTTCACACATCTAACCAATTTGCTTTGGGTGAAAGGTGGACGTTGGAAATGTAGTCCGCGCATTACGCCATAGGTTGACATGCTTTCGTTGTCTTGGCAGAAGTCAATCTTTCCAATCTTCTGCTCAAACTCACGTTGCGAGTAGCTCTCGAAGAAATAGCCTCTTGCATCCTTGAAAATGCGTGGCTCGATGATGACTACACCTTCAATATCTGTTTTTATTACTTCCATATTTTTTATATAAGTATATTTATAAGTAAGCTTTAGTCTCTATATATTGCAAAGTTACGTATTTATTTTGTATTGTCGCCTATTTATGTTACCTTTGTTTACAAAACAAATCAAACTAAATAAAAAATATATTATGCTAAAATCAACTCGAATGTTTGTGCTCTCGGCTGTAGTTTGTTTTTCGGCTGCTGCCCAGGCTCAAATAACGCTTGTCGCCAAGGGCAAGCCCAAGGCGCAAATTGTGCTTGTTGCCGAAACCGAGAACAACAAGAAAGCCGCTACTCTGCTTAGACGTTTTGTAAAAGAAACATCAGGCGCTGAACTTCCAATAGCTGTAAACAAGAATGTCACAAAGGGCACAATTGTTATTGGCGAAACTACCCAAGAAGCCCAGAACGACGGATTTGTGCTCGACTGCCATGATGGCATCTTGCGCATAATGTCGGCTGGCGGCAAGGGGGCAATATATGGTGTTTGCACCATGCTTGAGCAGTATATAGGAATGAACTATCTTGCCAAGGAGTGTTATACGCTTACGCCGTCGCGCGACATTTCCATTCCTGCTATTCATAAGGTTGAGACTCCTGCTTTCCGCTATCGTCAAACCATGAGCTATGGTTGTGACGACCCTATATATTATGACTGGTTTCGTTTGGCAGAGCCTAATGAGATATTTGCCGACAATCTATGGGTGCATACATTCGACCGTTTGCTTCCATCTGCGGTTTATGGCAAAGAACATCCCGAGTACTACTCGTTCATAAATGGCGAGCGTCGTCCGGGTAATCACAGCCAGTGGTGTCTCACCAATCCCGAGATATTCGATATTGTAGCAGCGCGTGTTGATTCAATATTCAAGGCTAATCCCGACAAGACCATCATGAGCATAAGTCAGAACGACGGCAACGACACCTATTGTCAATGTCCCGAGTGCAAGAAGGTAAATGAATATGAGGGTTCACCCTCGGGCAACTATATTCGTTTTCTTAACCGTCTGGCTGAGCGTTTTCCCGACAAGCAATTCTCCACGTTGGCTTATCTTTTTACGATGCATCCGCCAAAGCACGTGCGTCCGTTGCCTAATGTGAATATCATGCTATGCGACATAGATAGCAAGCGCGAGGTGCCTCTTACCGACAATGCTTCTGGCCAGGACTTCGTGAAGGCGATGGAGGGATGGTCGAAGATTTCCAATAATATTTTTGTGTGGGACTATGGCATCAATTTCGACAATGTAGTGGCTCCATTTCCTAACTTCCATATATTGAAGAAAAACATAGAACTATTCAAACGAAATCATGCCACAATGCTCTTTGAGCAGGTGAACGGCTCTTTGGGTACCGACTTCTGCGAGATGCGTGCTTATATGCTTGGCAAGCTGATGTGGAATCCCACTCTCGACGAAGATTCGTTGATGAAGCGATTCATGTGTGAATATTATGGTGAGGCAGCTCCATATTTATATCGCTATCAACAAATGCTACAAGGGGCATTGTTGTCGTCGGGTACAGACCTATGGATATATGATTCGCCGATTACTCATAAGCACGGAATGCTCAATAAGAATTTGCGCAAGGTCTACAACGAATTGTTTGATAACGCCGAGCGTGCCGTAAACGCGGATTCGACAAGACTTGCTCATGTGCAAATAGCTCGTTTGCCATTGCGCTACAGCGAACTTGAGATAGCACGTACAGAGCCTGGTGGCAACAAGGCGAGGGTAGCAGAACAGCTTGAGACATTCCGCTCTCAATGTGAGCGGTTTAAAATTCCCACACTAAACGAGCGAAACAATCGTCCTGCCGATTACTGTGAGCTATATCGTAAGCGCTTCCTTCCTTCAAAAAACAACAATAAGGCTGCCAATGCTAAAATACGATGGAATATTCATCCTGCAGAACGCTATCAGCCAATAGCCGAAAAGGCCTTGACCGACGGACTTTATGGAGGCACCACATTTGTTGAGAGTTGGGTAGGCTGGGAAGGCAAAGATGCTGATTTCGTTCTGGATATGGGCGAGAGCAAGACGTTCAGCAGTATTTCTACCGACTTCCTTCATCAACTCGGAGCGTGGGTGTTGTTGCCGAGAAGTGTCACTTATTATTATAGCGACGACGACAAAACATACAGTCTTTTCGGAACTCATGAATTTCCCGAGGATCGCGACATAAGCGTGAAATTCGTGCAAGGCTCGGTTGCCTCATCACCAGTCACAGCACGATATGTTCGTGTGGTTGTGAAGGGTCTTGGTTTGTGTCCGTCATGGCATTATGGAGTGGGCTATCCTGCATGGTTCTTCATGGACGAGGTCACAATAGAGTGAGCTCATACATAAATACATAAGCATTATTAATAAAACTTAGATTATGAATATACATCAATTAACATTCAGCCCTACAGGCGGTACGCGCCGTGTGAGCGAGTTGCTATGCAGGGCATTCGAGGCGGAGAGCTATATTACAGAACTTTGCACGAAGGCGGAGAACTTGAAATATCCAAGTGTCAATGCTGATGATTTGGTTGTCATATCCATGCCTGTATATGCGGGTCGTCTGCCAGCTTTGGCTGTGGAGAGAC